>JADGOB010000026.1 GCA_017883185.1 Acidobacteriota bacterium
CCGACTCTTCCTCGTCAGCACCGACCCTTCCTCGTCAGCACCGACTCCTCATCGTCAATTCCGACTCGGGAAGACGAGCCGCTTCAGAATCGCGGCCTTCCCTTTAGATGAGATGGCGGAACTGCGGCGGGACGATCTCCTGAAGAACCGGGTAGGTCTCGAGGAGCTCGGGTCGGTACTCGCCGGTCACCGGTTGTCCGAGCTGGCGCTTGAGCACGGTGGCGTTCACCACCGACTTCGCCGCGAAGTGGTTGTTCAAGTAGAGGTACGCCTTCCGCACCTCCGGGCCGACCGCGGACGCGACTTCGGCAAACGGCCGCAACTCCTCCGTCGAATAGAGGTAGTTGTAGCGGTCCTCCGGTGCCTCCGGAGACCACCACTGGGCGGCGTTCCGGCCGTGCAGGCGCATGTAGTAGAAGCGCTCGATGTTCGGCGCAAGATCCTGCCGAATCGACAGACGGAACTTGGGTTCGTCGATCTGCACCCACGCGGCCTGGAACTCGTCGAGGAGGCCGAGCGTGGCCGCAGCCGCGTCGCTCCAGGACCGGTGGCGCAGTTCCACCGCCATCGGGTAGTCCTTGAAGGCGCCGAGCAGCCCTCCCAGGTAGGCCAGCGTCTCCCCATCGTGATGGAAGCCGGCCGGAAACTGAACCAGAACCGCGCCCAGCTTGCCGCTTGCGGCCATCGGGTCCAGACCCGCCCGGAACTCGTCCGCGTCGGCCTGTGTCGGCCGGGGCAGCGCCAATCCTCTTCGCGCCTCCGCGAGTGGCAGCGGTGGTGCACCCCGGCCGACCGCCATGACATGCGAGAACTTCTGGTGGAGCTTGACGGAGAACTCGAAGCCCGCCGGTGTCTGCGCGACCCATCGGGCCGTGGTGGCCGCCGCCGGCGGCCGGTAGAACGTCGAGTTCACCTCCACCGTGTCGAAGTGCTCGGCGTAGTAGGCCAGCTCGTCCCCCGCCCGGAATCCCCGCGCCCCCCGCGGCGGATAGAAGATCCCGTTCCAGGTCCCGCGGCCGGACGGGTAGCTCCAGCCAGAGGTGCCCACACGGACATTCATCATCTTCGATCATAACCCGGTCGAGCCTGAATCAAAGAGGCTCGGCCGCTCCACCGTTCCGCGCAACCTGCCCCCGTGGCGCTGGACTACAATACGGGAGAATGCTGACGGTGAACGAGATCTTTCATTCGATCCAGGGAGAGTCGAGCTACGCCGGGTTGCCGTGCATCTTCGTCCGGCTGACGGCGTGCGATCTCCGCTGTTCGTGGTGCGACACGGCCTACGCGTTTCACGAGGGGCGCAAGCGGGACCTGGAAGACGTGCTGAAGGACGTGGCGTCGTACGGATGCCGGCTGGTCGAGGTGACGGGCGGAGAGCCGCTGCTGCAGCCAGAGGTCTACCCGCTGATGCAGCGCCTGCTCGATGAGGGCCACGAGGTGCTCCTCGAGACCGGCGGTCACATCTCGCTCGAGCGGGTGCCGACGGGCGTCGTGCGGATCATGGATGTCAAGTGCCGTGGCAGCGGCGAATCGGGGCGGATGGACTGGGGCAACCTCGCCCGCCTCGGCCCGCGCGACGAGGTGAAGTTCGTGATCGCGGACCGCGCCGACTACGACTACGCGAAGGATGTCATCGTCCGCTACGACCTGCCGCCGCGGGTCGCGAGCATCCTGTTCTCGCCCGCGCACGGCCAGTTGCCGGCGTCAGACCTGGCCGCGTGGGTGCTGGCCGACCGGCTCGCCGTGCGCGTGCAGCTCCAGGTTCACAAGTACATCTGGGGCCCGGCGACGCGCGGCGTGTGACGAGCACGAATCTTCTCGCGCGACGACTCAGGTAGCGAGGAGTCAGAATTCAGAATTCAGGAGTCAGGTAGATTCTGTCTGTCTGAGTCGTCACCATTTCCCCGACGATGTCGACGTCGGGGGACGAGGGACCCATGCCCGTGCCACCACGTGCCATCGTCTTGCTGAGCGGCGGCCTTGATTCCGCCACCGCGGCGGCCATCGGCAGGAGCGAGGGCTTCGATCTCTACGCCCTGACCGTGGCCTACGGTCAACGTCACGGCTGCGAGATCGAGTCGGCCCGCGCCGTCGCCCGCGCCCTCGGCGTCGTCCGCCACGTGGAACTGCAGGTGGACCTGTCGGCGTTCGGCGGGTCCGCGCTCACCGACGCGATCGAGGTGCCGAAGGATCGCGATCTCGAGGCGTCCGACATCCCGTCCACGTACGTGCCCGCGCGCAACACGGTGTTCCTGGCGCTGGCGCTGGCGTGGGCCGAGACGCTCGGCGCGCAGGACATCTACATTGGCGTCAACGCCCTCGATTACTCGGGGTATCCCGATTGCCGGCCCGAGTTCGTGGAGGCGTTCGAGCGGTTGGCCGGACTGGCGACGAAGGCCGGTGTCGAGGGGGCGCGGTTGCGGATCCACGCGCCGCTCATGAGGATGACGAAGGCCGAGATCATTCGACGCGGCCTGGCGCTGGGCGTTGATTACGGCCTGACGCACAGCTGCTACGACCCGGACGCATCAGGGAGGCCGTGCGGCCACTGCGACAGTTGCCTGCTGCGAGCGAAGGGGTTCGCGGAGGCGGGCGTGAGAGACCCCGTTTTCTAACAGGATTCGGGAGTCTGGATTCGGGAGTCAGTGGAGAGATCGCGATGTCCAACCGTATCTATTACACCGAACCTCAGTGCACTGAGTTCGACGCCGTCGTGACCGGGACGACCCGCCAGGGAGACCGCCCGGCGGTGGCGCTCGATACCACTGCGTTCTACCCGACGTCGGGCGGGCAACCGCACGACACCGGGATGCTCGGCGATGCGCGGGTGGTCGAGGTGACCGAGTCCGATGCGGGCGAGGTGTGGCATGTCCTCGACCGGGACGTCGAGGCCGGGCAGCGCCTGCACGCGGTCGTGGACCGCGAGCGGCGGTTCGATCACATGCAGCAGCACACCGGTCAACACCTCCTGTCGGCCGCATTCGACCGCCTCCACCACGCGCGCACGGTTGGCTTCCACCTGGGCGCTGTGGTCTCCAGCGTGGACCTCGCGATCGACGTGTCGGCGCAGGCGATTGCCGCCGCGGAATCAGAGGCGAACCGGATCGTGTGGGAAGACCGGCCCGTCGGCATCCGGTTCGTCACCGAGGCGGAAGCCGCCGCGCTCCCGTTGCGCAAGGAGCCGGCGCGGGGCGGCACGCTGCGCGTCATCGACGTCGAGGGCTACGACCTGTCGGCCTGCGGCGGGACCCACGTCTCGCGGACGGGCGCCGTGGGCCTGATCGCGCTGTTGTCGGCCGAGCGCCTGCGGGGCGGCACGCGCCTGGAATTCGTGTGCGGCGGGCGCGCGCTCCGGTCGCTTCGCACGTTCCGCGACGCGGTGGCCGGCTGTATTCGCCACGTCTCGGTGATGCCGGAGGAACTGCCTGGCGCCATTGAACGGCTGCAGGCCGAGGTGAAGGACCAGCGCAAGGCCATGAAGGACGTGCAGGAGCGGCTTGCGGGCTACGAAGCGGCGGCGCTGGCCTCGGCGGCTGAAGAGGTGAACGGGGTTCGCCAGGTGGTGCAGGCGATCGACGGACGCGACCAGAACGGCCTCAAGGCCATGGCGTTGGCGATCTGCAGCAACCCGGGGTTCGAGGCCGCGCTGTTCTCGACGACGGCTCCCTATGTCGCCGTTCTCGCCCGATCGAAAGACCGTTCGGTCGATTGCGCGGCCGTCCTGAAGGCCCTCATGGAGACGTGTGGCGGCCGCGGCGGCGGCAAGCCTGACCTTGCGCAGGGCGGCGGCCTGACGGGTTCTCTCGCCGAGATCCTGGACGCTGCGCGGCGCGAGTTGTCGCGACCGCGATAGTCCATAACCCGGCCGATCCTCTTTGGTTCCGGCTCGACCGGGTGATGCGTCATCGGCGCCGTCTCACAGCACCCACGCGTATCCCAGCTTGATGAAGAACGTCCGGTCCTGCCGCTGCAGGTCGATGTGTATCGCGTTGGCGGCGTTGTCCGAGTACCCGAGGAACAAGACCGTCTGCGGGTTGACCTTGAACGAGAAGAGGAACTGGGAGAACAGTCGCCGGGTGCGCGGTTCGACCTGGAATCGGTAGAGAGCCGGGTCGCGGGAAATGTCGGTGTACTGGATGATCGCCCGCACGAACGTCCTCACGTTCAGGTGGTAGATCCCCTTCACCTGCGCCAGATGCGCCCGGTAGAGCCGGCCGCCTTCCACCGAGAGCTGATCCATGTCGTACCGCAGCGAGAGGCTGACGCGTGGGATTGGCCGGTATTCCACGGCCGGCCCGAACTGCAGCGCCTGCGTCGCCTTTCTCGCATTGGCGAAGTCGACCCCGCCGCCACAACGTCCGGTGACCAGAAGGCTCGTGTCGCCGGTCGGCTTGATGCCGAACGCGAAGTTCGGCCGGTAGTACTCGTAGCGCGTTCCCTCGTACACCACGACGTCTTGCGGCATGTTGAACTGCGCCTGGGTCTGGAACGGACCCGTGTAGTTGACGAAGGCGGCCACGGTCCGGTCGGTCATCGTCTGGTCCGCTGTTGTGGACCGCCATGCCCGCACGCCCAGGTCCAGCGTGTTGAACCACGCGCCGGCCTCCCGCCACCAGCGCCGCTGTCCCTGCCCGGACACGTTTCGATAGTCCACCCGCGGCACGAAGCCGGTGTCGCTTCGGAAACCCTTGTCGTACGATTCGAAGTTGCCGAACAGCTGGTAGTTCCGCGTGATCCGCTGGTAGTCGACCCAGATGCCATTGCCGCCGAATGGCTGCGTCGGCTGTCCGTGTTCGTCGGCGACCGCGGCCGGGTACTCGGTGTCGCTCCGGACCAACTGCATCCGAAGCGAATCGGACGCCGTCGGCCGCCAGAACGCGTCCACGCCGGCCTGGCGGTTGTGATACCCGTTGCCTTCCCGTGAGGCGAACAGGGCGCCGACGGTGGACGTGGTGCCGATGTCCCGCCGGTAGCGCCCGACGATGGTGGTGACGTCGTCGTCGAGCGACGTGGTGTCCGATCCCTGGTTCGAGGGGAGCAGCAGCGTGTTCACGCGATCTCGGGTGACAAACACGCCCACGGCGTTCGCGCCCTGCTTGCCCGTGAGCTTGGCGCCGAAATAGGGGTCGGCGACCTTCCGCGTGAAGACCGTCTGGATGGGCGTCGTGAAGAAGTCGACGCCTTCGAGGAAGAACGGGCGTTTCTCCGGGTAGAACAGGGCGAAGCGCTGGTTGACGTCGAGTTGCGCCACGTCCGCTTCGATCTGGGAGAAGTCCGGATTGATGGTGCCGCCCACCGTCATGTTCGGCGTGACGCTCCAGCGAATGGTGCCACCGATGTCCGCCGCGGTGCTGCCGGCCGCCAACCCCGACGCGAATGGCGTGTCGCGCCGGTCCGTTCGTCTGAACGTGGCCGTCGGATCGAACTCGACGTTGCGACCCTGCGAGAGCGCCTCAAAGCCGCTGATCTTGTTCTCCTGGCACAACAGGCAGCCTTTGTTCCGGTCGCGGAGCTGCGACGACAGGCGGTGGCGCACGTTTCGCGGCCACGACCGGAACGCCTCGAAGCCCCAGGTCTGCGGGCCCTGGCCCGCCTGGAAGCGCAGCTGCTTGAGCGGCAGGGAGATCTCCACGACGTAGCCGTCCTCGGTGACGCGCCCGGCCGACGACCAGATCATGTCCCACGAGAAGTCCTCAACGCCGTCCTGCTCGCTGAAGATCGCATCGGCCTGGACACCGAGCGGGTTGACGCGGAACTGAAACGCGCGCCGCTCGTCGTTGAACGTGTCGATCATCAACCCGACATGGTCGTCCTGGATCAGCGTGTCCACATCGTCGCGGTCCATGAGGTGCGCGCGGATCTCGGCGGGACGCGGGTCGGCGGCGCGGAAGGCGACGTAGAGGTTTTTCGTGTCGAAGGTGACGAGGCACTGCGTCGTCACCGGGGCAGGAATATTGTCGCCGGGTGCCCACTCGTACGCGACCGGAACGACCGCGGCGCTGCCCCACGCGGCTTCGTCCAGCACCCCATCCACCTTGACCGCCGACCTGGCTTTCGACACCGCAAACGTGGTGGGTCCCTTGGGCGGGGCCTCCACCTGGCGGGGTTGCGCCAGTGCAGCGGCAGCCGACAGCAGCAGGCAGAGAGCCGAGGTGATTCCACGCACGCACACCAATCCCATGGTCCCTCCGTCTCCTGCTTAGCGCTTCGATTCGCAATTACGGCCACGATCCGCTGTCGCCGCACCAGGCCGGTTGTGCTCACTCAGCACTAAGTCCTGAGGGCACAAATACGTTGCCGTACTTGTGCATCGAAGGACTTAGACGGGGGACAGGCGCGTCAGGTTCGCATCCGCGTCATTGCCGGATGAAGTTGGCCAGGCACTCCACCGCCAGGTCGATCGTGCTGTCGATCGCCGCCTGCGGGACGGTGAAGCTGTTCGCGAGGATCGAGAAGACGAGGACCTCGTTGTCGAGCGTAGTGACATAGCCCGACAGCGCACGCACGTTGGCGATCGACCCGGTTTTTGCCCGGACGTTGCCCGCGGCACGCGTGCCGATGAAACGGCGTCCGATCGTGCCGTCCTGCCCCCCGATGGGCAGCGTGGCGATGAACGAATCGCGATGGCGCGGGTCGCGGTACATCTGCCGGAGAATCTTCACGAGCATCTCGGCGCACACGTAGTTGTAGCGCGACAGCCCGGAGCCGTCTGACAACACGTAAGCGTCCGGCGGTACGCCCCAGCCGTCCAGCACTTCGCGAACGACCTTCTGGCCGGCCGCGGCCGTGCCATCACCCAGTTGGGCACCCAGCGTTCGCAACAGCGTTTCGGCGTACTGGTTCTGGCTCACCTTCATCAGCACCCGCGCGATCTCCTTCAGCGAGGGCGACCGGTGCGAGAGGAGGACGCGTGTCGGGGCCATCGGAGGGACGGGATAGACATCTCCGTACTCGCCGGCGTCACCCGTGACCCGGATGCCCCTGGCCACCAGCGTCGCGCGCAGCATCCGGGCGAAGTAGAGCGCCGGCTTGTCCACCGTCGCCGTCCGCACCACCTCTTTCGACCCGACCGGGATCGTGCCGCTGACGATCAGCCGGTTGGAGCCAGGCAGCCGGTGGAACTCGACATCCGCTTCGCCCGCGGCCACCGTGGTGACGTGCGTGTCGAGGATGAGGCCGCTTTCGGTCGGCCGCACTTCGATCACGGCGGGAGTGCCGGCAGACGGCCCAGGAAGGATGGCCACGTCGGCCACGCTCTCGTTGAACTGGAGCGCGGAGACGCCAGCGGCGTACCCGGACGCCAGGTAGTCCCACGCCCATCCAGCCCCGAGGCTCTCGCGGTCGAACGCCCGCGCGTCCGCGACGATCCGCCCGTCGATGGTGGTGATCCCGTCGGCGCGGAGCCGATCCGCCCATGCCTCGAACACCCTGGTCGCGGCGCCTGCGCGGCCGCCGATCGTCGGGTCCCCACTTCCGGCGACGATGAGGTCGCCGCCGAGGATGCCGTTGCCCACTGGCGCGGACGTGACCAGCTTCGTCTCGTACGTGAAGTCCCAGCCGAGACGTTCGGCGGAGGTGGCCAGCGTCACGATTTTCATGTTCGACGCCGGCATCATGAGCTTCGAGGCGTTCCCGCTGTAGAGGATCTCCCCGCTGGCGAGCGACTGCACCACGACGGCCCACTGCATCCGGGCGAAGACCGGCGCGTCGAAGATCCGGGCCAGTTCGGCACGGAGCCCATCGACTCGATTGACAGCTGGTGTTCTGGTTGGAGGCGCTCCCGTTGGAGCTGCCGGCGGGGGAGTCGTGGAGGCTGCCCCGGCGACAGGAGGAGGCTGCGTCGGTGCGGTTGATGGCGGTGCTTTCGTGCCGCAGGCGGTGCCGCCGAAGAGCAGGGCGGCGAGAAAGAGTCCAGCGAGAGGCCGGGTCACGCCGGCGCGGCTGCCATTCCGCATTGATGAGTCCATGAACGGGCGACCGGCCGGTCGCCCCTACGGTGTCTGACCCCTGACCCCTGACCCCCGGTCCCCGGTCCCTCGTCCCTCGTCCCTGGTCCCTCGTCCCTGGCTCCTCGTTCCTACTTGATCGCCTCCAGCGCCTTGATCGCGTCTTCGAACTCGGTGGTGTCCAGCTTGGCGGCGCCAGGCTGGCCCGCGATGGCCGCGTACACGTCCGCGCCGACGCGACCGAAGGTCACTTTCTCTTCCTTCTTGCCGTCGTCGAAGCGAACGACCGCGATCAGCACTGGCAAGTCGAGCCCGGTCTTCAGCTTGCCGCTGGTCTCCACGAACGACTGCGCACGCTGGTTCGCCAGCTTCGTCAGGAACGTGTCCACGGCGGCCGCATCCATATCCTTGGTCGCCGGCTTCGTCCCACGCCACTTCTCGGTCGCGTCCTTCCCCTGTCCCCTGGTCTTCTCGAAGGCCAGGGTCTCGGCGCCGCGCGTGATCTGGACCGACGTGGCGTTGAACGCGCGGAACTCGAAGATGTCCTTGCGCCGCAACTGGTCCACCGGCTTCTTCACGTCGTCGAGCAGAGACGAGTCGACGGTGAAGACCATCGGGCGCGAGGCATCCCTGGCGTAGACGAGGCTGGCGTCGGCCCTGGCGCCGAGCAGCAGCGTGGCCCGCGAGCTGCCGAGACCGAACGTCACCGACGCCTCGGGCTTGTCGAGGCCGTACGGTTTCAGGTCGGCCGCCTCCTGGGCGGTGATTCCCTTCATCTGCGCCGTCTGGACTCGGCCGATCAGCCCTTCGACCGTCCCGTAGTCCGCCGGCGCCTGGATCGGCTTGCTCAACTTCCATTCGCCGCCGGCACGCGCCAACTCCACGGTGCTGCCCGGCGACTGAATCTCGATCTGGTCCACCTTGTCACGCTCGAAGGAGAGCACCGTCTTGAGGCGGAGGTCGAACGTGCCGCGGTTGAAGGTGGTGTCGAACGACCCCGAGATCAGGAACACCTTCTTCTCGTTCGGGAGCTTCGCGTAGAGGTCGCCGAGCGTGGCGGTCTTGTCCCCGATCAGCAACTGCTGCGCCTGCGCCCTGCCCGCTGCGCGGAAGGTGACCTCCACGCGCGGTTCGGCCAGCCCGAATGGCTTCAGGTCGCCCGGGTTCTCATCCACCGTGCGCATGTTGTCCACGGTCACGATGTTCGACACGATGCCCGACACCTCGGCTTGGTCCGCGGGCGCTGCCACCGGCCCCGTGATCTGCCACGCGCCGTTCACCTTCTTCAGCGTGGTCCGGTCACCGGTGCCCGACTTGACCGTGATCTCCTCGATCGCGTCCGCCTTGACGGAGAAGATCTTCGGCCCGAGGTTGGCTTCGGCGCCTTGCGGCTTCTTCGACTCCACGAAGTAGACGTAGGCACCGAGCCCGATCAGCAGGACCACGAGGACGAGCAGTGAGTTCACTCCGCGCATCTACCGCCTCCGCCACCACGCGAAGACACCGCTGCCGAAGACGACGAGCGGGACCAGGAACAACGCCAGGATCATCACGCGCAGTTGCTGGTTGGCGGTCATCGTCACGCGGCGGTCATCCGCTTCCTTCGGCCGGATCGCGATGAGGTTCTCCTGCTGCGCCAGCCAGTTGACCGCGTTCATGAACAGGTCGCGGTTCCCGCTGATGCCCAGCGCAAGGTTCGACGCGAAATCGGAGTCGCCGAACACGACGACGCGGGCTTCGGGCCTGGCCGACTCGTCGGCCGGCGTGCTGGCGCCAGGGGCAGCGGCGACCGGCGCAGAGGCGGCGGCCGCGATCGGAATCGGTCCGCGCTTGTCTCCCTTGTCCCCGTCGAACGTGATCTTCCCGCCCGTCAGCATCGTCTTCATGTCCGTCTCTGCCCAGCTCTTCGGGCTGGTCTCGACGAACGTCTGCGCGAAGCGGCTGTTCACGCCGCCGGTGACCGGGGTGACTGATCGCGCCAACGGGAAGGCCGTCAGCAGATCCATCCCCTGCACGATGGGATGCGTCGGGTAGTTCACTGCCACCGGAACCGTTTCATCGGTGCCGAGCAGGCGGCCCATCCCGCTGATGTCCACGACCACGTTGTTCCCGACCTCCATCGCCCACTCGTGGGCCAGCGCGATCAGGTTCGCGAGCGGCGCGCTGTCGGCCTTCTCCGGCGGGTCCAGCAGCAGCATCAGCTTGCCGCCCTTGTCGAGGTACCGCCTGAGGCCGTCAATCTCCCCGGGCAGCAGGTCCGTCTTCGGCCCCGCCACCACGACCACCGATGCATCGTCCGGCACCTCGCTCTGCTGGGCGAGCGGCAGTTTCTCGATCTTGTAGTTGTCGCGGGTCAACTGCGTCGCGATGCCGTTGTAGCCCGTCCGCTCGGCGCCCGCCGTGTCTTTCTCGCCGTGGCCCTGCGTGAAGTAGACCTTCCGCTCCTTGCCGGTGACGATCTTGATGATGCCATTGGTCAGGTCCTGCTCGGAGTTGCCAACCACGCGCTCGGTGCGGTCCTTGTATTGGAGGGCCACCGTGCCGTAGGACTGGACCTGCAACTGGCGCGCGAGCGCCGGCTTCTTGTCGGGATCGACGTAGTCGGCCGACACCCGCTTGGTCACGTATTCGTATTCAGAAATCCGGTCGCGGTACGCCGGGAAGTCGTTCTCCTTCGAGAACACGGTGATCTTCAGGGGCGAGTCGAGGCTCTTGAGGATCTTGATCGACTGCGGGGACAGCGTGAATTGGCTGGACGAGGTGAGGTCCCAGCGCTTGTGTTCCCGCGACGAGATGTAGTTGATCGCCGAGAGGATGCCGAGCACGACCAGTACGCTGGCGGCCGAGATGGTGCCGAGGCGCGCCTGCCGGCCGGCGAAGACCCGCACCACCTCGCGCCACTGCCCGAGGGTGTACAGGAGGATGCAGACCAGACCGCCCCACGCCAGCCAGCGTGAGTAGGGCTGCCACTCGGCCTTCAGGAAGAACACGGCGACGGCGGCCAGCACCAGAGCGGTGCCGAGCCACCCGATGGTATCGAAAGCTCGTTTCAACATCGCGTGCTACCCCCGCCACCGCTCGCTGTCGACCGCCTTGGCCGTCAGGAACAGACCGAAGGTGATGAAGCTCAGGTAATAGACGATGTGCTGGCTGTCCACGATGCCGCGGAGGAAGTCCTCCATGTGCCCGGTCAGCGACAGGTAACTGGTGATGCGCTCGACGGTCGGGCCCGTGAAACCGCCGACCCAGTCGATGATCCAGAGGAGCAACAGCACGGCAAACGTGAACATCCCGGCGACGATCTGGTTCTTCGTCAGGCTCGAGAAAAACAGGCCGACCGACACGAAGCAGCCGCCGAGCAGCAACAGGCCGAGGTAACCGCTGAGAATCGGCTTCCACTCGGGGTTGCCGTAGACGAACAGCACCGCCATGTGGACCAGCGTGATGCCGAGCATCGCGACGTAGAGCGACATCGCGCCGAGGAACTTGCCCATGACGATCTGGAAGTCGGTGATCGGCGAGGTCATCAGCAGCTCGATGGTGCCCGAGCGCTTTTCCTCGGCGTAGGTCCGCATCGTGATGAGCGGCACCACGAACAGGAAGATCACCGTCGAGTTCAGGAAGACGTAGCGGATCATCTGCTGGTTGATGTTCATCGCGCCGCCGCCGCCCATCTGCGGCGCCTGCATGCTCTGGCGGATGAACCAGCTGAGTCCCACCGTGTAGAAGTAGCCGAACACGATCGCGTACATCCCGATGACGACGTAGCCGATCGGCGACGCGAAGTAGCCGTTCCACTCCTTGCGTACGATTGCGAGGATGTTCGTCATTGGATCGTCGCCTCCCCGGGCTGCTCCTCCGTCGTCAACTGGAGGAAGATGTCCTCCAGGCTCATGCGGACGGGGCGCAGCTCGAGCAGGCCCCACCCGGACGTGACCACGGCGCGCGCGATGTCGCGGCGCAGGTCGTGGCCCGGCTCGCTGTCCACCTCGTAGCCCACGATGCCGTCCTGGCGATCGACCTCGGCCACCCGCGTGATGCCGGTGAGGCGCTCGAGCGCCGCCTGCGCGCCGTCCGAGGCGCCGTCCACCTGGACGTACATCGTCTGGGCGCCGCCCAGTCGGCGGGTGAGGTTCGCCGGTGAATCGACGGCGACCACCCGGCCGCGGTTGATGATGACCACGCGCTGGCAGGTCTGCGAAACCTCCGGCAGGATGTGCGTGCTGAGGATGACCGTGTGATCGCCCGCCAGTTGCTTGATCAGCTCGCGAGTCTCGATGATCTGCTTCGGGTCGAGGCCGGCGGTCGGCTCGTCGAGAATCAGCACATCGGGGTTGTGGATGAGCGCCTGCGCCAGGCCCACGCGCTGGCGGTAGCCCTTGGAGAGCTGGCCGCAGTGGCGGGCCGCCATGTCGGTGACGCGCGTCTTCTCCATCGCGGCGTTCACCCGGGCCGAGCGCTCGCCCGACGAGACGCCCTTGATCCGGGCGACGAACCCCAGGTACTCGCGGACGGTCATCTCGGGGTAGAGCGGCGGCGTTTCGGGCAGATAGCCCGTGCGTCGCTTCGCCTCGAGCGGCTGATCGAAGACGTCGAAGCCGGCCACGATCGCCCGCCCGGACGTGGCGGGCATGTAGCCGGTGAGGACGCGCATGGTCGTCGTCTTGCCGGCACCATTCGGGCCGAGGAAGCCGAGGATTTCTCCCCGCTCGACCCGGAAGGTCACGTCATCCACGGCCGTCACCCGGCCGTAGCGTTTCGTCAGATGTTGAACCTCGATCACTCTGATGCTCCGTTGAAGCGAACCCAACCGTTCATGGTAGTCGAAGTCCTCGATGGGCGACAAGCGCGCCCTGGCGCCGACGGGTTCCGCCGAGACCGTGGGTAGGTTACGATAACCGAAGGCGCTCCCGGTTGCACGCAAACAGTGACAGGAGGCGAGATGTCCGCAGACGTAGGAACGAAAGCTCCCGACTTCACTCTCAAGAACCAGGACATGCAGGACGTGACCCTGAGTGCCGGGTTCGGGCAGCACAACACCGTGCTGGCCTTCTTCCCGGCCGCATTCACGTCGGTCTGTACCAAGGAACTGTGCACGCTCCGCGACCAACTGGCGCAGCTCAACAAGGCGAACGCGCACGTGTATGGCATCAGCGTGGACACGCCGTTCACCCTGAAGGTGTTCGGCCAGCAGAACGGCCTCACCTTCCCGTTGCTCAGCGACTTCAACAAGGACGTCATCAGGGCTTACGGGGTCTATCTCGACGATCTGGTGGGACTGAAGGGCGTGTCGAAGCGGGCCGTTTTCCTCATCGACAAGCAGGGCGTCGTGCGGCACGCCGAAGTGACCGCCACGCCCGGGAACGAGCCCGACTACCAGAAACTGAACGCCGCCATCGCCGCCCTGTAGCCGCTTGGGGTCAGGTCTTGAAACCTCACTTTTTTCAGGTCTGACCCCACCTCTACGCCTTCCGTCTGTCTGACATCGAATCGCTTGTTACGGCCGTCGCCTGATGTTACCATTGCATACATGAACAGATGTTCATATATGAGCGTGAACGGTCAATGACAAGAGACCCCGCCGTCCAGGACCCGCCTGGCGAGACGCCCGACCCCGACGCCTGTGATGTCTTCATCGCCGACGCGGCCCGGGTCGAGCGCGTCCGCGCGGCACTCATCGGCTCGCGACAGGTCAGCGCGCTCTCCGAGACGTTCCGCCTGCTCGGCGATCCGACCCGCGTGCGCATCCTCGATGCGTTGTCGCGCGACGAACTCTGCGTTTGCGACCTGGCCACGCTGCTTGGCCTGACCGAGTCGGCCGTGTCCCACCAGCTCCGACTGCTCCGCAACCTGCGCCTCGTGCGGTCGCGCCGCGATGGCCGGATGATGTTCTATGCGCTCGACGATGGCCACATCATCACGCTCTTTCACGAGGGGCTCCGCCACGTGGACGAAGCCAGCGGCGGGTCGCCAGCCGCCACCGGGAGGACGCCCCGATGACGGCTCGTGCCGACGCGGTCGCCTGCACGGCGTGCGAGGTGCACACCGAGTCAACCTACCGAATCGAGGGGATGGACTGCCACGATGAAGTGCAGCTCCTCGAACGGCGGCTGGCTCACCTCCCGGGACTCGAGCGGTTTACGGCGGACATCCTCAACCAGCGACTGCGGGTGACGCACGATGCCTCCCGCCTCTCAGCCGCGGCGGTTGCCGAGGCGGTGAATGCCACCGGCATGCGCGCCTGGCTCGAACACGAACGCTTGTCCGCCCTGATCAGCCGGGGCTCGTCCAGCCGGGTGCGCCTGGTCGCGCTGTCGGGCATCGCCTTCGCGGCCGGTTTTCTCATGCAGGTCGGGGGGCTGGGGCCCGGCCTGGTCATCCCCGCGTACCTGTTCGCCATCGGCGCCGGCGGCGTCAACACGGTCCGGCGCGCCTGGTCGTCCGCGCGCGCGTTCTCGCTCGACATCAACGTGCTGATGCTCGTCGCCGTCGCCGGCGCGATGATCATCGGCGAATGGTCGGAAGCGGCCGCGGTGATCTTCCTGTTCGCCCTGGCCCAGTGGCTCGAAACGCGCAGCATGGACCGCGCTCGCCACGCGATTCGCGCGCTGATGGAACTGGCGCCCGCCGACGCGCTGGTCCGTCGCGACGGCCGCGAGCAGCGTGTCGCCGTGGACGAATTGATCGTCGGCGACACGATCATCGTCAAGCCCGGCGAGAAGATCCCGATCGACGGGCGGATCACCGACGGTGGGAGCGACGTGAACCAGGCGCCCATCACCGGCGAATCCCTGCCGGTCGACAAGCACGTGGGCGACGACCTGTTCGCCGGGACGATCAACGGCCACGGCGCCCTGGAGATTCGCGTGACGCGACTGGGCCGCGACACGACGATGGCCCGCATCATCAACCTGGTCGAGGTGGCCCAGGCCCAGCGGGCTCCATCGCAGAGCTTCGTCGAGCGCTTCGCGCGGTACTACACTCCAGCCGTGATCGTCGCCGCCGCGATTGTCGCCCTGGTCGCGCCAGCGCTCTTCGGTCAGCCGTTCGGATCGTGGTTCTACCGCGCGCTGGTGCTCCTCGTCATCTCGTGCCCGTGCGCCCTGGTGATCTCGACGCCCGTCTCGATCGTGTCGGCACTGGCCGGCGCCGCCCGGCGCGGCGTGCTGATCAAGGGAGGCGCCCACCTCGAGCGCACGGCGGAGGTGCGCGTGGTGGCGTTCGACAAGACGGGCACGCTGACGCGGGGGCATCCCGAGGTGGTGGACGTGATTTCCGTGAACGGCGTCGTGCCCGCCGAGATCCTGCGCCTCGCGGCCGCGGTCGAAGCGCGGTCCGAGCATCCCGTTGCCCGCGCCATTCTCCGTCGTGCCCAGCACGACGACTCTCCGCTCCCGGCTGGCGAGGGGTTCCGCGCGCTGCCTGGTCTTGGTGCGGAAGCCAGCGTCGGGGGCGAGCACGTCCTCGTCGGGAACCATCGACTCTTCGAAGAGCGGGCGCTGTGCTCGCCCGCGATCGACCGGCAGCTCGACGAGCTGGGCCGCGCCGGACGCACGGCTGTTCTCGTCGCGCGCGGCGGACGGACCGTAGGGATCATCGGTGTCGCGGACGCGATCCGCGACTCGGGCCGCGCGGCCGTCAGCCGTCTGCGGCAGGGCGGGATTGAACGCGTGGTGATGCTGACCGGCGACAACGCGCAGACGGCTGCCGCCATCGGCTCGGCGCTTGGCGTGGACGAATGGCGCGCCGAACTGCTGCCCGCCGACAAGGTGGCGGCAATCGAAGACCTCAAGCGGCGGTACGGCGCGGTGGCGATGGTGGGTGACGGCGTCAACGACGCGCCCGCGCTGGCCGCTGCCGACGTCGGCATCGCGATGGGTGCCGCCGGGACCGACGCGGCGCTGGAGACCGCAGACGTCGCCCTGATGGCGGACGAACTGCTGGCCGTACCCTACTTCCTGCGCCTCGGCCGGGCGACCGTCCGCAACATCCGGACGAACATCGCCGTCGCCCTGGGCCTGAAGGCGTTGTTCCTTGGCCTGGCCATCGCCGGTGCGGCGACGTTGTGGATGGCGGTCGCCGCCGACATGGGGGCGTCCCTCCTCGTCATCGCCAACGGCCTGCGGCTGCTGGAAAGCGACTGACAGAACCAGTGGCCAGTGATCAGGCGCCGATTCTCAGTGTGCCGGCGTGAGAGACTGGCCACTGGCCACGGCTCCTACGCATCCTGACCCCGCCTGGGGCCGGAGAGATAGACGCGCGCCACCCGGAGGCGGTCGAGCGCTTCGACGCGCAGCGTGCGTCCTTCGACCTCAACCCGGTCGCCGAGGCGTGCGCGGCGGCCGAGTTGGCCGAGCACGAATCCCCCGACGGTCGTATACACGTCTTCGTCGATGTGCAGACCGAACTGCACGTTCACGTCGGTGGTCAGCGCCAGGCCATCGATCAGGGCCGACCCGTCAGGCAGCACCGAGATCCTCGTGCGACCCGGGTTGAACTCGCTGCCCACCTCGCCGACGATTCGCTCCATCAGCCCTTCGAACGTGACCACACCGGCCGTCCCGCCGTACTCGTCGATGACCACCGCGTGGTGCGTCCCGTGGCGCCTCATCTCCTCGAGCACGTCGTCAGCGTTGAGTGTCTCGGGCACGGTCATGGCCTCGCGCAGGTAATCGGTGACGCGAAACTGCGCGGGCGGCTGACTGAGCGCAGGGAAGACATCCTCCACGTGGAGGAACCCGAGGATGTCGTCCAGGCCATTTCCGCACACCGGGAGCCACGGATGCGGCTGGCGCGACACCTGTTCGATTAGTTGCGTCATCGTGGCGTCCGCCCGGATGCCGTTCATCTCGGTGCGCGGCACCATCACCTGGCCCGCGGTCAGGTCGCCGAAGCCGAAGACGCGATGGAGCATCTGCTCTTCGTCTTCCTCGAGCACGCCCGCTTCCTGGCTGGCGGTCACGAGCATCTTCAGTTCCTCTTCGGAGTGGACCATCGAGTGGCGGCTCGGGGCCCGGAGGCCGAGCATCCCGACTAGCCGCGTGCCGAGACCGTTGAGCAACGCGATGAACGGCCACAGCGCCTTCATGAAGAGGCGGGTGGGCGCTGTCACCAGCAGCGCGGTCTTCTCGGCGTACTGGAGCGCAATCGTCTTCGGCGCCAGTTCGCCGACGACGACGTGCAGCGAGGTGATGAAGGCGAAGGAGATGCCGATCCCGATGGAATGGGCGCCGGCCCGCGCCCACTCGGTCGGCAGGTATGCCAGGAGCGGCTCGATCGATCTCGCCACGGCGGGCTCACCGACCCAGCCGAGCGCCAGGCTCGCCATGGTGATGCCGACCTGGGTGGCGGCGATGAAGCGATCCGGCTCCGCAATCGCGTCGCGCACCCCGAGCGCGCGTCGATTCCCTTCTGCGATCAACTGGTTGATTCGCGTCTTTCGCACCGTGACGAGCGCGAACTCGGCCGCGACGAAAAAACCGTTGGCGCACACCAGCAGGAGGACGGCGGCGAACCGTCCGGCGATGTCGATTGACGCCTGATTCATGCCAGAACTGTAGCGGGGGAAAGGGTCGGATGCAAACGCCAGGCGCTGGCGGCTATCCCTTGGCGGTGAAGAAGTGGCCGTCCACGAACTCGTCGACCGCTTCCTGGTCGAGCGCTTCGAGTCGCTCGAACTCCAGGCCCATACCGATCCGACCGTCGCTCCACGTCACCTTCGCATCGGCTTCGACTTCCCGTCGGGCGCCGGGCATGCGGAACCGGACCCGCGTCTTCGACCCGACCTGCAGCGGGCTCATCGTCCTGATGCTAAGACCTCCCTTCCCGAGGTTCAGCATGAGCACGGCGGTGATGGTATCGCCGAATCGGTACGCCACCGGGACGCTGAGTACGACGCGCGGGCTGGAGCGGCGGTTGAAGTTGTCGGGGAAAAGGTGCGGCGCGAGCGACGGCAGGATGTGCTGCACCGCGCTATACTCATTAATATAGCCTGCCACGCCGAGGGCCGCGAGTTCCCGGACTTCTTCTGCGCTGGTGATCGTCCCGCTGAAGACGAGGATCGGGAGGCGACCGCCGTCCAGCTTGCGAACCGCGCGAACGAGATCGACGCCGGACGCAAAGGGCAGCCGTAGATCGAGGACGAGCAGGTCAAGTTCCTCGAGGTCGGCACGCACGCGGCCGAGGAGCTCCACGCCGCTCTTCGCGGTGACCGCCCGGTGGCCGGCTTCCTGGAGGGCAGTCTGGAACCGCTCGCGCACGAACGCCGCGCCATCGGCAATCAGGACGGTCTTCGTCGCAGCCCTCCCGGACGTCATCGATCTTCCTTATCGGGAGCGCCAGCATGGGACGTTAGAGCGGATGGGTGTGGGTGGGCAGATTGCAGGATCCGATTCGATCTCGTTATAATCCGACCCCTCTCTCGCCGCAACGTTCAGTCGGGACGGTAGTTGTCGAGTCGGGGGGGGGCGAGCCGGTCTTGACGCGGGCAACCACCCCAGGAGGATGGGTATGGCCATGTGCCCAGAGTGCGAAGCCGATGTCGAAGTAGATGAAGACGACGTCGATAAGGGCGACCTGATCAGCTGTCCCGAATGCGGCAGCCATCTCGAGGTGACCAGCGTCGTCCCGGTCGAACTCGATGTCGCGCCGGAAGAAGACGAGGACGAACTCGACGAAGACGAGGACGAGGACGAGCTCGACGAGGACGAGGACGAGGAAGAGGACTCGGACGAGTGACTGACGCAGCGACACGGGGCACGACAAACGACGGTGGCGATTCGCTGGACCTGAAAGACCAGGCGCTTCGGCACCTCCTCCAGCAGCTCGGGTCGGTGGTCGTGGCGTTCAGCGGAGGCGTGGACAGCGCCTACCTGGCCGCCGTGGCGACCGAGGTGCTCGGCGACCGCGCGCTCTGCGTGACCGCCGACAGCCCGAGCTATCCGACCAGGCACCGCGAGCTTGCGCTCAGGATCGCCCGCGACTTCAAGCTTCACCACGAGTTCCTGGCGACGGCGGAGATGGAGCGGCCGGAGTACCGCGCCAACCCGTCCAACCGCTGCTACTACTGCAAGCAGGAGTTGTTTGGCCGTCTCACGTCGCTCGCCCGCGATCGCGGGCTTGCCGCGGTCGTGGACGGCAACAACGCCGACGACCGGGGCGACTATCGACCGGGCCGGGAGGCCGCGCGCGAGCACGGCGTTCGCAGCCCGCTCGACGATGCCGGTCTCACCAAGGCGGAGATCCGCCAGTTGTCGCGGCGACTCGACCTGCCGACGTGGGATGAGCCGGCTTCGGCCTGCCTGTCATCGCGAATTCCCTATGGCGCCGAAGTCACCGTCGAGAAACTGAAGATGATCGAGCAGGCGGAGGACGTTCTGCACTCGCTCGGCTTCCGCCACTGCCGCGTCCGGCATCACGGCGACGTCGCCCGGCTGGAAGTCAGCGCGGACGACATGCGCCGCATTCTGGAAGACGGCGTGCGAGACGCGATCGTGAAGGACCTGAAGACGATCGGGTATCGCTACGTCAGTCTCGACCTCCAGGGCTACCGCACAGGCAGCCTGAACGAAGTGCTGCCGCTGCGCGCGGTGTCGTAGCCCCGGCGCGCCACGCCGCGCACGGCCGGGCACGATGTCGACTTCCGACCCGCGCCGGCAGCGCCCCCCGACCTTCACGACCGAGAATCGCGGTTCCCCAATTCAGTCGTGGCCTGGTTTCCTGGCGGCGCACAGGAGCGAACTGCCAAAGGGCATGTCGATCGCGCGGAGGGCGCAGGCCTCGAAGGTGAGGATGGCATCGAGCACGGCGTTGACGGGCGCTGGCGGCACCGAGATCTCGCGCCCGGTTTCTTTCGGCGTGTCCATGCCGGCCACCCGCTGCAGGACCCTTGCGGCCAGGATCACCGGGAACAGCGAGGCGTTCGTATACGTCAGCCGGATCGTCCGCAGGCCGGCCTCCGCCACGGCGTCCGTCAGCATGCGCCGATCGTATCGCCGTAACTCCTCGGCGAGCACGGCGTGTCCGCCGCGGAGGATGTCGAGCGCCGCGACGTTGACGATCAGCGTCCCTCCGGGCTTCAGCACGCGCGCCATCTCCGACATTGCGCGCCGTGCATCGTCCTCCGTCAGCGCGTAGAGCACGTCGAACGACGTGACTACGTCGAACGCCGCGTCGGCGAACGGGATCGCGGTCACCCTCGCACGCGCCACGCGGGCGTTCCCCGATTCACGGGCGTGGCGCAGGCCCACCCGGTTGAGGTCGAAGCCGTAGCCTCCGGCGAGTTCCGGGAGGAGCCGCAGGTTGCAGCCGGTGCCGCATCCCGCGTCGAGCACCCGCGGCCGCGGTCGCCCCGCGATGGCGGCCGCCAGCAGGGGGCGCGCGAACCGGCGCAGCCCCCGGAACCAGAAGTGGCGGGTTTCGGCCTGGAATGTCGCTTCGAGGAGTCGGTCCACGGCGAGATTCTACCGGAAGCCGCCGCGTGAGCGCACGCACGACCTTCGCTGATGCTGCGAGCCGCACACGAGCCGCACACGGCGTTTGACACACCGCGAATAAAACAGCTAAGCTAGAGTTCTGCTGTCTGATCGCGGCCAACGGCCAGTCGATTTCCTTTCGCGGAGGATCTGCCCCACAACACGGCTGCGCTCGAGATTGGCTGCTCGAGGAGAGTCACGATGACACGTCTAGCTCGGATCCTGGTAGCTGCAAGCGTTGCAGCCGCTATTGGCATCGCCGCCGCCGGCTGCCACAAATCGCCTCCACAGACGGCTCCGCCAGCACCGCCGCCGCCAGCGGCCAAGCCGGCGCCGCCGCCGCCACCACCGCCACCACCACCGCCTCCGGCACCGCCAGCCCCGGCGCCCCTGACCGAGGATCAACTGTTCGCGGGGAAGACGCTCGACCAACTGAACGCCGAGAAGCCGTTGACCGACGCGTTCTTCGAGTACGACAAGTCAGACCTGAAGGAGGAGGGTCGGGCCGCGATGCAGAAGAACGCGGACTGGCTCAAGAAGTGGGCGATGGTCAAGGTTACCGTCGAAGGCCACTGCGACTCGCGTGGCACACCCGAGTACAACCTGGCGCTCGGTGAACGGCGGGCGAACGGCGTGAAGAGCTACCTGGTGAGCCTCGGCGTGGGTGCCGACCGTTTGCTGGTCGTCAGCAAGGGCAAGGAGCAGCCGTTCTGCTCCGATGAAAACGAAGGCTGCTGGTCACAGAACCGGCGGGGCCACTTCATCATCACCGCGAAGTAGCGACTGGGCACTCGGGACGCTAGACATCTTCCAGGGCTGAGATCGTAACGGTTGAAGCAAGTTTCCGTAGGGCCCCTGGAATCTGTCTTAGTCCTTCGATGCACAAATACGGCGACGTATTTGTGCCCTCAGGACTAAGTGCTGAGCGAGCACAGCCGGCCACGTGCGGCGAGAGCCGATCGTGGCCGTAATTGCGAGTCGAAGTACTTAGGCGCGGCCGGTCGACCGGCCGCGCGCTACAGCGAAGGTCTGCCACGGCCGCCTTCCGAGTCTCGGCAGTTTGAGGCGGAGCTTTGCTGGTTTTCCCGACCGGCGGAACGTCGGGTCCCCGTGCGCGCGTCCTACAGCACGCGGGCGCACGACTGTGCAATCGCTTCGGCGGCGGCGCGCGGGTCGGTGGCGGCGATAATCGGCCGGCCAACCACGAGGAAGCTGGCGCCTGCCGCCAGCGCGTCCGGCGCGCTCAGCGTCCGCGCCTGGTCGTCTCCGCGGCCGCCAGCGGGCGCGGCACCGCGAATGCCCGGCGTGACGATGATGAAGCCGGGGCCGCGGCGTTCGCGCAGCCACGGCGTCTCCTGTGGTGAGGCCACCACGCCGTCGAGGCCTGCCTCGGCCGTGAGCGCGGCGAGCCGGTCCACCAGATCGAGCACGGGCGCCACGACGCCGACTCTGGCGACCGCAGCCTGGTCCATGCTCGTCAGCACGGTCACGGCAATCACCAGCGGGCGGGGAACGCCGGCGGCGATGGCTGTGTCGTTCGCCGCGGCACCTGCCGCCCGCATCATCTCCAGGCCGCCCGAGGCGTGGACGTTCACCATCCAGACCCCGAGACGGGTGGCGGCCGCCACGGCGCCGGCGACGGTGTTCGGGATGTCGTGGAACTTCAGGTCCAGGAAGACGCGGTGACCGTCATCGACCAGGCGACGCACCACCGAGGGTCCTTCCGAGGTGAACAGGCGGCTGCCCACCTTCACGCCCCCGACAACGCCCGACAATCCGCGCGCCAGCGCGATCGCGCGCTCGGCCGAGTCCACGTCGAGAGCGACCAGCAGTTCCTTCACGCGCGCTTCTCCCCTGGAATGTCGAGCGTGCCCGTCAACTCCGACACCCGCTCGATGCCATGCCGCCGCATGTACTCGCGCACGCCCGACTCGAGCTTGCCCCAGATGAACGGATCGACGAAGTTCGCCGTGCCCACCTGCACCGCCGTCGCCCCGGCGATCATGAACTCCAGGACGTCGGCAGCCGAGGCGATGCCACCCATTCCGATGACTGGAATCCGCACCAACCGGGCGCACTCGTAGACCATCCGGACGGCGATCGGACGGATGGCCGGGCCGCTCAGCCCGCCCATCACGTTCGAGAGCCGCGGGCGACGCGTCTCGACGTCGATGGCCATGGCCAGGAAGGTGTTCACGAGCGACACCGCGTCGGCGCCCGCCTCTTCGGCGACGTGCGCGAACGACGACACGTCGGTGACGTTGGGCGTCAGCTTCGGGATCAGCGGCAGCGGTGTGGCCTTGCGCACCGCCGACACGACCTGGCGGGTGTTCACCAGGTTGCACCCGAACGAGATCCCACCCTCCTTGATGTTCGGGCAGGAGATGTTCAACTCGAGGGCGGCCACCCCCTCGACGTCCGACAGGATCCGCGCGATCTCCGTGTACTCGTCGATCGTGGTGCCGCAGATGTTGACGATGACGGTCGCCCCGCGCGCCCGCAACTCGGGCATCTTCTCGCGGACGAAGCGGTGCACGCCGATCCCCTGCAGGCCGATCGCGTTCAGCATGCCGGCCGGCGTCTCCACGATGCGTGGCGGCGGGTGCCCCGGCCGCTCGGCCAGGAACAACCCCTTGACGACGACGGCGCCGAGGGTGGAGAGGTCCACGACGTCGGCGTACTCCATGCCGTAGCCGAAGCACCCGCTCGCCGACATCAACGGGTTCTTCAGGCGAAGAGCGCCGATCCGGACTGAGAGATCCATGGGTGAGTGTCCAATCAGGAGGGCCGTCAGGCGGGCCGTTCCTCCCAGACGATGTCCGCGGCCCTGAACACCGGGCCCTCGACGCACGACCGCGCGTACCGGCTGCCGCCTTCCGGTGTTCGCACGCGGACGACGCAACTGTAGCAACCGCCCATGCCGCAACCCATCTGCCGCTCGGTCGCCACCTCGCATTCGCGCCCGTAGCGCTCGGCGAGGCCGGCCACCGCCTTCAGCATCGCCTCGGGCCCGCAGGCGTAGAGGACGACGCCCGACGAGGCGGGGCGTGACCCGAGTTCGCGGGCGAGCGGTACGGTCACGCGACCGTGCTCGCCCCGCGTGCCGTCTTCCGTGGCCAGCACCACGTTGACGCCTAACCGCTCGAAGCGATCGAGGCAGAACAGTTCCGACCCGGTCCGCGCGCCGTAGAAGAGCCTGCGAGGGACCCCGGCCGCCGCGAGTTCTTCGCTCAGGGTGGCAAAGGGCGCGAGGCCCGTGCCGCCGGCCACCATCCACGCCTCGGTCGTTCCCGTGGCGGAGGAGAACGGCCGACCGAGAGGGCCGAGGCACGACACGCGCATCCCGGGCGCCGCGTCGTAGAGCAGGCGGCTTCCGACGCCCACCCGCTTGTTGAGGATGGAGAAGCCGATGACCTCTCCATTCGAGTCGCGGAGGCGCTCGAACACGGAATACGGCCGTCGCAGGAGCGGCGTGTTCCCGGCGGACGTCCGGACCATGACGAACTGGCCCGGGCGGATCGCCGCCGCGAGCGCGGGGGCGCGGAAGGCCACCACGCAGTAGTCATCCGAAAGGCGCGTCGAGGCAAGGACTTCAGCGTCCGCATCCACTGGCATCGCGGGAAGTATAGCCTGAAGGCCGGCCTGCGACGCCCGTTCGGCCATACGTTTCGGCTATATTGTCCGCATGCGGTACCTCCGGATGTTCAGCAACGCGGTCCTGGCTGCCCTGCTCGGCGCGGTCTACCTGAGTGTGCTGTTCCTTCAGCTGAACCCGACCGTGCCGCTGTACCCGACCATCCTCGCCTCGCTGGCCGTCACGCTGGCGCTCTCCTACGGCGTGCACTTCGTCGTTGTCTTCTACGCGCTGATCGTCCTGCGGCAGATGATCGCCAACGAAGCGCTGTCGCCGGGATGGGTGAGCCTGCGGCTGCTGTCGTGGCTGCTGGCCGCCGACGCCGCAGGCGTCGCCACGCTCATGTGGTTCAACCTCAGGTCGTACGCGCCGATGCTCAGCCTCGAGACGTCGAGGCGCATGGCGGCGGGCGCGGCGATCCTGACGGCCTGCGCGTTCACCTTTCTCGGCGTGGCCCTCGCGCACTACTCGTTCGGTCGTCGGAAAGGACGGCTGGGGGCCAGCTTCGTCGGCCTCGCGCTGGCCGTCTCGCTGGTGCTGCCCCTGGTCGCGCGTGGTCCGGGAAAACTGCAGCCGCTCGTCTCCCGGCCCCTCGACATCGATGCGATCATCTCGCGGGCGTCCGTCGGCGGCCGCGTCGTGCTCATCGTGCTCGATGGCGGGTCCCTCGACTTCGTCTCGACCGCCGCGCTCGAGGGACGGTTGCCGAGCTTCGGCAAGATTCTCGACAGCGGGGCGGCCATGCACCTGGCGACGATCCGTCCCACGCAGCCAGACCCGGTCTGGACGACCGTGGCGACCGGCAAGCTGCCGGCGCGGACCGGTGTTCGGTCGGCCGCGCGCTACCGGGTGCCGGCGACGGCCGATTCGCTCGAACTGCTGCCCGACAACTGCTTCGCGCACGGCCTCGTGCACTTCGGGTTCATCTCGGCGATCCCGCACACCTCGGCGTCGGTGAGGGCCCGCCCGATCTGGAGCATCCTGGGCTCGGCCGGCCTGACGTCTGGCGTCGTGAACTGGCCGCTGACCTACCCGGCGCAACCGGTTCGCGGGTACCTCGTCAGCGACCAATTCTACCGGCCCGGCGCCGCGTCCCTGGAACCGGACGACCCGGGGCGCGAGCTCGAGAACGCCGTCCGCTCGACCGCGCTGTCGATCCAGCCGCCCGAGTTGTTCGACGCGGCCCGCGCCGCGGGCGACGCGGCCAGGCCAGAGGCCGAGGCGACGCCGCTCGCGCAGCACTCCTCCTCGGATCCGCGTCGAGACCTGCTCCAGGCGCAGCCCTTCATCACGGACCGGATGTACGAGCAGGTGGCGCGTGCACTCCAGGAGAGGGTGCGCCCGGACCTGTCGGCCGTCCGCTATCGCGGGCTCGACGTGGCCGGGCATCGCTTTCTCCGCTACGCGATGCCGCGCGATTTCGGCGACGTGTCGCCCGAGGAGCGCCGGCGGTACGGGCAGGTGCTGGAGAACGCGTACGCGCGTGTGGACGGCATCGTGGGCAGGGCTCTTGCCGCCCTCGGTCCGGACGATCTCCTGCTCGTCGTGTCCGGCTTCGGCATGGAGCCACTCACCGTCGGCAAGCGGATGCTCGAGCGCTATATCGGCGACCCGGACCTGTCGGGCAGCCATGAAGATGCGCCGGATGGCTTTATGCTCGCGTTCGGCGTCGCGGTCGCGCCCGGGCGCAAGCCGCGCGCGTCGGTGGTCGACGTCGTGCCGACGATCCTGTACTTCATGGGGCTGCCGGTCGCGCATGACATGGACGGGTACGCCGTGACCGAGGTATTCCGGCGCGAGTTCCGGGACAATCGGCCGATGGCCTTCATCCAGACCTACGAGCGATAGCCTCTTTGGTCGTAACTGCTCAGGTAGTCAGGCCATTCTGAATTCTGAATTCTGACTCCTGTATTCTGCCTGCCTGAGTCGTAACTCTTGGTTCAGGCTCGACCGGGTTATGGCCGTGGTATACTGCCTCGCCTCTTTAAGCCGGCCCGGCGAGGCCGACAAGAACCTGCATGCGCTACCTTCCTGCACCACTCGCATCCGCCCGGGCCCGAACGGCATTTCCCTGCATCGACCTGACGTCATTCTCTTTCCAGAGCGAGGAGTCCGTATGCCCGTTGTGATGGACGCGGACCGGATGAGCCGCACGCTCACGCGGATCGCGCACGAAATTGTCGAACGCAACCGCGGGCTCGACCGCCTCGCGCTGGTCGGCGTCCGCACCCGCGGGGTGCCGATTGCCAGCCGCCTGGCCTTGCGCCTGCGGGAGATCACCGGCCAGGACGTGCCGGTCGGGGCGCTCGACATCACGCTCTACCGCGACGACCTGATGCACCACCCGGTTGGACCGCAGCCGCTCGTCCGCAGCACCGACATCCCGTTCTCGATCGACGACCGGGTCATCGTCCTCGTGGACGATGTGCTCTACACGGGGCGGACGGTGAGAGCGGCCCTCGACGAGTTGATCGACTTCGGCCGGCCGAAGTCGATCCAGCTCGTCGTCATCGTGGACCGCGGGCACCGCGAGCTGCCGATCAAGGCCGACTACGTCGGCAAGAACCTGCCCACCTCGCACACCGAGAGCGTGGCGGTCCGGCTTGCCGAGACCGATGGCTGCGACGAAGTGATCATCGAGAAGATGACCGGAGAGGACGCGGAATGAACCCCGAGACCACCGATGCGACGCCCTCCCTGCCGACCGGGACCGACGACCAGCCGATCCCGGCGAACCGCCTCCGGAGCAAGGACCTGTTGGGAATCGCCGAACTGTCGGTCGAGGAGATCTCGCTGATCCTCGACACCGCCGTGGCGATGAAGGAAATCGCCTCGCGGCCGATCAAGAAGGTGCCGGCGCTTCGCGGGAAGACGGTCGTGAATCTGTTCTTCGAGGCGAGCACGCGCACCCGGACGTCGTTCGAAATCGCCGAGAAGCGGTTGAGCGCGGACACGCTCAACATCGTGGCCGGCACGTCGAGCGTCGTCAAGGGCGAGACGCTGGCCGATACCGTCCACAACATCGAGGCGATGTCGCCCGACCTGCTGGTCGTGCGACACTCCTCGTCCGGCAGCTGTCACTTCCTGTCGCGCATCTGCCGCGCGGGAGTGATCAACGCCGGCGACGGAATGCACGAGCACCCGACGCAGGCGCTGCTCGACGCCTTCACGATCCGCGAGCGGAAGCAGCGGCTGGCCGGGCTCAAGGTGGCGATCTGCGGCGACCTGCTCCACAGCCGCGTCCTCAGGTCCAACGTGCTGCTCCTCACGAAGATGGGCGCGGACGTGTGGCTCTGCGGACCGCCGACGCTGGTGCCCACCGGCTTCGCGCGCAGCGGTGTGCACATCACCTCGTCGGTGGACGAGGCGGTCGAGGGCGCGGACGCAGTCATGATGCTGCGCATCCAGCTGGAGCGGATGCTCGGCGGCTATTTCCCGTCGCTGCGCGAGTACTTCAACGTCTTCGGGATGACGCCGGAGCGCGTGCGCCGAGCCAAGCCGGACGTGCTGATCATGCACCCGGGTCCAATGAACCGGGGGGTCGAGATCGCATCCGAGGTGGCCGACGGCCCGTACTCGGTGATCCTCGACCAGGTGGCCAACGGCGTGGCCGTTCGCATGGCGGTCCTGTATCTCCTGTCTGGTGGAGCTGAACATGAAGCGGTTGCTTAAGGGCGGACATCTCATCGATCCCCTGCAGGGAATCGACGCCGTGCGGGACGTGCTCCTGGATGGCGACCGTGTGGCCGCGGTCGGCCTGGACCTGCCGGTCGGCAAGGACGTCGAGGTGATCGCCGTCCCCTCCGGGTGCATCCTCTGTCCCGGGTTCGTGGACATGCACGTCCACCTGCGCGAGCCGGGGCAGGAGCACAAGGAGACGATTGCCACCGGGACGGCCGCGGCAGCCGCCGGGGGGTTCACGGGCGTCGCGTGCATGCCGAACACGCAGCCGGTGAACGACGGCGCCAGCGTGACGCGGGCGATCCTGGAACGCGCTGCCCTCGAGGGGGCGGTCCGCGTGTACCCGATCGGCGCCGTGTCGAAGGGCATGAAGGGCGAGAGCCTGGCCGAGATCGCGGAGCTCCGCGCCGCGGGATGCGTCGCGGTGTCCGACGACGGCATGCCCGTGCCCACGGCGTTGCTGATGCGGCGGGCACTGGAATACGCGGGCATGTTCAACATGCCCGTGATCGATCACTGCGAGGACCCGTCGCTCAAGGGCGAAGGAGTGGCGCACGACGGATACATCGCCGCCATGCTCGGCCTCCGCGGGATCCCTGCCACCGCCGAGTCCATCATGGTGGAGCGCGACATCGCGCTGGCCGAGATGACGGGCAGCGCCGTGCACATCGCGCACCTGAGCACGCGGCAGGCGCTGCGCGCCGTCTGGGCGGCCAAGGCCCGGGGCGTGAGGGTGACGTGCGAAGTGGCGCCGCACCACTTCGTCCTGACCGACGAGCGGCTGGCCGGGCCGATCAGCTATGACACGAACCTGAAGATGAACCCGCCGCTCCGCGAGCAAGCGGACGTGGACGCGATCCTCCGGGGGTTCACGGCCGGGACGATCGACGCGATCGCCACGGACCATGCCCCGCACCAGACCGACGAGAAGCATGTCGAGTTCGACCGTGCGCCGTTCGGGATCATCGGTCTCGAGACCGCCGTGTCGCTGACGCTCGACCGCCTGGTTCACACCGGCGTGATTACGCTGCGCCGGATGGTGCAGCTCATGTCCGTCAACCCGTGCCGGATCCTCAACGTGCCGGGGGGGACGCTGCGGCCGGAACGGCCCGCCGACATCACGATCATCGCTTTGTCAGCGAAGGTGACCGTGGATCTCTCCAAGTCGAGATCCCGTTCGCGCAACTCGCCGTTCGGCGGGTGGACGCTGAAAGGCGGGGTCGTCGCGACGATCGTGGGCGGCAAGACCGTTTACGTGAACGATGAAATCCCCGGGGCGGCGGCGTTCGGGGCTGCGGTCGCCCGGGCATGACGCGGGCCGCGAGTTCGGCGACAGGTCCCCGCGAGGGACTGAAGGAGGCGCTCGATCGGCTCTACGTCGAATACAACCGGGCGGAGGCGGTTGCCGACCCTGTCGAGATCGTGCGGCGGTACCCCGACCGGCGCGACAGGGAAGTGGTGGGGTTCTGCGCGGCAGGCCTCGCCTTCGGGCGGGTGGCGAGCGTGCTCCAGTCGGTCGAGCGAGTCCTGAACGTGCTGGGCCCGTCGCCCGCCGCCTTCGTCCGGGAGTTCGACCCGGTGCGAGACGGCGAGGCCTTCGGGCCTCTCGTTCATCGATGGACGCGCGGCGACGACCTCATCGCGCTGGTCCTCGCGCTCCGCCGGATGATCGACGAAGCGGGGTCGATCGAAGGGTTCTTCCTGCAGGGACACGATGCCGCGAGGCCGGACGTCGAGGCCTCGCTCGAGTCGTTCTCGAGCCGGGCGCTCGCCCTCCTCGCCGCGGCGAGGAAGGCCAGACCCACCGGGGTGTCCTACTTCTTCCCGCGGCCTTCCACGGGCAGCGCGTGCAAGCGCCTCAACCTCTACCTTCGCTGGATGGTGCGGTCGGACTCGGTGGATCTCGGCGCCTGGTCGGGCGTGTCCCCCTCGCAGCTGATCGTGCCGCTGGACGTCCACGTCATTCGATTGGGTCAGTGCCTGGGGTTGACGCGCTACAAGAGCCCGGGGTGGAAGATGGCGTCAGAGATCACGGCGTCGCTTCGGCGGATGGATCCAGCCGATCCCGTCCGCTACGACTTCGCGCTCTGCCACGTCGGGATGCGCGACCAGTGCGGGTTCAACCGGCCGTTCGGGGACTCGAGGTGCCCGCTGCGCGGGTGGTGCCGGTCAGGGCGGCATACACGGCCAGCGTCTCCTCGACCATCAGGTCCACGCTGAAGCGCTGGCTCACTCTCGCAAATCCCGCCTCGGCCATCTGCCTGCGCTTCGCCTCGTCCCGGAGCAATTCGAGAATGGCCGTGGCCAGCGCCCGCGCGTCGCGCGGCGGTGTCAGCAGGCCGGTCTCCGCGTGCACCACCACTTCCGGGATCCCGCCAGTCCTGGTGGCGACGATGGGCCGCGCCGCCGCCATCGCGTCGAGGAGCGAGGTGCCCAGCCCCTCGGTCACCGAACTCATGACGAAGAGGTCGAGCCCTTTCAGGACGGCCAGCACGTCGGCGCGGAAGCCGGCCAGGACGACGTGCTGCCCGAGGTGCAGGTGCTTGATCTGCTGCTCCAGCGACGGCCGCAGCTCACCCTCGCCGAGCACCAGGAAGCGGACCTCCGGCATCTCCCGAACGACGATCGCGGCCGCATCGATCAAATACTTCTGGCCCTTGTGCGGGACGAGCGCGGCGATATTGCCGACGATGAACGAGTGGGGGGGAAACCAGTACTCTTCGCGCACGTTCAGCGGTTCGATGGCCACCACGCGGTCCACATCGATGCCCTCGTGCACCGTCACCGCGCGCTCCGCCGGCACGCCGTCCTCGAGGAGCATCGCGCGAATGGCGTCGGACGCCGACACGAAGCGATCCACCTGCCGGTACTTCCAGCGGGAGAAGGAGTTCCCCTTGAGGTGGAAATCGACACGACGGGCGGCGATGAGCGAGGGACGCCTGGGCGGCGAGGCGATCGACAAGGCGGTGGCGGCCACGGCCACGCCGTGCGGATCGTGGGCGTGGATGACGTCGGGCTGCAGCTCGCGAATCACGCGCGACAGGCGCCAGGCGGCCGGAAGATCGACCTCGCTCCGCGCCGCCAGCGACACCACCTCCATGTCGGCGGGCAGGCGCTTGCGCAACTCGCCGTCCGGGTGGGCGACGACGACGACGCGATGACCGCGGGCGTGAAGGCCACGGGCAGTCAGCAGCACCTGGTTCTGGCCGCCTCGCCAGCTGCGCGCGGTGTCGATCTGGAGAGAGAACACGATCCCTACTTCCCCTTCCCGCTCGCCTCCCACAGCTTCGCGAACTTCAGGAAGACGTAGTAGCTGTTCAAGACCGAGACGACCAGTCCCACCGACCCGTCGCGCCACCCCCCGCGCGCCAGGTAGTTACGGAGAAAGGCGGCGACGGGACGGCTGACGAGCCCGGCCACGCCCACCGGCTGGCCTCGCTCCCGCATCTGTTGCGCCGCCAGCGTCGTATAGCGGTCGATCGTCTGGAGGTGATGGGCGATGTCGCGATACGGGATGTGCTGCAGGTCCGCCCGCAGCCGCCCCACGGCACCTCCCACGTCAACGCCCTCGTGGACGAATGCGCCGGTCCACTTCGACACGCGCCGATCGTAGAGCCGCAACTGGTAGTCCGGGTACCAGTCTGTCGAGCGAATCCACTTTCCCAGGTAGAAGCTCACCCTCGGGATTCGATAGCCGCGCGCCGGGGGCTCGTCGGACAGCAGCTCCCGGACCTCGCCGGCCAGGGCTGGCGTCACGCGTTCGTCGGCGTCGAGCGAGAGAATCCAGTCGTGCGACGCCTGATCGGCCGCGAAGTTCTTCTGCGCCGAATACCCCGGCCAGTCTCGCACCAGGATGCGGGTGGCGCGCTGCCGCGCGATGTCCACCGTGTCATCCGTGCTGTGCGAATCGACGACGACGATTTCGTCGGCCCAGAAGACGGAATCGAGGGCCGGGCCGATGTTCGCCGACTCGTCGCGGGTGATGACGGTGACCGTCAGCTTCGGCACACGGGAAGTATATCTGAAGGCGACTACCGGGCCGCCGACGCGAGCGCGATGCCGCCGCCGTTCACCGGGGCTTCCTGGACGGTTTCGAAATCCACGAGCGAGCGGTTGTAATCGAGCACCGCCTGGAGTTCGGCGTTCCGCGCGGCCGCCAGATCGCGCTGCGCCTGGATGATCTGGAAGTTGGTGGACATGCCGGCCTGAAACTTCTTCTGCTCGGCCTCCAGCTTGCGCTGTGCCAGGTCGCGCGACGCGCGCGTCGCATCCACCCGCTTGCGGTTCGTGTTCAGCGTCCGCACCACCTCGCGCACCTGCGTGGCCACCGACAGCTCCATGTTCCGCATCTGCAGCACCGACTGGCTGTAGGACACCTTGGCCCGCGCCAGCCCCGCTTCGGCGGAACTGCGGCCGATCGGGTACCCGACCGTGACGGCGAACGACCAGTTGTGGAAGTCGTTGCTGAGCATCCGGGACAGCACCGTTCCGTAGCCGCTCTCGACGACCGAGATCGGAATGGGCGGGAACGTATCGCTGAACTGGTAGGCCGTGCCTCCCTGCCCGGCCAGGCCGTAGCCCACCTGCACGTTCAGGTCCGGCAGCGCCTGGTTCTTGAAGTACCGGATGTCGATGTCACTGGCTTCCAGGCTCTTCCGCATGTTCACCAGGTCGGTGCGCTTCTCGAGCGCGTGCTTCACGGCCGCGTCCACGTCCACTTCCTGGACCCGGAAGGTGGGCGGGTCGGTCAGGTCGAATCTCGTCGCCCAGAAATCGGACATCTTCGGGTCGAAGATCAGCTGGCGCAGCGCGTCCTCGGCGCGCGAGATCTGGGCTTCGGCCACGATGACCGATTCCTCGTTCCGCGCGACCTCGGCTTCCGCCTCGATGATGTCGATTGGCGCCATGGTGCCGATGGTGACGCGCGACTTGTTGTTGCGAAGCGACTCGAGCGCGATGTCGAGCGACTGCTGCTGCACCTTCAGGTTCTCGACCGCGTAGGCCAGGTCCCAGTAGGCGTTCTTGACATTGCGAACCGTGGCCAGCACGGCCTGGCGCAGCTGGACGTCGGTCATCTCGCGGTTTTTTCTGCTGATCAGCAACTGCTGACGGGTGCTGTCGATCTTGAAGTTGCGGAGGAGCGGCTGCGTGTAGCTGGCACTGAGATTCGAGCTCAGCGCGGGGTTGGGGCTGTCGAACACGCTGTTGCTCTTGCCGCGGGTGTTGTTCCAGGTGACGTTGTAGTTCGCGCCCCATGGCAGGAACTGGTTCGCCTGGACCGAGACGCCAAACCGGTCGTTCACTAGTTGGTCGGCCGCGCCAGAGAAGAAGCTGCTGATCGGGCTCGTCGAACTGGCGTTGCTGATCGTCGAACTGATGCCCGGCGTCCAGGCCGTTTTCACCTGGGCAATCGTCAGGTCCTGGAGTTGCGGCTCGAGCCGCTGGACCTGGAGTGACAGGTTCTGCTCGAGCGCCAGCCTGACCGCTTCCTCAACCGAGAGCCTGCGCACCGGGCCGGCCTGGGATGCGCCCGCCCCGCCTGCCGGCTGCCCCTCTGTGGGCTGTCCGAATGCGGACGCTGGGACGAGGGAAGCGACGAGCATGAGGCCAAGCGCGCAGTGTCGAACGGCATAAAACATGAGAGTGGCTCCAATCCTGGTCCTAGTAATAGACGATCAGGAGGCGTCCAGGGTTCAAGTGCGGCCCGCGTCAGTCCGGTCCAAGCATTCGAAACGTGCGGCCATTCTGTGCAAGTCCGGGGAGAACGTCAACGGCGGACGGGGCGGACGCGTGCGTCCTTGACAACCGACCGCCTCTCAACAAACGATTGACGGACCCGGCTCAGGGCGGGAATCGCATGGGTAGCGGCTAGTTGTCAGTGGCCAGTGGCCGGTTGGCGGTACGCAGGCAGTTCACCGGGGGAGTGCACCATGAACCGTGACGAGTTGCTCGACCTGTTCCGCCGGTGTTCGGCGCTGATCGAGGGACATTTCCGCCTTTCGTCCGGGCTGCACAGCCCCGGATACCTGCAGTGCGCCCTCGTGCTCCAGCATCCCCAGCACGCCGCCGTCCTCGGCACCGCGCTGGCCGACCGCGTTCGGGACCTGCGGCCGACCACCGTGCTGTCGCCCGCCCTGGGCGGGTTGATCATCGGCCACGAGGTAGCCCGCGCCCTCGGCGTCAGGGCGATCTTCGCCGAGCGCGAGGACGGTACGCTGCGGCTGCGCCGAGGGTTCAGCGTCAGTGAAGCGGAACGGGTCCTGGTCGTCGAGGACGTCGTCACGACAGGAGGCTCCACCCGCGAGACGATCCAGGTTGCGACGGCAGCCGGGGCCCAGGTCGTCGCGGCGACCGCCATCGTCAACCGGAGCGGAGGCGTTGCGAAACTCGACGTGCCGCTGCACGCGCTCCTCGAGCTGTCGCTCCCGACCTACGATCCGAACACGTGTCCCCTGTGCGCCGAGGGCGTGCCGATCTCCAAGCCGGGCTCCCGGCAGGTCGCGGTCCCGCACGACCAGTAGGGTCAGAACCCTGGGCGAGCGAAGCGAGTCGAAGGGCAGATGCGCAGACTGAAGATCGTGCTCGCCTACGACGGGTCGGACCTCGTGGGCTGGCAGCGTCAGCGCGCCGGGCGGTCTGTTCAGGGACAGTTGGAGGACGCGCTGGCCGCCATCGAAGGGCGGCCGGTCACGGTTGTCGGCGCCGGCCGGACCGACGCGGGCGTGCACGCGCTGGGACAGGTCGCCAGCTGCCGCATTGACCATCCCATGCCGGTCGCCACGCTGGCCCGGGCGCTCAACGCGATGCTGCCAGGTGATATCCGGGTGCAGCGCGTCGACGAAGCGCCCGAGTCGTTTCACGCCCGCTGTTCCGCGCGGGGCAAGACTTACCGCTACCTGCTCCTCAACGCCGATTTCGTCAGCCCGTTCGAGAGGCGCTACGTCTGGCACCTCCCGCACGCGATCGACGTCTCGGCAATGACCGAGGCCGCCCGGCTCCTTGTGGGAGAACACGATTTCGCCGCACTTCAGGGCGCGGGCAGCGCCGTGAAGACCACGGTGCGGACGATGGCTGCCGTGACCATCCGGGAGTCCGCGCCGGTTGAGACGGTCGGGCTCTTTCTCTCGCCCGCCGACCGGCCGGACGGCGGGCGGCTCATCGTGTTCGAGATGACCGGCAACGGGTTCCTCCGCCACATGGTGCGGAATGCCGTCGGGAGCTTGGTGGACATCGGCGTCGGCAGGCGCGAGCCCCGGTGGCTGGCCGGTGTGCTCGCCTCGCGCGACCGCACGCGGGCCGGAGCAACAGCCCCCGCCAGCGGCCTGTCCCTCGTGAGCGTCGAATACGAGGCCCCGAGTTCCCTTGCCCCGCTCGTGGGCAGCCTGTAAGATCAGAATTCGCTTCTGCAGGCAGCCGTATGTCTCTCGAACAGTTTCTGGAGTGGGTTTCGCCCGGCTCTCCGGAAGAAACGCTGGCTCGGCAGGTCGATTTCGACCGGCTGCCGACGCACGTGGCCATCATCATGGATGGCAACGGGCGCTGGGCGGCCAATCGCCGCCTTCCGCGGGTCGAGGGACACCGGGCGGGCATCGATGCCGTCCGCGATGCCGTCGAGGCGTCCGCCCGGCTCGGCATCGGCGTCCTGACGCTGTATGCGTTCTCTGTCGAGAACTGGAAACGTCCGCGCTCGGAGGTCTCCACGCTGATGACCCTCCTCAAGCGCTACCTCCGGCTGGAGCTGGATACGCTGTTGAGGAACGACATCCGCTTCAAGGTGATCGGCCGGCCCGATGAACTGCCGCCGGATGTGCGCGAAGAGTTGACGCGCGCCGAGGCCCGCACCTCGGGCAACGCGGGCATGCAGTTCAACATCGCGTTGAACTACGGCGGCCGAGCGGAGATCGTGGACGCGGCGCGTCGCCTGATCGAAGCCGGTGTCCCCGCGGCCGAGGTGGACGAGAAGCGACTGGCCGATTTTCTCTATACGGCGGGACAGCCAGATCCCGACCTCCTCATCCGGACGAGCGGCGAGATGCGGGTCAGCAATTTCCTCCTCTGGCAGATCGCCTACGCCGAGATCTGGGTCACCGACACCCTGTGGCCCGATTTCCGGTGCCGGCACCTGCTGGAGGGGATCGTGGCCTACCAGAAGCGGGACCGCCGGTACGGCGGCATCGAGCCGCCTCGACAGGCCATCGGCGCCAAGTAGCGACGACATGCTCCGCATCCTGAGCGCGCTCTTTCTCATCCCGGTTTTCTTCAGCTGCATCTGGTTCCTCCCGCCGCTGTGGCTGCTGGCGGTCGCGGAGGCGGTCCTCGTGCTGGCGTTCGTCGAGTACGCGGGGCTTGCGGATGCGCTCGGCGCCCGCGTGCCGCGGGCGGCCTCCGGCGCGGCGGCGATGGCGATGTGCGCCGCGGTGGGTGTCGGGCTCCCCCTGGAACTGCCGCTGGTTGCCGCCTTCGTCGGCCTCGGCGCACTCGTCGTCGGGTCCCGTGGGCCGGCTGCGAGCGTGCTCGCCGACATCGGGGTGGCGGTGTTTCCGGTTGTCTATCTCGGCCTGCCGCTCGGCACGTTCGTCGCGCTGCACGCGCTGGCAGGGCGCGAGAGCGTGGTCCTGCTGGTGCTGACGGTCATCGTGAGCGACAGCGCGCAGTACTTCACCGGCCGATGGCTGGGCCGCCACAAGCTGTCGCCGGTGATCAGCCCGAAGAAGACCGTGGAAGGGGCGCTCGGCGGATTCGTGCTGGCCCCCGTGGTCATGGCGGTCGTCGCCCACTGGTGGCTCCCGGGCCGGTCGGTCGGGTGGGTGCTGCTC
>JADGOB010000243.1 GCA_017883185.1 Acidobacteriota bacterium
TCAAATCGCTCTTCATCAGGCGGTAGTACAGCGCCGGCAGGCCCGAGAGGAAGATGCCCGACTGCGTGAGGCTTCGCAGGTCGAGCAGCGTCATGCCGCTCCGGTTGATGTCCACCGCGCCGGAGATCCCGGGGTTCTGCGGCGAGCCGGGCGTGGCGAGCTGAAGGCCGTACTCGAGCAGCTGCGTGCGATTCACCTCGAGCAGCTCGACGTCCACCACCACCTCGGGGCGGGCCTTGTCGATGGCGGCGATGATCCGGCCTGCCGCCTGCACGCGCTCCGGTGTGTCCCTCACCGACACGGCGTTGGTCGCGGTGATCGGCGCGAGCCTCCGCATGTCGACCACCATCCGGAGCAGGTCGATTGTCTCCTTCAGGTCGGCGTTGCTCAGGTAGAACGTCCGGACGATCTCCTCTTCGTATTCGCGCCGCTTGGCCGGTGTATCCGGGATGATCGTGAGCGCCCGGGGCGCGGTCACCCGGTAGAAGTTGTGCGTGGTGCCCGACACGGCGTTCACCGCGTCTTCGAACGTGCTGTTGTGGAGGTCGACCGTGATTGGCACGTCGCGGAACGCGGGATCGAACAGAATGTTGACGTCCGCGAAGCGCGCGATCGCCGTGTAGACGTCGCGGCTGCTCGCCTCGCGGAACACGAGCGAGGCCGGCAGCTTGATCCCCTTGGGCAGGTCGAGGCCCTGGGGCGGGAGGTCCCGGGTGCGGTCGATCAGCGTCTCGAGGTCGGTCTTCCCCTCGCGAATCACGGACACCTTCGCCCGCAGCTGGTTGCGGGCCACCCGCAGGTCCTTGTCCACATCGCTGCTGGCCGGGTTCAGTTCGGCCGCGACCTGCAGCTCGACCACCGCCTCTTCCAGCTTGCCCGCGGCGGCCAGGCGGCGGCCGCGGGTGAAGTGCGACTCGGACGCGCGCAGCTTCGAGCGCTCCAGCGCCAGCCGGGCCTCGGTATTCCCGGGCTTCTGGCGAAGCACCTGCGTGTAGTGTGCGACCGCGCGGTCGTAGTCCTGGGCGTGCTCGGCCTCGCGCGCCCTGCGCATCGACGACGTGGTGGCGCAGCCGGAGAGGAGCGCGGGACACAGCAACAGCAGGAGGAGGAGCCGCCAGCTACAGGACCGACGCCGTGCCCGGCGGGCGGCCGGGGCAACCACCGGGCGAGTCCATGATCCGGTCAGCGGGGCGGCGTGCTCAGCGGCTGCGGCTTCCATCGGTGATGACATCGACTCCGCGCGGGATTGTAAAAGCGAATGCCTTGTCAGGCAACCCGACATTCTCGCGCAGGCGCGTGAAGACGAACGTAGACGTGCCGCCCTGCGAGTCGGTGGTGACGAGCCGCCGGATCTGAAGGCTGGCTCGATCGAGCACCAGCACGATCCAGTCGTACTCCCGTTGCGGTTTGGTGGGGACCAGTTTCAGGCCGACGTCCGACGCCGACAGGTCCGGGACGGTCGTCAGCGAGGAGGTAAAATCGCGCAGGATATTCCCCTTGCCCGCCAGGAACAGGGCCGGGCTGCTGGCCTCGTCGGCCGACGGGACGGTGCTGACGATTACCTGCTTGTCCTCCGGCACGTAGGAATACAGCTTCCGGCCGTCCGACACGAACTCCTTCTTTTCCGGGCTCGTATAGGTCCACCGCATCATGCCGGGCTTCTTGACAAGCAGCGTGCCCCGCTCGGTGACCTTCTTGTTCAGGATCCCACCCACGTAGGCGTGCTCGAAATCGGCGGAGAAATCGCGGACCTGCTCGTACTTCCGCTGCAGGTTCCGAGCCACGTCGGCCGCCGACGTCGCCGGTTGGGGCGCGGCGTTCACGGCCAGCGACGACAGGATGACGAGCAGCAGATAGATCACGGCATGCACCCGGCTGAACCCTGAGACAACCATATCACGGAGGCGCTCCCCATCCGTGTTACTGCCCGTGTCCCGGCCGAACGATGAACCTCGGCTGGGGGGCGTATAGACCCGGGTCCCACGCCCGGAGCGTGGCGGCGCCGTCCGGGCCGAACGCCACGAATGACACGCCGCGGTCGAGCGTCAGCACGTGGCGACCTTTGACGATGACATGGCCGAAGCCGGCCCGGCGGATGGTGTCGGCGGGGAGCCAGCATTCGATCCGCACGTCCACCAGTTGCCCCGCCAGGTCGGTCCGCGCCCGGAACGGCGTGGCGCCGGATAACCGCGCGACCGGCCGTTCACCCACGCGCCCGACCACCGCGGCGTAGCGACCGGTCGGCAGATCGTCCGGGCGCAGGCCCAACTGGCGGGTGGCCGCTGAGAGCGCGGTCGGGTCGATTGGCGACTCGGGATACGCCTCGATGACCGCCAGCACATAGCGGGTCCCCGGGGGCAGCGTGGCCACGCGCTCCGACAGCGATTCAACGGCCAGGCGTGGATCTCGATCGAGGCTGAAGAGGTGGCCGTACAAGTCCCTGACCATCGTCGCCGCCCCTTCGGTGAGGACAATCTGCCGGCCAAGCGCCGCGTTGGTTGCCACGAGGAACGGGAAGTAGAGCAGCGTGTCTGGCAGGTTGAACACGACGAGATCGGGCCGCGTGTACTTGGCGTAGTAGTCGAGGCCGTTGTGCAACTGCCAGTTCATGTCGGCGCCAAGGATCTCGCGTCCTCCGTCCATCCCAGCCGTGAGCTGGTCCAGGAACCGGGTGGGCTCCCGGTCGCCGCTGCGGTCCATCGCGGGGTACGTGTCGAACGCACGCCATGCGGGATAGGCGACGACGACCGCGATCGCCAGCCAGACTGTGCCAGCTGACAACACCTTCTGCCAGGCGACGAGCCGGCGGGACGCGGCCGTGTCCCGCATCGCCAGCACGACCCATCCAGCACCGCACCCGGCGGCCAGCGCGACGACCAGGTGGGACGACAGGTAGAAGACGTGCGTGTCGCCCACGTTGTAGGTGAACGCGAACAACCAGTTCGCCAGCCAGAGGGCCAGCAGCATCACCCCCACGCGCCATCTTTTCCACAGCAGCCAGGCGGCACCCACGAGCGCGGCGAGTGCGCCCGGCACGCCAAACTGCTGACGCAGATCGAACCAGTACATGGCGAATCGGTCCGAGAGCGTGGACTCCGGGATCCCGTACACCATATTGGCGCGCCAGTCCGACTTCGTGACGTCGAACCAGAAGTTCAGGAGCAGTTCGCCGTAGCCCCGATGACCGGGTTCGTCGAGCAGCGACGAGAAGTTCCAGGCGTACTGGAGCGTGAAGATCGACGCCAGACCCAGCGCGAGGAGCACCACGCGCGGCCGCACCATCTCGCGGGGGCCGCCGGGGGCCGCGATCAGCAGGAACAGCGCAAATCCCGGGAACAGCAGGACCATCGACAGGTGGTTGCCGAAGCCCAGTGCGTAGACGGCGAAGAACAGGCCGAGGCGCCACAGCGATGGGCGCCGGTACCAGCTGATCAACGCCAGCAGGCAGGCGCCGACGATGAGCAGGTGGAGCGCGTAGACCTCGGCAATGATCGCCTGCGACCAGAAGGTGTACGAGCCGGCCAGCAGCAGGCCGGCCACGAGGCCCGCGACCAGCGTGCCGCCAAGCTCGGCGCCGACCAGCACCACGAGACCGACGGCCACCGCGGCTGCCACGGCGGACGCAAGGTTGGTCGCGCGCGCAGCCTCGACCGGCAGCGCGTGCACGAACAACCCAATGACGGCGAAGTAGAGCGGATAGCCCTGGCGCGGCGTGAGCAGGCGCTCACCGGCAATCGCCTGGAACGAGGCAGTGTCGCCAAGATCCTGTCCAGGGAGGAGCGTCGAAGAGTAGAGCAAGAAGGCGATGACCGCCAGGATCCCGGCGGCCAGCAGACGTAATCGCAGCACGTGCACGTTAGATTCCTGCGCGCGTCAGGCCTTCGCGGGCGGCGGTGTGGGTTTCGGTGCGCTCTTGGTCTCGACGGGGAAGTTGGCGCCCGCCCATTCGGCAATCCCGCCCTTCAACACCGAGACCCGGAAGCCCTGCCTGATCAGATCCACGGCAACGGTGGAGCTGGTCACTTCGTCGGGGTCGGAGTCGTAGACCACGACGTCACGATCGCGGGCCAGTTGCGACACGTTGAGGGCGTTCGGCATCATCCGGACCGAGCCGGCCAGGCGTACCGTGCTGTGCTCGTACGGGTATTTCAGCCGGACATCGATGATCGTCGGGCGGGCTGAGGTGTCAGGACTCTCGAGCCGCTGCTTCAGATCGTCCTTGGTGATGCGAGGAACAGGCATGCCGTATTTTCCCTGCGGGTTGCGCGGGGTGTCAAGTCAATCACGGGGACGCCAGCGAAGGTCCGCCTGAGACAGATTCCAGGGGCCTCACGGAAACTTGCGTCAACCGACGATCTCGAGGGTGCATTGTGGCGGTTTGCCCGGCCGTGCTAGAATCAAAAGCTCCAGCCGGGACGACGGGCTGGTGCCTTGGAGTGGGCGGCTAGCTCAGTTGGGAGAGCGCCGCGTTCGCAACGCGGAGGTCGGGAGTTCGAGCCTCCTGCCGTCCACCAAATAACACCAGCAAAATCAAGCACTTAGACGGTTGCCGCCCGACAGCGATGTCGGGCGTTGGTGTCTCGGGGGTGCAATAGGGGTGAAACCGAAACGCGGTTCACGCCGTTCCGCCGACGAGCATCATGCCGCGGTCGGTTCATGTGCTTAGGCGGCGCGTTGGTGGTCGCCACTCGGGGCAGTGCGGGCACAGCTAGAGCGGACTACAATGAAGTCGGGGGAAGGCATGACTCACTTGCGCCAGAACATCACCGCGACCGTCCGCCCGGGCGATGCATCGGGCTTCGTGGCCGAGTGCCTGGAGATTGCGGTGGTGACCCAGGGGCCGACGCTGGACGACACCATCGAAAACCTGCGCGAGGCTGTCGCACTCCATCTTGACGGCGAGGATCCTGCGGCCTTCGGGCTGCGCGAGAACCCGACGTTGCTCGTGACCATCGAAGTGGATCCGACCTATGCCAAGGCTTCGTAGGCTCTCAGGCCTC
>JADGOB010000090.1 GCA_017883185.1 Acidobacteriota bacterium
TGTGTGGCTGGCGCTTGGCCGGTCAGCGTGAGCGGAGCAAGGGCGAGCAGCAACGCGCACGCCAGCCAGGCGAAGCGCCTCGGCATCTCGTGCCGCGCGGGGGAATGCCAAACTCTCATGTAGCCTCCATAACGGATTGCGGCCGGCAGGAAGAATGGGGCACAGGGGCGGTGCCGAGTCCGGTCGCCAGAAGTGTGGGCACGATACACGACGAGGTCGGTGACTGTCGAGGCTTTGCTGCCGAGGCGCGGCCGGTCAACCGGCCGCGCCTCAGCCAGACTCCAGGGGGCCCACAGAAATATGCTTCAACCGTTACGATCTCAGCCCTGGAAGATGGCTAGAATGTCAAGATGGGAACCGGTTGTTTGCAGGCGGCGCGACGGTGCGTTCTGGCCCTGGCCTTTTCGGCCGTCGTCGCACCGGTCGGCCCGCTTGGCGGCGTGTCTCGCGACCAGGCAGGCCCCGGCCAGCAGCCTCCAGTTCAGCAGTCCACACCGTCGCCGCAACAGCCACCGCAGCAGCCGACGTTTCGCGCAGGCGTCAAGCTGGTCCGCGTCGATGTGTCGGTGACTGGCGGTGGCGACAAGCCGGTGATCGACCTCCAGGCGAACGACTTCCAGGTCACCGAAGACGGCGTGCCGCAGCGCGTCGAAACCGCGCAGTTCCAGCGGCTCGACGGCCAACGGCAGTCCGGCGGCGAGACGTCGCTCGATATCCGGTCGCGCGAGCATGCCGCCGCGGAAGCGGCACGCGAAGACGTACGCATGTTCGTGATCTTCCTGGACGACTACCACATCGACCGACTTCCGGCCATCACGATCCCGCTGCGGCGCAACCTCACGTCGTTCATCAGCCGCCTGCAGCCGACCGACCTCGTCGCCATCGTCGATCCGCTCACACCGATCAGCAACCTCGAGTTTACCCGCTCCCAGGCCAACCTGACCGACATCGTCCGGAGATTCGAAGGACGGCAGGGCGAAATCTTCCCGGTGAAGAACGCCGCGGAGGAAGCGCAACTGAAGAGCGGAGACGTGGAACGCCTGCGGGCGCAGGTCACCCTGTCTGCGCTGTCCACGCTGTGCGTCCACCTTGGCGGGCTCAGAGAGGGCCGCAAGACCGTCATCTTCGTCAGCCAGGGGCCTCCGCTGATGTTCGCCAGCGGAACGGCGGAGTCGGATCTGCGCGAGGCGACCGAGTCGGCCAACCGGGCGAACGTCACGATTCACGTGGTCGATCCTCGCGGTCTTGGCGCCTACAGCCGCGCGGCCGACTCGATGTACCGCCTGGCGGCGGAAACCGGCGGGCGCGCGATTCTCAACACCAACAACTTCGACCTCGGCCTGAGACAGGTCGTCGAAGACGCAAGCGCCTACTACCTGGTCGGATACACGCCGACGCGGACCGAGGACGATGGCAAGTACCACAAGATCTCGGTGAAGGTGAAGCGATCGGGCGTGCGGGTGCTCGCGCGACAGGGTTACTGGGCACCCAGCCGGAAGGACCTCGATGCGGCCACCGAGGCGGCGAACAGGCCGCAGGTGCCGGGTGTTGCCGGCGCGATGAGGACGATGGCCCGCCTCGAGCCGCGGGGCGCCGTCCAGGCGTGGGTGGGGCTGACGCGCAACGCAGAAGGCCGGACCGTCGCGACGGTGACGTGGGAGCCGGCGGCGATGACGCAGGAGCGGCCAGCAGATCGCCTCGAGCTCGAGATCGTTCCGGCGGGCTCACGCAGCGCAACCGGGCCCCCGCTGGTGTTGCCCGCGCCGGCCACCGGCAAGCCGGGCCGCCCTCGCGGTTCCCTGGTGCTGCCTCCCGGAGCCGTCCTGCTGCGCTTCACCGCGCGTTCCGTGGACGGCGCGGCCGTGGATCGCTGGGAGCAGCCGCTCGTCGTACCCGACCTCTCGTCGGCGGCCGTCGCGTTGGCCACGCCGCGGATCCACATTGCCGCATCCCTGTTGGAGTTGCGCGAGCTGCAGGCGTCTGCGGACCCGGTGCCCCGGGCGGGGCGACTGTTCCGCCAGACGGACCGCGTCTTCGTGGACGTCGAGTGCTATGCGACGTCGCCCCAGGCGCCGCCCGTCGTCACCGCCCAGTTGCTCGGCGCAGACGGTAAGGAGTTGCTCGCGCTGCCGGTTCCCGACCTCAAGGCGGGCAAGGCCCGCCTCGAGCTGCCGCTGAGAGGTCTCGGCAAGGGCACCTACATGCTGCGCGTTCGCGCGCAGTCGGGTGACGCGCTGGCCGAACAGGTGGTCGGGTTCAGGGTCACGCCGTAGGAAAGGTAGTAGTTTCACTCGTGACGACGGACAACCCGGAGCCTGCAGAGCGCGCAGGTCCCGGCTCGGCGTTTCCTGCGGTCTCTGCGAGCTCTGTGGGTCGCGTGACTGACTGATCACTGGCCCCCGCTGCGTCCGTTCCGGACTCGCCCTGCGCGGCCGGGGGCGGACTGTCTCGCGCCGCGCCCTTCGACGTGGCTCAGGGTGTGGTGCCGCGTGGGGTTCTGTCCCCTGACGCTCCTCCCTTCGCCGACAGTCGCCGCGTCCGCCGTTCGACTTCGCTCACGGCGCCCTGAGCTTGCCGCCCTTCGACGCTGCTCGGGGCGACCCTGAGCTCGCCGAAGGGCCGAAGGGCCCACCCCTCCCGGCGAGTCTCCGTGTCCCGACCCTGCTGTGTCAGCTCCGACCCTGCTGCGTCAGCTCCCGACCCTGCTGCGTCAGCACCGACCCTTCATCGTGGGCACCGACCCTTCTGCGTCAGTTCCCGACTCCTCTGGGCGCACCTGACGACTCTTACCTCCCCCTCGGCGCCTGGTCCACGTACTGCACCGGCTTGGATCGATCCTCGTACGGCCGCAGCACCCACTCGAAGAAGGTCCACGTCCGGTTCCAGGAATCGATCTGTTCGGGCGACTCCACGCGCTGAAGCGTCGTCGCGTCCACGCGACGGCTGAATGCGTGGCCGCCGCTGGCGCCCCAGCGCGGCGGGTCGACGTACGTTTTCGTCTCGGCCAGGTCCGGTTTCCGCGACCGCAGGGCATCGACAATCTGCTGGTCTTCCACGTAATTCACATCGAGGTCATTGGTCGCGACGTGCACCAGCAGCGGCACCCGCAGTTTGTCGACGTGGTAGAGCGGCGAGCGCTTGATGTAGATGTCGTTCTTCTCGAACGGCAGCCCCTGAATCGCCTTCTGCGTCGAAAAGTCCCACTGGTAGCTCGGGCCCTTGTACGACAGGCGAAAGACGAGGTTCGTCACCGGCACGATCGCCGCGCCGGCCGCGAACGGGTGCTTCTCGCGGAAGAGGGACAGCAGCGTGATGTAGCCGCCGTGGCTCCACCCCATCAGCCCGATGCGCGCCGGATCGACGTGCGGGAGCGTCTTCAGGAAGTCGACGGCCGAGATGACGTCCTCGACCTCGTTGCCGCCGTAATCGATCGCCTGGTGATACGCTTCGCCGTAGCCGGTGCTCCCGCGGTAGTCAGGCGCGATGACGACATAGCCGCGCGCCACGGCTTCCTTCACGAAGGGGAACATGCTGATCCCCCAGTTGCCGTGCACGCCGCCGTGAACCCACACCAAGGCCGCGTGGCCCTTCGGCCCGCGCTTCTGAAGCGGCTGGAAGAGGTACGCGGGCACGTCGAGATCGCCCACGTTGCTGCGATACTTCACCGTGCTGAAGTCGATGATGCCCTTGCACAGCTCCGGGTAGCGAGCCGCGGCCTTCTCGCGCGCCGCGATGTCCGCCTGGTAGTTGGTGCCGAGCGACTGGTCCTTCGGGTCCTTCGATATGTACAGCTGACGCGCCCGGTCGGGATCCATGGGCGCCTGCAGCCGCGGATTCTGCCTCGGCGGCTGAGGCTGCGCCTGGCCCAGGCGTTGCGGGGGCGGCGCCTGCGGTGGCGGGGTTTGGGGGATCGCTGCGCCCAGGCTGATACCACCGAGCGCCAGCGCGAAGACAACAGTTGGCACGAACGAGTTCGTGGTCCGGATCAAGATGGCCTCCAGGAAATAGGACGAAAAGGGGCAGTGGAGGGGATATTAGCAGGATTCGGTGGACAGCGCGCACCAGCCGCAGTTCGACCTGATGACCGGCGAGAACTGTCTGACCTCGATCCCTGCCCCCCGATTCGTTAAGCGCGAATGAAGTCAGTGCGGGCCGGTGTGAACACGTCGATGAGCGCGCCTTCCTCGAGCGCGACGGCGCCGTGCGGCACGTCAGGTGGAACGAACCAGCTGTCGCCGGGCGAGAGCACGGTCTTTGCCCCGTCAAGGTTGAACTCGAAACGCCCGCGTTCGACGTAGGTGACCTGCCGGTGCGGGTGTGTGTGGATGTAGCCAACGGCGTCCTTCTGGAATGTCACCCGCACCATCATCAACTCGGGATCGTGGCCGAGCACCTGGCGCGTCACGCCGGGCTCTGCCGGAACGGTGGGGGCTTCTGCGGCACGAACGATCATAGGGACCTCGAGAAAAAGGCTCAAGGCCGACCCCCTACGCTCTCTTGGCCTCGAGCCGCTGCTCCACTGCCTGCCGGGCACGGAATATCGAGCACCACTCCTTGTGCTCGGCGACAGCCATGCCGCACTCAGGGCAAATCCTGACACGCGTGACCGGCTGAGCATCTCCAATTCCGAGGATCTTCTTCAAGAACGTCATACCGCTAAAGACGGTTTCAGGCGCAGAATGGTTCCCTCGGTATGGCACCCATCATCCGGACCGACGGCCTGACCAAGGACTACGGTCACGTCCTCGGCGTCGACGGCCTGACCTTCGAGGTGGATCAGGGCGAGGTCATGGGCTTCCTCGGTCCGAACGGTTCCGGCAAGACCACCACCATCCGGCTCCTGCTGGATCTCCTCCGGCCGACCCGTGGATCGGCCACGATCGGCGGCTTCGACTGCCACCGTCAGAGCCTCCAGGCAAGGCGCCTGGTCGGATACCTGCCGGGCGAGATGCCGGTGTATCCGGAGTTGAGCGGCGCGGCCTACCTCGCCTATCTCGGCAGCCTTGGTGCGGAGTCGCCGGCGCCGGACATCGTCCAGCACCTGCTGAGCCGCTTTGGCATCGGCCCGGCCGAGCTGAAGCGTCGCCTTCGTGACTTGTCGCACGGGATGAAGCGAAAGCTGGGGATCGTGCAGGCCCTGATGACGCGCCCGAAGGTCGCCATCCTCGACGAGCCCACGAGCGGTCTCGATCCGCTGATGATCGAGGCCTTCGCCGAAACGCTGGCCGAGCTGAAGCGGGACGGCCGGACCACGGTGTTTCTCTCCTCCCACGTGTTGTCGGAGGTCGAACGCACGTGCGACCGCGTCGCGGTGATCCGCGACGGTCGAGTTGTTGCGGTGCAGACGATGGCGGGGATCCAGGAGGGGCTGCCCCGTCGTGTGACCGTGCACATCTCGCAGCCAGAGAGCCGGCCGGTTCCCGACCTGCCCGGCGTGCGCCTGGTGTCGCGCGATGCCGCGCGGTGGGTGCTCGACGTCGTCGGGCCGCTCGGACCGCTGCTCGATCGTCTCCACGGCATGCCGGTGTCCGACATCGACGTGCAACGGTGCTCGCTGGAAGACTACGTGCTTCGCCTCTACACGGACCGATGATGCACCACGCACGGCTTCGCCCGCTCGTGCTCCGTTCGTTGTCTCGAGGGCGTCGCGTGTTTGCGGCCGTCGCGGGGATTCTCGCCCTCTTCCAGATGCTGCTCGTGGTCATCGCCACCTCGCTCCAGCAGGCGCGGTCGTTCGATCTGATGTCCGCCCTCATGCCGTTGTCCATGCAGCAGTCGCTCGGCCCAGGGGCCTTGATGCTCGCCTCGTTTGCGGGCATGGTGACGTTCGGGTATTTCCATCCGATCGTGGTCCTCGCGGTGATCCAGGTCGGCATCTACGCGGCCACCGAGCCGGCAGGCGAGATCGAGTGGGGGCTGTTCGATCTCGAGCTGGCGCGGCCGGTCCCGCGTGGCGCGATCGTGACGCGGAGCCTGCTGGTCGCCCTGGGCGTGACCGCGGCCACCGTGTGCGCGATGGCCGCCGGCACGTGGGTGGGCCTGGCCGTGTTGGCCCCGTCCGGCGCCGTCTGGCCGTCGCCGCTCCGAATCCTGAGCCTCGCCGCGCACCTGCTGATGCTGTCGTGGGTGTTTGCGGCTGCAGGCCTCGCGGCGGCGGCCTTCGCGCGCCGCCGGGGCACGGCCTTCGGAGCCGTGGCGGTCGTGGCGGTGTCCCTCTACCTGCTCAACTTCGTCGCGGATGCGTGGGCGACGGCAGCGCCCCTTCGCCCGTATTCTCCGTTCCACTACTTCCCTGGTTTCGCCGTCGCCAACGGCACGGCGCCCGTCGCCTACGACCTTGGAGTGCTCGCCACCCTCACCGTGGCGCTGGTTGCGGTCGCCTACTGGCGGTTTGCACGGCGGGACCTGTAGGCGCGAACGCCCCGGTCCTGGCTCTCCCCGTGGTCCCGGCGACCAGCCATCGTCCGGGCGACCGGCCGGTCGCCTCCCCGTATCCCCTGGCGGGCGACCCGCCGGTCGCCCCTACGGTATGATTCGCAAATGATGCCCGCAATCCGCCGCCTGGCCCTCCTGCGCCCGTTCATGGTCCTGTGCGTCATCGTCGCCGGTTCGGCCGGGTTGATCGCGCGCCAGAAGGCCACCGCCCCCCCAGTCGTCACCGCCGACGACTACGCCCGGGCAGAGAAGTTCCTCGGCTACAACACGACGCCGCTGGTCCTGCGCGGTTCCGTCCGCGCGACCTGGCTTGCCGGCGACGGCGGTCGATTCTGGTATCGCAACCTCGTCGAGAACGGCTCCAAGTTCCTGCTGGTGGACCCGGTGAAGCGCACGAAGGCGCCGGCGTTCGACCATGCGAAGGTCGCCGGCACGCTGTCGGTTGCGGCCGGCGCGCGTTACGACGCCACCCACCTGCCGTTCACCCAGTTCACCTACTCGGCGGACGGGCGCTCCATCGCGTTCACCGTCGAGGGCCGCGGCTGGGCCTGCGACGTGGCCGGCTCCTCGTGCGTCAGCACGAAGAGCCCTGAAGCGGCGTCCGCGCGGAAGGAGGTCGTCTCACCCGACGGCAAGCTCGCCGCCTTCATCCGCCATGACAACCTCTGGGTGCGCAACCTGGCCACGGCCGTCGAGAAACCGCTGACGACCGACGGCGTCAACGACTTCGGCTATGCCACCGACAACGCGGGCTGGACGAAGAGCGACAATCCGGTGCTGTTGTGGTCGCCCGATTCGACGAAGATTGCCACCTTCCAGCAGGATCAGCGCGGCGTCGGCGAGATGTACCTGGTCGACACGAAGGTCGGGCACCCGACGCTCCACGCGTGGAAGTACCCGCTGCCTGGCGACGAAACGGTCACGACGATTCAGCGCGTGGTCATCCACCTCGATGGCCCGCGCGTCGTCCGCCTGAAGATCGCGCCCGACCAGCACCGCGGGACGATTACCGACGACATCAAGGGGCGGAGCACCGAGTGGGACGATGTCGAGTGGAGCGCCGATTCGAGGCATCTCGCCTTCGTGTCCACCTCGCGTGACCACGAGCACGAGCAGTTCCGCGTGGCGAACCCGGACACGGGCGACGTGCGCGACCTGTTCGACGAGAAGGTGGCCACCTACTTCGAGTCGGGGATGGGCACCGCGAACTGGCGCTTTCTCCCCGCGACGAACGAGGTGATCTGGCTGTCTGAACGCGACAACTGGGCGCAGCTCTATCTCTACGACCTGCAGACCGGCCGGCTGAAGAACCAGGTCACCACGGGTGAGGGCAATGTCACCCAGGTCGTGCGCGTGGACGAGAAGCAGCGGCTGATCTACTTCATCGGTGTCGGCCGCGAGAAGGGCCGCGACCCGTACTTCCGGCATCTCTACCGCGTTGGTTTCGACGGGAAGAACCTGGCGCTCCTCACGCCCGCTGATGCCGATCACGACGTCGCGCTCTCGCCGTCCGGCAGCCTGTTCGTGGACAACTACTCGCGTCCCGACGTCAAGTCCACGAGCGTTCTCCGTGCCGCCGATGGCGCACAAGTGCTGGCGCTCGAGGAGGCGGATCTTTCGAAGCTGCTCGCCGCAGGCTGGAAGCCGCCGATCCCGTTCACGGTCAAGGCGCGCGACGGGGTCACCGATCTCTACGGCCTGATGTTCCGTCCCACCGGCTTCGACCCGTCGAAGAAGTACCCGATCATCAACAACATCTACCCGGGCCCGCAAACCGGCAGCGTCGGCAGCCGCGGCTTCTCCGCCTCGCGCGGTGACACGCAGGCGCTTGCTGAACTGGGTTTCATCGTTGTGCAGATCGACGGGATGGGCACGCCGTGGCGCTCGAAGACGTTCCACGACGCCTATTTCGGCGACATGGGCGACAACACGCTTCCCGACCAGGTCTCGGGCATGAAGCAGCTGGCGCAGCGCTTCCCCTGGATCGACATCGACCGCGCGGGTATCTACGGCGGATCCGGCGGCGGCTATGCGACCGCTGGCGCGATGTTCCGCTACCCGGACTTCTTCAAGGTGGGCGTCTCGACGTCGGGCAATCACGACAACCGGGGCTACGAGGACGACTGGGCCGAGAAGTGGCAGGGGCTGCTGGTCAAGAAGGCGGACGGGACATCGAACTACGACGACCAGGCGAACCAGAACCACGCGAAGAACCTGAAGGGCAAGCTGCTCCTCGCCCACGGCACCATGGACAACAACGTGCCGCCCTATAACACCCTGCTGGTGGTGGACGCGCTCATCAAGGCCAACAAGGACTTCGACCTGGTGCTGTTTCCCAACCGCGGCCACGGCCTGGGGGAGTCCTACATGATTCGCCGTCGCTGGGATTACTTCGTCCGCCACCTGCTGGGGGCGGAGCCGCCGAAGGAGTTCGAGTTCCACCCGCGGCCAATCGCGCCTACTGGCGGCTTGTGAGCCGCGCGCGGCACGCATGAATCGCGCGCTCGATCTCGCCGAGCACGTCGTCGCGGCCGGCCGCGCGCGCGAGCGCGGCGGCCTTTTGGAGGCTGTCGAGCGCCTCCTGCCACCTGCCGCTCCGTCCGTACGCCTGGGCGAGCGAGAACCGCACGTCCAGCGACCCCGGCGCCAGGAGAACCGCCCGCTCGTAGTGCAGCAGCGCCTCGTCCGCACGCCCGCCGTCGGTCAGCAGTTCCGCCAAGTTGAGGTGCAGGCCGACGCTGCCAGGCTGAAGCCGCACGGCTTCCTGCAGGTGCCCGATGGCCGCGGCGTGCTGCCCCGTCGCTTCGAGCGCGAGCGCGAGGTGACCGTGCGCCTCGGCGTAGTCGGGTTTCAACCGCAGCGCCGCCTCCGCTTCGGCGATCGCTTCCTGCAGCCGGCCTGCCTGCTGGAGGGCGCCCGCCAGGTTGTTGTGCAGCGTCGGGTCTCCGGGGTTTCGCGTGAGCGCCTCGCGAAACACGGGAATGGCTTCCACGGGCCGACCCGACTCGGTCAGCGCCAGCGCGAGGTTCTTGCGCGCGGCCGCGGAATCTGGCGCGAGCCGCGCGGCCACCTGAAACTCGGCCAGCGCCTCGGCGGTGCGTCCCGCCTCGCGCAGCGCCAGGCCCAGCGCTTCCCGCGCCTCCGCGTCGTCGGGGCTGAGCGCAACGGCCCTCGCGAACTGTTCGACCGCCTTCGGCTTGTCGCCCAGCCTATCCAGCGCCACACCCAGGTTGAAGTGCGCGGCCGCGTACTCGGGCGATGCCGCCACGGCCCTCTCGAGGAACGGGATGGCTTCAGGTGCCCGGCCGGCGCTGACGAGCGAGGTTCCGAGGTTCAGATTCGTCTCGTCGCCACTTGCCGACAACGGTAGGTTGGCTGCGACCGCCACAACGCCGGCGACGGCCAGGCCGGGGGCCCACTGGCGCCAGCCGCGCACCGATCCCGGCAGGGCCGCGATCGCCGCGGACGCAAACAGCATGACGATCGGCACGAAGGGATATCGATAGCGCGCCAGCACGTAGAAGAACGCCACCGAAAGAGCGAGTCCGGCGAACGTGGCGTACAGCAACGCGAGTCGCCGCCAGTCCGCCCGAGTCAGCCACGCGCCGAGCGCGGCGAGCGGGAGCAGGACGCCGAGATTCAGCCAGAACAGCGTGCCGAGAACACGCGAGTTCTCGGCATACACCTCGATCGATTCGGTGTCGACCGCCTCGGCGGCGTTGATCGTCAGCAGCAGCTTGCGGCCCAGCAGTCGCAGCCATCCGGCCGGGTCGGACCGGATATCGGCCAGCGCCCGATTGATCCAGTAGGTCGACACATCGCCTGGTGACAGCGCGCGCCCCGCCGCCTTCTCCGCCAGGCGGGTCGCGTCGTCGCGTTCAAACGCGACGTTGCCGTGGTTGGGCACGAGCGGCTCGTACGATCCGTGCGCCCCCACGTGATTCCCGATATAGAAGTTCGGCCCGAACTGGGAGGTCGAGACCAGGAACTCTCCGCCGACGTAGTAATTCCGAAGGCCGACCGGCAGGATGACGGCGACGACGGCCGCGGTGAAGACGGCCAGCCACGCGGCCCGCGTCCGCGCCGGCGTGCCCCGAAAGAAGAGCCAGAGCCACGCGGCGACGACCGGGTAGAGGACGCGTGCGTTCTCGCGGTTGAGCGTGAACGCCCCGAGCGCCACGCCAGCCGCGGCCAGCCACTTCCACCCGAGCCGCGCCACGAACTCGCCGAGCAAGGCGAGCATCGCTGTCACGAGGAACAGGTCGAGCGACGACTTCTGAATCAACCCATCGAAGAAGATGGCGGGTGGGTACACCGCCAGGAACCAGCCGGCCACCAGGCCCACGCGCGCGTCGAAGAACCGACGTCCCGCGTGGGCGAGCAGCAGGCACGACGCAGTTCCAAGTGCCGTCTGCAGCAGCCGGACGACGAGCAGGCTGTTGCTGGCCAGTTTGAACACCACCGCGAGCAGGTACGGGTAGAGCGGCGCCTGGTAGAAGACCGACGAGCCGAGCCACTGACCACCGGCAATCTCGCGCGCCCAGCCCACGTACTGACGGCCGTCGCCAATCAGGACCGAGAAGAGCGTGGAGTCGTGGAGCTCGAGGAGGTAGAGGACGCGAAGGACCAGGGCCACGATAGCAACCCATGCCACCGAACCCGGCTGGATCCGAGCTGTCATCGCCGCCCAGAATAGCAGATAGCGAAAAGATCGCGAAAAGGGGCTTGGCCAAGCGCGAGCTGATGATCCGCGAGGACGAGATCCCGCAGCTGAAGGGGTAGGGGCGACCAATCGGTCGCCCCTACCGCGCCATCCATGGCCTCGCCTGCGGTCGGACCTTCAGGGTAGAATGGCCGCTCTGCCTGGCACGCGGAACACCCCGCCTGCGAGCCTGGGCGTTCGCCCAAAATCGGACATCTTGTCGGCCTGGCGGGGTGATCACAGCTTCGAGATCAGGAAATGAGTCAGCGGCGTCCGTCTCTCGGTCCGACGTTCTGGCTGCTGGCGGCCGGGCTTCTCGTCGCCACGGTCATCGCCTTCGCCCCGGTGCGCCATCACGACTTCGTCTCCGTGGATGACCACATCTACGTGACCGACAACCCGAGGGTGCTGGCCGGCCTCGCCTGGTCGTCGATCGCCTGGGCGTTCACCACGAGCTACGCGAACTTCTGGCATCCCCTGACCTGGCTGTCGCTGATGCTCGACGTGGAGATGTTCGGCGCGAGCCCGGGCGCGCTGCACGTCACGAACCTGGTGCTCCACCTGGGCAGCGTGTTCGTCCTCTTTCTGGCTCTCGTGCGCATGACCGGTGCGGTAGGCCGAAGCGCGTTCGTTGCCGCCCTGTTCGCTCTGCACCCCCTGCACGTCGAATCGGTGGCCTGGGTGTCGGAGCGCAAGGACGTCCTCAGCACTCTCTTCCTGATGCTGGCGCTATGGTCCTACGCGGGATACGCGCAGCGGCGTGGTGGTGGCCACCGTGCCTTGCCGGCCTACCTCGTGACACTCGCGCTCTTCGCGCTGGGGCTGATGGCCAAGCCGATGCTCGTCACACTGCCGTTCGCGCTGCTCCTGCTCGACTGGTGGCCGTTGGGCCGGGCAACCGCGGGTGCCGGTGGATCAAGCCAACGCGACAACGGAGCGGCCTGGTGGCGGGCATGGGTGTCGCTGCTGCGCGAGAAGATCCCGTTCTTCGCGTTGGCGGCCGCCTCTGGCGTGGTGGCGTTCATCGCGCAGCGCACAGGAGGCGCCGTCGCGGCGCTCGAGTCGTTTCCGCTCGCAGGCCGCGTGGCCAACGCGCTCCACTCGTACCTCGAATACGTGGTGAAGATGGTGTGGCCGACGGGGCTGATCGCGTTCTATCCCTATCCGCAGCAGATCTCCGCAGGGCCGGCCATCCTCGCACTCATCGCCATCCTCGTCGTCTCCGCGCTCGTCATCCGGTTCGCGCCTCGCTATCCATACCTGGCTGTCGGGTGGTTCTGGTACGTCGGCACCTTGCTCCCGGTCTCGGGTCTGGTCCAGGTTGGCAGTCACGCGATGGCCGACCGCTACACGTACGTTCCGCTCATCGGCCTGTTCATCGCGATCGCCTGGGGCGCGTTCGATCTGGTCGGGCGGGCTCGTTCCGGGCGAGTGGTTCTCGCGGTTGCAGCGTGTGTCATCGTTGCGGCGCTCGGAGTGACGACGCGAGCGCAGGTGATGACGTGGAAGAACAGCGTCACGTTGTGGCGGCACGCGCTGGACGTTGTGCCCGGGAACTACTACGCGCACAACGGTCTTGGTCTGGAGCTCGACAAGCAGGGGCGCACCAGTGAGGCGATGGCGCACTTCCGCGAGGCGAGCCGGCTCGCGCCGGGGTTTCCCAACGGACACAATAACCTGGGGCTTCTGCTGGCAAACCAGGGCCGGACCGACGAGGCTCTCGCCGAGTATCGAGAGGCCCTTCGGCTGGCGCCCGATTACCTGCAGGCACACCTGAACCTCGGGAATGCCTTATCGAAGGCCGGTCGGGTTGAGGAAGCCTCGTCGCACTACGCCGAGGCCGTTCGCCTGAAGCCCGACTCGGTGGACGCTCGCACCAATCTGGGCAACGCCCTGCTCGTGCTCGGTCGCGTCGAGGAGGCGGTCGGACGATATCGCCAGGCTCTCACGCTCGATCCCGGCTCTGCGCCTGCCCACTACAACCTGGGAAACGCGCTCCAGTCGATGGGTCGCCTGGACGAGGCCGTGGGGCATTACCTCGAGGCGCTCGCACACCACGGCGACTCCGTCCAGATTCGAAACAACCTGGGAGCCACGCTCGAACGCCTCGGGCGGTTCGACGAAGCGCTCGCGCAATTCCAGGCCGCAATACGGCTCGATCCCGAATCGGCGCAGGCCCGGAACAACCTGGGCAACGTCTTCGGCCAGATGGGCCGGCCGGCCGACGCGGCGGAGCAATACCGGGATGCCTTGCGGATCGATCCCACATACGCCGACGCGCATATGAACCTGGGAAGCGTGCTGGCTGATAGTGGTCGGCTCGAGGAGGCAGAGCGGGAGCACAGGCAGGCGGTCGCGTTGAACCCTCGGTCCGCCAACGCCCACTACAATCTGGCGAGCACGCTGCAGCAGCGGGGACGATTGGAAGAGGCTGTCGTTCACTACAACGAGACGCTCCGGCTCGAGGGCCCTTCCGTCGATCTCCATCGGTCGCTCGCTGCGACCTTCGAGCGAATGGGCCGCGCTGCCGAAGCGGAGGAGCATTACCGGGAGGCGTTGCGCCTGCAGCCGAACCAGCCGGATGCGGCCGCCGGCCTCGCGAGGGTCTCTTCGAAGCTGGGAAAGCGCCAAGACAGATGAAGACCTCCACGCTCCGGGCGGTGGACCAGTGGATTGGCCTGCCGGCGTGCCTCCTCCTGACGCTGCACCGATGGCTGCTCGGTGGTTCCGCTCCGGCCGGCCCGGTTCGGCGGATTCTCTTTGTCAAGCTGGCCGAGCAGGGGTCCACCGTCCTTGCCGAGGAGGCCCTGCGGAGTGCAATCGCCCGGGTAGGGAGCGAGCACGTCTTCTTTCTCGCCTTCGCGGAGAACCGGTTCATCCTCGACGCGATGGATCTGATTCCCGGCGACAACGTCCTCACACTCGACGCGACGAGTCTGGCGACCGTCACGCGCTCGACCATCTCGGTGCTTCGGCGCCTGCGCGCGCTGCGGATCGACGCTGCCGTCGACCTCGAATTCTTCGCACGCTCGTCCGCGATCTTCAGTTACCTGAGCGGCGCGCGCCAGCGTGTCGGCTTGCACTCTTACGCCGGTGAAGGCCCTTCCCGCGGCAACCTGCTGACGCACCGGCTGCTCTACAACCCGTATCTCCACACCAGCCAGCTGTTCCTCCTCCTGGTGGAGGCGCTCGACTGCGCGGCGAACCGGTTCCCGGCGTTCCCCCGGGTGCCGCCGAGGATGCGACAGCACGGCGCCATCCAGCGGCCGGCCGCTGAAGACGTGGCTGCCGTTGCCCGTCTGCTGCGCGACTGCACGCGCCAGGCCGACGTGCCGCCGATCATCCTGCTCAACGCCAACTGCGGCGACCTGCTCCCGCTGCGCCGATGGGACAGCGGCCGATATGTGGGCCTGGCGCGGCGCCTGCTCGACGCGCGGCCCGAAGTCTACGTGGCATTTACTGGGAATTCGAACGAAGCTGCCGAGGCCGACCGGCTTGCGGCAGCGGTCTCGTCGCCGCGGTGCGTCTCGCTGGCGGGAAGGACTACTCTTCGCGAACTGCTGGCGCTCTATTCCCTGTCGCAGGTGCTGGTCACCAACGACAGCGGGCCCGCGCACTTCGCGACGCTGACGCCCATCGACGTCGTCACGCTCTTCGGGCCCGAGACGCCGGCGCTCTTTGCCGCCCAGACACCACGCAACCATGTACTGTGGGCCGGCATCGCCTGCAGTCCCTGTGTCAGCGCGTTCAACAACCGGCTGTCAACCTGCCAGGACAACGTCTGCATGCAGCAGTTGACGGTGGACCAGGTGTTCGAGGTCACCATCAGCGCCTACACGTCCCGACTCACCGCGCCATCCAGTACGTCATCTTGACCGACAGCGACTTGTTCCGAACCTGCATGAAGTGCGGGCCGGGCAGGTCCGTGTCCCATCCCTGGTTGTAGACGATGTAGAGGTCGCTGCCGGGGCGGTAGATGTACCAGAGCAGCAGGTTGATGGTGGCCTGTTTCTTCGCGTCGTTGTACTGGATGAACCCCTTGGCGAAGAGCGACGGCGAGAACGAGTAACTGACGCGGGTGCTCACCGTGTTGGTCACGTACGCCGGCACCGCGGGCAGCGTGATGCGGTTGCGGTTGTAGCTCATCTCCACGAGCAGGCGCGTGAGCGGCAGCAGGTTCAGCCCGGCGCTGAGCGTCGTCTTGTCGCCCGAATAGTAGCTGCCCGTCTCCACGCCC
>JADGOB010000244.1 GCA_017883185.1 Acidobacteriota bacterium
GGCCAGCGCCACCGAGCCCGACGCACCGGTCCCGCCACCTGGGCGCCGAGTGCGACCGCCTCGGCCGCCGGCGCCACGTTGGGCTGATCTCATGCGTCGCAGCTTCGGCCTCGACGTTCTGGCGTGCCCGCGCTGTGGTGGGCGCCTACGCCTCATCGCGCTCGTCGAGCAGGCCGCGGTGATCGAGCGCATTCTGCGCCATCTGCGGCTGCCGACCGACCGGTCTAAGGAGACCATGACGTCCGGACCCGAGCGGCGGCGACGTCAGACGGGACCGCGGCGCCGCTCTTGAGGCGCGCTGAACCCGCGGTCAGCCGAGGAGGCCCCAGGGGGAAAGGTCTTGAAAACCAGGGTCCCTTCCTTCTGAGAACCGGCACCGTGAGGAACCGGGGATTCCGGCTCCCGTGCGTCTGCCACTTCCGCCACCGCGGCATGGTAGGCGCCCGCGTGGGCCCGGGGCAACAGAGCCCGCGGTAGTGGGCCCGCACTCGCGGCCAGGACAACGGCGTATACTTCTCGCCGCTATCGGCGACCGCCGCCGGCCCGGAGGCGATGTCCACAGCACTTGGAGCCATCACATGAAACGCCACGCACGCCTGTCCCTTGCCGCCGCGTGCGGCATCCTCCTGCTGTCGTCTGTCACCATCGCGCAGGTGACGAATGCCGACTACGAGCGCGCCCAGGGGTTGCGCGACCGATATCAGTACCTCGCCACCGACGTGCCCGACTCGGCGACGTGGGTCGCGGGCACCAATCGCTTCTTCTACCGCAAGTCGGTCAAGGACGGTTCCCAGTTCGTGATGGTGGACGCGGACACACTGCAGAAACAGGCGGCATTCGACCATGAACGGATCGCCGCGGCCCTGGCCAAGGGAACCGGCCAGCCGCAGAAAGCGGCCCGGCTGCCGTTCAGTACGTTCACGTTCGCGCCGGATGAGCGCGCCATCCAGTTCTCTTTCGGGCAGCAGGAGCGCTGGCGGTGTACGCTGACGGACTACGTCTGCAAGAAGGAGGAACCGCCGCCCGGGCGTCCCGGGTCGCTGAGCGGCGCGGGGCACGATCCGGATGCGTTGCGGCCCAGCCGGCCACGCGTATCGCCAGACGGCAAATGGGAGGCGACGACCGAGAACTTCAACATCGCCATCCGGCCGGTCGGCGGCAAGACACGCACGCTCCTCAGCACCGACGGCTCGGAAGGCAACTACTACGACCTCGCCTCAGCGGTCTGGGCGCCCGACTCGACGAAGATCGCCGTCTACCGCATCCGGCCCGGGTTTCGGCGCTACATCCACTACGTCGAGTCGTCGCCCGAGGATCAGCTCCAGCCGAAGGCGCGGAACCTCCTGTACGCCAAGCCGGGTGACGCCCTCGACGTTCATCAGCCAGTCATCTTCCGCGTCGACCCGGCGAAGGAGGCCAACGTCACCAACGAGGTGTTCCCCAATCCCTTCGAACTGACGAGTTTCGTGTGGCGGACGGACAGCCGCGCCGTCACGTTCGAGTACAACCAGCGCGGGCACCAGGTGTACCGGATCGTCGAGGTCGATGCCGAGAGCGGCCAAGCCCGCGCGGTGCTGTCGGAGGAACCGAAGACGTTCTTCTATTACAACCAGGCGACGAGCAACCGCGGATCGGGCAAGAAGTTCCGCCACGACGCCGGGGACGGGCGCGAGGTCATCTGGATGTCGGAACGCGACGGCTGGAACCACCTCTACCTGTTCGACGGTGCCACGGGGGCGGTCAAGAACCAGATCACGAAGGGCGAGTGGGCGGTTCGCGGCGTCGAGAAGGTCGACGAGGAGAAGCGGCAGATCTGGTTCAGCGCCAACGGCATGTACCCCGGCAAGGATCCATACTTCCTCCACTACTACCGGATCAACTTCGACGGCACCGGCCTCACCCCACTCACGACCGCGGACGCGGACCATGAGGTCACGTTTTCGGCCGACATGAAGTACTACGTGGACACGTACTCGCGCGTCGATCTGCCCACGGTCGCCGAACTGCATCGGACCGCCGACGCGTCACTGGTGGCGGGGATCGAACGCGGCAACGCCGTCGAGCTCGTAAAGGCCGGCTGGAAACCGCCCGAAGTGTTCGTGGCCAAGGGGCGTGACGGCCGCACCGATATCTGGGGCGTGATCGTCCGGCCGACGAATTTCGACCCGTCCAGGAAGTACCCGGTCATCGAGAGCATCTATGCCGGCCCGCATGGTTCGTTCGTGCCCAAGACGTTCAGCGCCTTCTCGCCGATGCAGGCCCAGGCCGAGGTCGGCTTCATCGTCGTGCAGATCGACGGGATGGGGACGTCCAACCGGTCGAAGGCATTTCACGACGTCGCCTGGAAGAACATCGGCGACGCCGGGTTCGCCGACCGGATCCTCTGGCACAAGGCCGTCGCCGCCAAGTACTCGTACTACGACATCACGCGCGTGGGCATCTTCGGCGGATCGGCGGGCGGCCAGAACGCGCTCGGAGGACTGCTGTTCCACCCGGAGTTCTACAAGGCTGCTGTCTCCTATGCGGGGTGCCACGACAACCGCATGGATAAGATCTGGTGGAACGAACAGTGGATGGGCTGGCCGATCGGGCCGGAGTACTCAGCGTCGTCGAACGTCGATAACGCGTGGAGACTGCAGGGCCACGTCCTGCTCGTGGTGGGAGAACTCGACACCAACGTCGACCCGTCCTCCACCTTGCAGGTCGTCAATGCGCTCATCCACGCGAACAAGACGTTCGACCTGCTCGTGATCCCTGGCGGAGAGCACGGCGCCGGCCGGCGCGACGAGCATGCGGACTACGGCGAGCGAAAGCGGTTTGACTTCTTCGTCCGGCAACTGCTCGGGCAGCCCCCGCCCGAGTGGAACCGGGGTGCCGGCGCACCGCCGTCGAGGTGACACCCGGCGCTCTCGTTCGTGGCCTGCGGTCACGCGCGCCGACGTGACCGTGGCGGAAGGAACACAGGGGGAGAGTGATTCCGTGATCGGACGACCGGCCGGGGGAACGTCCGACGGCCGCCAGCAGACGACGCTGAGCGGGCCGCGGGTGATTCGTAGCCGTTGAGGGCTTCGACTTCGCCATATGGAATACAAGAGGCGCAAGGCAACCGTGATGAAGACCGAGACGGACGTCCTGGCCAGGTCAAGACATCGGTGTGCGCTGTGTTTTGGCTTGTACCGCGACCCGGCGGGCAAGCAGGGCCAAATTGCGCATGTTGACCACAACCGGGCCAACGCTGCGTACGAGAACCTCGTGTTCCTGTGTCTACCCCACCATGATCAGTACGATTCAAGCACAAGCCAATCGAAGAACTTCGGCCCAGGGGAGGTTCGCCGGTATCGGACAGAATTGGACAAGTATCTGAAGCAAGAGAAGGTCACACCATGGCCGGACTTTGCTCCAAGAGAGCCCGTGGCGAGGGGCGCCGGCAGTCCAGGGGCACTTGTGGAGCCATCACGTCCCGACGTGTACGACCGACGCATCGTCGTGTACCGTGCGTTGCGGTCCTTCGTCCTGGCGGCGGTCAGAAACGCGACGGTGTCGCTGGCCGATCTCGGGCAGTTCGCGGAGGCGACAGATGAGGCTCTCTTCGTGCTTGGTCCCGAGGTGTCCGAGTATCTGTGGCAGGTCTATCGCAAGGGCGTTCGCCTCCATTACACGAGCGGTCGGATCCGGGACGAGCGGCTCTCGCCTCGGGAGGACCACTCGGCGGTCATCGAAGAGAACACTGACGTTCTGAACTGGTTCAGCCAGCAACTAGAGGCCAGCCGGGTTGTTTTCGCCAGTGTCTTGCGCCTTGGTTGACGTGTCTAGTCCCACCCTGCACCCGACGGCCGCCGGCGCCGACGTCGAGCGGGCGGCGAGAGTGCGTGGCGTTGGGCGGACGGAGACACAAATGGCAATTGATGAGTGTCTGCACAAGTTCGAAGCGCTCGCGAAGGCAGTGCTCCCGAAATACATGAAGCAGCTCGGCAAGTCGATTGGCGAGGCAACCAGGGCCGATCAATTCGTGGCAACCGGCGGGCTTCCTGACAATTTGGGGAATCAGCTGCAGGGAGCGAGGGACTTTCCGGGTTGCTATGTGTTTCTTCGCGGCCGGCGGCCTGTTTACGTCGGTATTTCAAGGAGAGTCCGGTCGAGAGTCAGGCAGCACATTCGGGGTCGCAGTCAGTATGAAGCGACCCTCGCATATCGGATGGCCTGCAAACAATCAGGTCGGGTCGGGGCTCGAGCTGAGAACATGAAATCGCCAGTGTTTCTCCGGCGATTCGCCCGGGCGAAGGCGGATCTCGCAAGGCATCATGTCGCCTGCGTCATTATCCGCAACCCCCTTGAGCTCCATATCTTTGAAGCATACGCGGCGATGGCTCTTGACACGGCGAAGTGGAACACATTCGAGACGCACTGACGATGCCGCCCAACGGGCGCTGAGCCCGACGGCCGTCGTCGCCTGGGTGCGTGAGCAGAACCCGTACGGCCTGAAGACCGCCGCCCTCGTCCGCCAGGTGTGGGTTGCCTTGGCGGTGATTCGCGAAGTGAAGTTGATACTGACACGCGACCGCTCAGACGAGGCTTGGGCCGTGGCGGACGCGTTGTTGGCGGTTCTCCCGATCGTTGCCGTCGAGAACGGGGTGGTCCGCGCCCTCCGACGAACCATCGTGCACGCGGGGCGCGGGAAGAAGGCCGCCCAGAAGAAACGGGCGGCCGCGCAGGAGAAGCTCGCCCCGTACGCTGCGCGGCTCGTTGTCCTTCGCGAGAAGCTGTCCAAGCGGGGAGCTGCGGCGGAGCTCGTGCGAGAAACCTTCCCCCTTGCGGACGCCAAGACGCAAGCGCGTTTGCGCGAGCGCTTCCGCAAGGCCGTCCTCTAGGAGCGCGTCATTGAATACTCGGACGCGCTCCTAGGACTTTGCGGACATCTTCTCGCCACAACACACGAGTGACCCTTGGCCGCCTTTGCCGGCCACCGACGGGGCTAC
>JADGOB010000245.1 GCA_017883185.1 Acidobacteriota bacterium
CGGATGTTCAGGTTCTTCGGCGGCGGGATCTTCCCTTCGGCCAGGCCGACCATGTAGTCGATCGGCGCCATCGTTCCCGAGCCGAACGTCTTGCCCGGCGCGAACTCGGTCGGCTTGATCATCGCGGCGAACTCGGGAAAGAGCGGCGTTCCGGCGCGGTCCAGCCTGTAGAGGATGGCCGGGAAGAAGACCGGCACCATCTCCGCGAGGGCGCGCGTGTAGGTCGTCTTCATGTTCTCGATGTCCGGGTCATCCGGCCAGAGCGGATCGCTCGATTCCACGAGCGTGGCTCCCAGCTGCCGGCCGAGGACGTCCTTGATCTCCTTGACCGCGGCCGTGACGATCGGCTCGTCGGCCTCGATGCCGGGGAAGATCAGCATCGATTCCCTGATGACGCCGATGCGCATGCCGCGCAGCGAGCCCGCGGTGCCCGGCGTGGCGGCGCTGGCCGCGTACGGCGTGTCGAGCACGCTCGAGCGCGGAACGGTCGTGAAGATGTCGCGCGGGTCGTAGTACCCGTTGACCGGATCCTTCATGGCGTCGAGCACTTTGGCCGCGTCGGTGATGCTGCGGCACTGGATGCCCGCGCGGTCGTTGTAGATGTCGGAGCCGATCGCCCCGCCGTGGTACGAGATGAGTGACTTGTGCGGCAGAATCAGCGCCACGGCGTTGTGGTTGGCCGGTCCGCGGCACGAGAGGCTCGTCTCCTCGCACACGCTGCACATCACCATGTTGGCGCTCACCGAGGCCCCCGACCCCGAGCTCGATCCGAGCGACGCGGCGCGCGTGCTGTCGTAGGCGCTGCTCGGGTTCCCGGCCCAACTGCTGCGTTGATAGCCAAGGGTGGAGATGAGCGTCTTCGTGGGCTCGTTGCGCCCGCCGGGATCGCCGGCGCGCCCGTTGTACTCGGTGTTGACGGCCTTGGCGTAGATGATCGCGCCCTTCTGCCGCAGCTGGGCGACGAGCGTGTGATCCCGGGCCGGGAAATCGATGTCATACCGTGCGTCGGCACCGGCCGTCGTCCGCATGTCCATCGTGTCGAACGGATCCTTGAACGAGAACGGGATGCAGTACATCGGCAGCCGCGCGAGATCCGGCGACCGGCCGTACTGCGCGTCGAGCTGCGCCGCGCGCTCGAGGGCGTCGGGCTGCCTGCGGAACTCCTCGCAGACGGCCGGGGATCCCGGCGGCAGCGGGCCCGACGACGGGATCCGGTCGCGGTCTCCCTTGCACGTCACCGAGCGCTCGCCGCGCAGGTTGAGCGTGCCGAGCGCGTTGATCTGGCCGGAGTTCGGCGTGCCGACCGTCATGCCGTACTGCTGCTGCACGGACGGATCCGACGAGGTCGGCTCCATCCGGCCGAACTCGATCGGCGGCCCGGCGTACTGATCGAAATCGGGCACGAGCGTCGAGATGGCCACCGTCTCGGTGGGGAACTTCAGCGGAGACCCCGCGCGCACCGTGCCGGGAGAGGCCGGAATCGACGCGCCGTCGCGCGTGACCAGGCGGTCGCTCACGCCGTTGTAGGCCTTCGCGCGGTCGATGTAGGCCTGAACGAGCCCGCGGCAGGTGAGCTGGCCGGTCTGGATGGCGCGGTGCACGTCGGCGATCGTCGCTTCCTCGAGCTGAAAGCGATCACCCTGTGTCTGGACACCCTGCGACTGCAGCGGAAAACCGACGAGCGCGAGGACCAGAAGCACCCGCGGGACAAAGTAGACGCTGGTCTTTCCTATGGACACGGCGGCCCGTTATGCAATGTGCAGCAGCTTCATCGCATTGCCGCCGAGGATCGCTTCCTTGTCGGCGTCGCTCAGAAACGGCGCGTTGAGCACCAGGTCGATCGTCACGGGCCAGTTGAACGGGTGGTCCGTGCCGTAGAAAATCTGGCCGGCGCCCATCTCTGCCACCAGGTGCCGCAGCCCTTCTTCCGACAGGATCATCGTGTCGGCGAGGATGTTCGTCCGCATGTACTCGTGCGGGCGCTTCTTGTTGGCGCAATTGGCGTTGCCCCGCACGTCGCACGCGACTTCGGTGCGGCCCAGGTACGATGGCAGGTAGCCGCCCGCGTGCGCCGCGCCGACGCGCAGGCGCGGGAACTTGTCGAACGTGCCGTCGAAGATCAGGCGGGACAGGAAGTAGGTGGTCTCGAGCGGATTGCCCATGATGTTGCCCAGGTCGCCGCGGCCGGCGAGCGCCTTGTCCTTGATGATGTTGTCCGCGCCACCGGGATGCATGAACACGAACGCGCCGAGCTCCTCGGCCTTCGCCCAGAACGGGTCGTACTTCGGCAGCGAGAGGTCCTCGCCGTTGACGTGGCCGCCGATGGCCGCGCCGCGGAGGCCGAGCCGCTTGACGCCGTCCTCGAGTTGCTCGGCCGCGAGATCGGGAAACTGCAGCGAGCTCGACGCGAGCGCGACGAACCGATCCGGGTGGGACGCCACCCACTTCGCGAGCCCTTCGTTCTGGGCCCGGACGATCTGGCCGGCCAGGCCGCGATCCTTGACTTCGTACCACCAGAAGGCATTGATGGTCAGCGCCTGCACGTCGATGCCCTGCTTATCGAGGAGCGCGATGCGGCCGCCGAGCGCCTGGCCTCCGCCCTGTCTTTCGTAGGGCGTACCTTTCACGACCTCGGCCACCTCCGGCACGGTGCCGTGCGCGTGCACGTCGACGACTTTGATGCGCTTGCCGGCGATGGAGACCTGCCGTCGCTCGGCGGGGGCCTGGGCGAGGAGGTCGAAACGGCCGCCGGCCGCGTAGAAGCCGGCCGATGCGCCGGCCATCGTTCTGACGAAGTCTCTGCGATTTTGCATGAGTGAGTCCCCTGTGCCCGCCATCCTACTTCACCTTCCGAGTTGTTGCAGCCGTCGGCAACCCGAGGGACATTTGGCGTTGACACCAGTCGCGCCCCACAGATAATGCACATGAGGAAGCGCATGACGAGGATCACGAGACGTGGATTCATCAAGGGCGCGGCGGCGCTGGCGCCTCTGGCTCACCTGCCCGCGACGGCGCGCGCGCGACAGGCGACGCCGCCCAAGGAGCGTTTCGACATCGTCGTGGCCGGCGCCGGGCACAACAGCCTGATCGCGGCCGCCTACCTCGCGAAGGCCGGCTATCGCTCGGTGGTGCTCGAGGACCAGCCGCGTATCGGTGGCGGTGTCGGCACCCGAGAAGTCACGTTGCCCGGGTTCAAACACGATCTAGCCTCGAGCGTGCACGGCGGCATACAGAGCAACCCGGCCATGAAGGATCTGGAGTTGGCCAAGTATGGCCTCTCGTACATCGTGCCGGATCCGGTGATGCACATCTCGTTTCCAGACGGCAGCTACATCACGGTGTGGCGCGATTTCGAGCGCACCGCTCGCGAGTTCGACCGGATCAATCCGAAGGACGGGGCTGCGTTCCGGCGGATCGCGGCGGAGCTCGAGGAGGTGCAGCCGCTGCTCGGCAACGAGGAGAAGCTGCGGCAGCATCCACAGGGCAACGTCTGGCGCCGTCGCTTGAAGATGTCCGCATACGACATGGCGTGCCACCTGTTCGAGGACAGCCGCTGCCGCGCCTTTGCGCTCGCGGCCGGCCATCTGGGCGGCGACCCGCCCTGCGAGCCTGGCAGTTACCGTTCCGCACTGTCGGTCGTGAGCTCGGGCCGCAACGGGCGGCCGATCGCGGTCGGGGGTTCTGATGCGCTCGCGCAGGCGCTCGCCCGGTTCATCACCGCGCACGGTGGCACGATCCTCACGAACAAGAGGGTGACGCGCCTGATCATCGAGAACAAGCGCTCGGTCGGCGTCGAGTGCGCCGATGGCAGCAGCTATCTCGGCGGCAAGGCGGTGCTGTCTACGCTCCACGTGAAGCACCTCGTTGACATGACGCCGCGGGAATTCTGGCCCGACGATTTCGTGCAAAACGTCGCGATGTGGAGGCCCGAGGTCGCCATGTTCGTCGCGCACTACGCCGTCAAGGAGCCGCCGAAGTACCCGGTGGCCGGCGGCACGCTCTCCCCGTGTGAATCGGTCACGCTGGTCAACCCGGCGCGCCTGCTGCGGCTGGAGTTCGACGATGCGAACGGGCAGATCAACGTGGAGGATCCGCCACTGCAGATCGTCTGCCCGACGGTGGCGGATCCGTCCAGGGCGCCCGCGGGCATGCACACGCTGAAGATCAACGGATTCCAGCCGTATGCGATTCAGCAGGGTCCGCAGCAGTGGGAGCAGCTCAAGAACCAGGTCGCCGACGCGTATCTGAACACCTTGCGGCGATTGGCGCCCAACCTGACCGACGACAAGATTCTCGGCCGCTACATCGTCAGCCCGGTCGATCTCGAACGGCTGAATCGCCACTTCTGGCACGGCAGCGCGCACGCAGGGTACGACGGCCCGGGCCAATCCGGCGACATGCGTCCGGTGCCAGGCTGGAGCGACTACCGGATGCCCATTGCCGGTCTGTACCAGACCGGTGCCTGCACGAGGCCGGGCGGATCGGTCAACGGCACGCCGGGCCGCAACGCGGCCGCGACGATGCTGAAGGACTTCGGCACGAGCATCGAAGAAGTCGTCAGGAAGGCATGACCGGGGACCCATCGTCTTGTTTCTTTAGTTCTTACTTCTTACTTTCTATTTCTAGCTTTCTGAGGAGGACATCATGTCGGCACGGCACTCAGCCCGCGCGATGAGCAAGGGCTTGCGACTCGTCTGCGGTGGCATCTGTTCGGGCCTGCTGGCGCTCATCTGCGCAGCGGGACCGGCGGCAATGGGTTTCTCCGCGCAATCGCGCGCGCCGTCCCCGGCGCCGCCCGCGCCGTACGCATCGAAGCTCTCGCAGCCCAAGTACAAGCTGGTCGTGGACAAGGACGTGAAGATCCCGACCCGGGACGGATCGTATGTGATGGCCGACGTGTTCCGTCCCGATGCCCCGGGCGAGAAGTTCCCGCCGCTGCTGTCCTTGAGCGTCTATCAGAAGGAACTGCAGTA
>JADGOB010000246.1 GCA_017883185.1 Acidobacteriota bacterium
CAGTCCCGCTCCTGCACGAGGCGCTCGGACGCGCGACAGCCTCGAGCGAACCCATGTGGGCGCGCGTCACGGCGCCCACCTTCAACGATCTCCTCCGGCCCCTCGACGGCCGGCGCGACGTGCTCGTGATCGATTTCGACGGGTTCCGCGGCGAAGCGTTCACCCTGGAGTCGGCATCACGATTTCTCAGCGAGGCCGTCCGGCTCGGGTGGCGCAACATCGTCGGGTTCGGCTTCAAGGGCGGCCCCCGCTACATCGGCACCAATCTCGCCGACTCGGGAGGCGCTCCGGCGGAAGGCGTGGTCCTGGAGATCTTCGGACGCGAGTCGGGCGATTTCCTCGGAGCCCTCCTGGAAGGCGCTGAGATCTGGGTCTACGGCCAGTCCCAAAGCCACGCGGCCATGAAGGCCGACTCGGGCTACCTCTTCGTGCTCCAGGACGCTCTCAACACCTGCGCCTACGCCGCCCACGGCGGCACGATCAACGTCTGGGACACGGGCTCCCGTTTTGCGGTGGCAGGGCAGAACAAGGTTTACCTGCCTGGCGACGGGAAGCTTGCGCCCGGCTTCAAATCGATTCACTTCGGCTCCCCGAACGAATATGCGTTCGAGTACCTGATGTCGGGCGGCCCGAACTCGCTGCACGTCGTGATGGGGCTCGCCAAGCCGGATGCCAGAGGGGAGCTATCGGTACGCCAGAGGCCGTACGCCGGCAAGTTCTTCATGTCGGGAGCCGCGGCGGGCCGCGTGTTCGTCTTCGACCCGGTTCGCGCGCTCGATCCGGCCCAGTACGAAGGGAATGCGGTGGAAGCCGTGACGGCTGCGGAGTGGACCGGCGAACTCGGCCCCTTCATCGCGCGCGAGGCCCACCGGCGCGGCGCCCCGATTCGGATTGACGGAAGCCAGATTGAGATCCGCCTTGGCGGAGCCTGGCAGCGCTGGCGTTACAACGAGGCGTTCGTCAAGCTCGTGCCCGGGCACGGGCACGCGCCGGACCCCGCGCCCGGCGAGTGAGACATACCAGCCGTCTCAGGCCTTCCCCCGTGACGCTTCCGGGAACCCGTTTTCCTGCCCCGGTCCGGTCACAGGCGACGCCGGTTCGCGCTGGACCAGGTACTCGAACTGCGCACGAAACTCCTGCAGCGACACACGACAGGTCGCTGCCAACTTGGCCAGCGAGTGAGGATCGTCGAAGTCGTCGCGGCGCAGCCGCAGCATGTAGCGGCGCGCGATCGCGTAGCGCGTCGAGTGAATGTCGACGAGCCGGACGCGCGTTCGACCGGTCTCCCGGTCGATGAGCTGCGAAAACGGGATCGGGACGAACTGGCCGGCCTGCAGGGAGATCATCGCCGCATTGCCGCCGCCGAGCAGGTACTCGGCCGCGCAGTAGCCCAGATCGCGCGTGTACTCCATGTCGAACGGGATCGGGTCGGCGCAGCGCAGCTCGTAGCCGATGGTCTTGGCCGCAATCGTCGTCTTGATGCCGAACTCCTTCAGCCGCTTGGTCACCTGCCCTTTGAGGATCTCGGGGATGTTCACCTCCGAGAGCCGCACGTGGCCGTGCGCATCGCGTTCGACCTGCTCCACCTCCTTCAGGTCGTCCGGCACGACGTCGAGCACGAGCCCCTCGGCGATGACCGCCACGCCGTCCCGCCGCCTGTGACTGAGGCGTTTGATGATGGCGCCCACGAGGGTGTCGATAATCTCCTTGAGGCGGATCGGTCCGTCGCCGAACTCCTCCGGGATGACCGTGAGCGTCGCGCCCGCCGCCTTCCCGATGCCCAGCGCCAGGTGTCCGGCCTTGCGCCCCATCGTGATGACGAGGTGCCACTTCGAGGTCGACTCGGCGTCCACCATCAGGTTCTTGACGATCTCGACCCCATGGTGGCGGGCCGTCTGAAATCCAAAGGTGTCAACGTAGCCGGGCAGGTCGAGATCGTTGTCGATGGTCTTGGGCACGTGCACGACGCGGATGCGGCCGCCGGCGAACTCCTCGACCTTCATCGCCGAAAAGGCGGTGTCGTCGCCGCCGATCGTGATGAGCTGCGAGACGTTGAGCCGCAGCAGCGACAGGACCGTGTTCTCCAGCAGTTGCGGATCGCGCGTGGGATTGGCCCGCGAGATGCCGATGTGGGACCCGCCGCGGATGTGAATGCCGCTGACCTCCTCGACGGTCAACGGAATCACGTGGTCGCTGTCACCCTGCATGATCCACTCGAAGCCGCGGCGGATCCCCACCACCCCGACGTCCTCGAGCCTGGCGCGAATGGTCGCCGCGCTGATCACGCTGTTGATTCCGGGTGCCGGTCCCCCACCCACCAGGATCCCGAGATTCTTGTGCTGGGCCACGTCGCCCTCCTCTCATCTTGCTGCTAATGATCCGCGAAGATGAAAAGAAGGGCAAGAGCGGTGAGCCTCTGACACCGGACCGCTTCTGAGCTATCCTCCCCCTGACGTGGCGAACCCGGTTGTGGGCGCGGACAGATGACGGACTCTCACTGGACAGTCGGCCCTGACGGCGCGGGTGCGAGGCTCGACAAGTTCCTGGCAGCTGCGGATCGGCTGGGATCGCGCGGCCGCGCCGTCGCTGCGCTCGAGCGGGGCAAGGTGTTCCTCAACGGCGTTGAAGCGGCGCCGTCCAACGCCGCCACGCACCTCGCCGCCGGCGACCTCGTCCGCGTCTGGATGGACCGGCCGGGCAGCGCCAGGCGGCGCCCCGGCGCGATCGCGCGCCGCGATCTCGGCATCATTTTCGAAGACGACGCGCTGGTGGTGCTGAACAAGCCGGCTGGTCTGCTCGCGGTCCCGCTCGAGCGGCGCAGCGGGGCGCCCTCCGCGTACGATCGGATTCTGGACCACCTGCGGTCGCGCGGGAAGGCGCGCCCGCTCGTAGTCCACCGGATCGACCGCGACACGTCCGGCCTCGTCGTGTTCGCACGGAACGCCCGGGCCCAGCACGTATTGAAGGACCAGTTCAGGCAACACGAGCCGGAACGTGTCTACCGGGCGGTCGTGTACGGACATCCCGATCCGCCGGAAGGCACGTGGCGGGATCACCTCGCGTGGCATCCCGCCGCGCTCATCCAGAAGAAGGCGAACGCGCGCGATCGTGGCGCCAGAGAGGCGATCAGCGATTACCGCGTGATCGAGACCCTCCGCGGTGCGTCACTCGTGGAAGTGCGGCTGCAAACGGGCAAGCAGAACCAGAAACGCATTCAGGCGCAGCTTCGGGGCCACTCGCTCGTCGGGGAGAGGCGTTACGTCCCGGAGACGGAGCAACCGAGGCCGATCCCCTTCCCGCGTCAGGCGCTCCACGCGTATCGGCTGGCGTTCCGCCATCCCATCGACGATCGGCTGCTCCAGTTCGAAGCGCCGTTGCCCGATGACCTGGTCAATCTGATCGCGCGGTTGCGCCGCAGGTAGGATCGACACGATTCCCGGACGCGGCCGGCATGGTGGTGACGGCCAGGCGTCAGTGCCGCCTCGACTCCGGAACCCGTCCGATCTCGCGGATCCCCGCTATCGAGAAGTCCGCAATGTGTTCTGCCAGCTTGTCGATCTCGCCCGCAGCAAACGTGAAAGCCGGCCGCAGTCGCCGGCCGATGGGGTTCGGCAGCGCCATGATGCACTGCGCCTGAATGCTGGCAACCGAGCGAATCACCCGCTCGTCGGTCGGCCGGCAGTTCAGCAACTCGCCCACGAGCCCACGAAGGTACTCGACCCGCGGGCGTATAGCCTGCTCCACAATCACGTCCAGCGCCGGCGTCGGGTCCGAGATCTCGCGGTTGAGGAGCCGGTGAAGCCGCATTGACGGCATGGGCATCCGTCGGATTTTCGGCCGATTCATCCGGCCCTCCTGAAGAAGAAGTTCGCCTTGAAATACCAGTAATCTATATGCCACAAACCTTAGCTATTCTCGGCGGAGCAAAGCTCCGCAACCGTCCCTTCACCTCCTGGCCGGTCAGGCGGTGAACTTCGGATTCAAAAAAAGAAGTTGTTGAAAACGACCAGCAGGTATTGGTATTGCCCTGTGATACAGGCGGCAAGCGCCATTCCTGCTGGTAAAGAGATACTTTATCCGGAAAGACTAACCCGGTAAGATCGGCCTGGAACCGTTTTTCCGTTTTAGCGGGTTCGGTGCTTTCATCCACGGCCCGGATATCCTTCATGATGGTATTCTGGAAATATCCGGGTTTTCCTTCTTTCATGATCCCCGGGGTCTTAGGTTGCTGGGCATATGCTCCGGCGGCAATAATAAAAATAGAGAGTGATAGAATGATCCTTTTCATGGTTAGAATATTTTTGTGCAAATTACCGGAAAAATACCATCGGTCAGCAAAGAATTTTAACTATTCTATGGTTCGATAAATAAGCCTTTTATCCGAAGCACCAACTTTAAACTGTATATTTGAATACTCTAATAAGAAATTATCTAAATGACTGAAAATCAGAAATTAAATAAATACTTTGGATATAAACTCAAAAAATAAAATTTTACCCGATGAAAACCCTCGAAGAATTTTTAGAGGCTGAAATTGAGGAATTTGAATCTCCGGAATATCAAATTGAATTTGGTCAATTATCCGATGTCCGGAAAAATAATGTCCTGTTTAAAAGGTTGCTGTTCGATTATGATGAGGAATTGCAGGAAACACTGGTCAAATTTATTAAATCAGGTGGAACTGTGCCGCCCTGGTCGGATTTAATTGCATCATACCCCGAATTAAAGTACATTGTTACAGACCAGCCGTCTCCAGTCAGCATTGCTAAAATTGCTCTGAAAGAAATATCGCTTGATTCAATATTATAAAGGAAGCGTCTGATGCAACAGGATCCATTTACTCAGTAGACAGGCATCATAAGATTGAAAAAATAAAAAATGCTATTTAATCAGGCAGATGACTTTAAAGCCCAATAATCAATTTCCGCCGATAATTTCTACCTTTGCTGTATTAACATAACCAAAACA
>JADGOB010000027.1 GCA_017883185.1 Acidobacteriota bacterium
CCTACCAGCACTTCTACGACGCGTACTTCGGAGAGGGCCGGAGCATCTACACGACGGCCGCGTAGAACCCGCAAAGGCCCAGACCACGGTTCGTTCCGACCGACGTGGTGAAGACGTGAGACGGCGGCGGCGGAATTGCCGAGGGTTCCGTCTGACGAAGGCGCTTCGGCCAAGCGGCAGACCGCAGCACCGAACAGATGATAGCCAACCTATGCCTGACGAACGCTCCGGAGTGTCGGTCGTGAGGGATCACTGGCGGTCCTTCGTCGCTGCCACCGCTGGCTGGGCGATTGGCGTGACGATCAGCGTGGTGCTGTTTTCCTCCGACCGATGGGACGCCGTGCGGAAATGGTCTGAGTTCTACGTCCTTGCAGCCACGCTAATCGGGCTCTGGCGGTACATCCACTGGACCGCAAAGAGCGTCCTCCTACAGAAAGCGAGCATAGATCGTCAGTCCCGCCCTTTACCTGTTGTGGAGCGCATCGAGCAGGAATCCCAACGCGCAAACGTCCACTTCTATGCTGCGAACATTGGCCCGGCGGGAGTTGCGACCAATGTGGCGCTGCTTGTGGAAACTGAACTGGACCAGCCTGCTGAGCAGAAGGAGCCGCCGCAGAGAGTCTTCGCCAAATTCCTGCTGAATCCGCTGGGAAGTCAACAGCGGATGTTGTTGCCCGACAGGGCCGAGACGCCGTTTCGCGATGGAGTCGAAGTGCTCTTTGCGTTGATTGGCGAGGGCGCAATCGCGGGCTCGGTGTTTCGGACATTCGGGGTCTACAGGGGCGGGGGAACGATGGGGGTGCCGACGGTGCTGCGCCACGTTCACGACGAGGCGGCCTTCGTCGGTAACCTCGAAGACCACTTGGATCTTCATCACGAGGAGCTACACGGTCCCCTAGTCGAATTGCGGGCGGACGTGCTTGAGCGCCAACGACGGCAGCCGCGATCCGACGGAAAGGGCCTCTCCTAGTGGCTCCGGGGCCGTGGCTCGTGCTCAGTCAATCAGTATGGACCACACCCCTGTGTCGTAGGTAGTTGAAGCCCCCAAGGTGTCGGCAAACGCGCTGCGGACGGCATGTGAAGCAGACCGGTTGGCCGCCGAACCCCCTTATCCACCAGGTAGGCTGTGGTCGCCGAATGTCGGTTCTGCCCTGACGAAGGGACGTGCGACATGATCCTGAATGATCTGTTGCTCAACAAGGGCATCGATCCACAGACGGTGTTGGTATTCCGCCATCGACATCACGAGCCGCAACTCAACAAGGTGCTTCCGTGGCTGGCTGCCGAGCAACCAGAGGTATTCAACGCCTACCAGCAGACGCAGGGAGAGAAGGCCGAAAAGGCGATGTCTGCGGCCTCCTACGTCGCGTCATTCATCGGGCACGCGGCTGGAAAGGCGCTGTTCATCGGGTTGTACTCAATCGGCGCGTCGAGACCCCTGACACGCGCGGAATACCGGCAGGTTCCGGCCCACATTGAGTTGGAGAAGTTTGGCGCGAGAGGATTCACCGCGGATGACCCTCGCTCATCTGTTCTCTGGTTCGACCTCGCGCCGACACCGTTTCACGCTGAGTGGAAGGGCAAACTCATTGTGGACTGGCGGCTACGTGGGGACCGCTTACGGTGGCAACAACCTCCTCGGCCGATGGCTGAACTACACAGCCTCGGGGTACGGGGGGAATAGCCTGCTCCGCCAGCGTGATCCCCGACACTTCCGATTCAGCATCCTGCAGCGGGTGTCGCCGGATATGCACGCCGACGACGTGATCCGGCTGGAGGGAACATGGAAGGACCGTCTCCACGCGCGGCAGCCGTACGGCCTGAACGAGAACTGAGGTGGGGACTTGTGGTGAGCGGAGCGAGCCGCTCAATGCGCGGGCCCTCATCGCCAGTTCCGACCCCTCATCGTCAGCACCGACTCTTCATCGTCAGTTCCGACCCCTCATCGTCAGCACCGACTCTTCATCGTCAGCACCGACTCTTCATCGTCAGCACCGACCCTTCATCGTCAGCACCGACCCTTCATCGTCAGCACCGACCCTTCATCGTCAGCACCGACCCTTCATCGTCAGCACCGACTCTTCATCGTCAGCACCGACCCTTCATCGTCAGTTCCGACCCTTCATCGCCAGTTCCGACCCTTCATCGTCAGCACCGACCCTTCATCGTCAGTTCCGATCCTTCATCGTCGCGACAGGAAGCGTGAGCGTCACGCACGTGCCCCGGCCGTGTTCACTCGCGACGGCAATCGTTCCGCCATTCAGCTCGACGTTTCGCCGCGCGATCGAGAGGCCAAGGCCGGTCCCGACGGCCTTGGTGGAGAAGTACGGCTCGAACAGCCGTCGAAGGGCCTCGTCGTCCATTCCAACACCTGTATCCGTCAGCGTCAGTTCCACCGAGGCGCCCTCGATCTGCCGGGCGGCTATCGTCACCCTGCCCCCGCCGGGCATCGCGTGCAGCGCGTTGTCGATGATGTTGGTCAGGGCGCGGCCGATCAGCGTGCGGTCGATGAGCAGCTTTGGGATCCTGGCGTCGATCTCCCGCGCGAACAGCCATCGGTCGCTGGCCCCGGCCTCGTAGGGTCGGACCACCTCGTCCACTAGTTCGGGAAGATCCGCGGGCGCGAGCCGCGCGCTCGGTGACGAAGCGAAGCTGGAGAACTCGGATGCAATCTGGCGAAGCAGGCGGACCTGCGAAAGGATCGAATCAACGCATCCTTCGAGAACCGGTCCGAGCGGCTTGCCGCGGTCGGCGTGGACACGCCGGAGATGCTCCGCGGACAGCTGGATGGGTGTGAGCGGATTCTTGATGTCGTGCGCGACCTGTCGCGCCATCTCGGCCCATGCCTCGAGACGGTGCGTGCGCTCGAGTTCCCCCCGCTGACGGAGGAGTTCGGCCGACATCCGGTTGAACGCTTCGACCAGCCGCCGCAGTTCGTCTGACGAGGTCGCGGCCACCCGGGCGTCGAAATCGCCCCGGGCGATCCGTCGGGTCGCGCGCGTGAGGCGGTTGACCGGATCGGCAATGCGCTCGGCCATCGGATATCCAACCGCCGCGCCGATCAGGATGAACAACATGGCCGCGAGCACGATGCGGCGGTTCAAGTCGTCGATCTCGCGCTCGATCTCCTGTTGCCGGAGGGTCAACGGTACCGTGAGGATGGCATCCCGGTCCGCGGCCCTGAGCGGGGCGGCGGCCACCATGTATCGGAACCCGGCCGCCTGTTCCTCGGCGATCACGAGTGGCATCCGGTCGAGCACGATCGCTCGATACACGTCGGCGGGGGTGCGGGCGGGGAGGAGTCCCGAGGCGAACAGGTCGCGCTCGCTCGTGGCCTGCAGCCGCGCGCCGCTGAAGATGTTGACGTCCTGGCCGACCACCCGGCTCAGCCCGACCATCGCGTCGTCGCTGAGCGTCGCCCGGGGTTGTACCCGGTAGTCCTCGATGATCTGGCGAGCGATCACCGTCGTCTTGTGGGCTGCGGATTCGACGTCGTGGCGGAGGCGATCGGCGATGTAGACCCTGGTCACGAGGGCCAGGGTGACGACCGGGATCACCGAGGCCGCGACAAACGCCAGGAACAGCTTGCGGTAAAAACTCTCGCGGATCTCGCGGAGAAACGCGCGGCCCGAGCGGATCCGCCGTGCGCCAATCGCTTGGAAGAGCGCGGCGCCCGACAGGATGCCGAAATAGGCGAGCGCCACGAGCACGGTCAGTTCGGCCAGGTTGATGAAGTGGCCGATCGGCGGGATCAGCGGGTAGCCCAGCGCGTAGAACCCGGAGCGGTCGTTCTCGATGTACACGTGGTAGTCCACGCCTCCGAGGCTCAACCGTGTCCAGAACGGCCGGCGCGAGTCATAGATTCTTCCGAACAGGCCGTCGTCGATCGGCCAGGCGCTGTTGCCCGACACGTAGAGCGGTGTCCGGCTCCACCCGTAGACGACGAACTCGATGTCCCGACCGCGCAACTCCTCGCGGCGACTCGCCGATTGCCCGCGTAGCAGTTCCAGGTACGGGTTCTGGGACGAGATGAAGGACATCGTGCTGTTGTCGAGGATCACGTGAATAACGATCGTCCCGAGTACGCTGCCGTCTCGGCCGCAGACATTGCGTCCGGCGTGCAGCAACTGCCGTTCGTGCGAGCCGAACTGGCTGATCTGGCCGAACGTTCGCCAGGAACAGCTATCCTCGCGCCAGAGCTGGGCGGTCGTTTCCTCCGGCAGATTGAGGGCGAACCGGCTGACGAGCATCTGGGCGCTGTTGTACAACTCGATGGCCGACGAGACCCGGTAGCGCTCGAGCGCCGTTCCCTGCCACATGAGGAAGGCGCTGTCGGTCCGGACGTTCGTGCCCGGCGCGGGCGCCGGCACTGACAGGTACGCCTGGAGCGCCGCCTCGCGCCCGTCGATTTCCGCCTGCGCGGCACGCAGGCGCATCTGGAGGCTCTCGCGCTGGTCGAGCACTTCCGGGCCGTAGTCCGTTTCGACGATCCGCCGCCGGGCCCCTTCTTCGAAGAACACCAGCGACGGATACATGACGGTCGCGGGCGCGAGCAGGGCGAAGAATGCCACCACTAGCCGGTACCCCTGCGAGGCGTGACGCAGGCGGATCAGGCCGCGCGGGCCGAAGAGCGCGGCGGCCGCGATGGCGCCGACGATCAACAGCGCCTCGATGCGCGGGAGGTCACTGAGCAGTCCGCTCCATGCCCATGCCCAGACCGTGGCGACCGGCAGCCCCCAGGACAGCACCAACAACAGCGCGACGCGGAGATCGCCCTGCCGGGACCGCCAGCGCGCGAAGAGCAGCCGCCACGCGAGCACGAGCGCCCACGCGAGCGCCGCGTGGAAGCAGACAAGGCCGAGCGCCATCGTCATCCGGTCCGTTTGCCACGGGTGCGGCGAGAAATGGAGGATATCGACGGTCGATCGTCGGAACGTCTCGGCCAGGAACCGCTCGTAGCCGATGACGATCAGCGCGAGGGCGGCCCCGCCGGCGGCCTGCGACAGGAGAAACGCCCATGAAGGTCTACGGCCGTTCAACACGGCCTGCCGGTGGCCGCGATAGAGCTGGCGGCGGCGCTCGATCGCCCCGGCAACCAACGCGACCACCGCGAGCGCGGCCAGGGCCGTCAGGAGGAAATCGGCCGGATGCCGCATGACGATGCCCAGACGCGGCCAGTGATACACGTCGGGAGACAGCACGGGCGTTAGGCCCACCGGCAGGGCGAGTCCCAGGAGCAACCGTGCGAGGACGACGAGGCCGACGGCCACGGCGGTGGCTGTCAGGTAGGCACGCCGGGCGCGCGCCAGAGCCCGCCGGTCGAGGACCGGACCCACCAGCAGCAGCGTCGTCAACGCCAGCACGACGACTACGAGGCTGAGCACGACCTGGCGGTGCTCCTGACGCGCCCGGACCAGCGACGCCGGATCCACGCTCGCCTCCACGAGGAGCTCGCCGGACGGCGACCAGATCACGAAACTGAAAGGGCGGACGTGCTCGCCCGCGCCCTCGTATCGGGTCCGGAGCGAAACGGGAGCCAGGGACGTCTCGATGCTGAATCGCTCGGATGAGGCGTTGCCGACCGTGGCCTGTTCGGAGAACAGGCGCTCGGCCGCAACCACACCGAGCCGGGTCGGTGTTCGACCACCTCCGGCATTGAGGGGTTGCAGTTTCACGAGCCGGAAACCGAGTGGACCCGGCGCGACGAACAGCGCGGCTGGGCCGGAAATCCGGTCGAATCCCTGCGCAACACCGCCGCGCTGTCCCCCGGTCAGCTCCGACGGCCGTCCCGCCCAGGCCAGGGGAGTGCCGTCAGCGGCGTACACGGTGATGGCCGACGGTTCCGAGACGTCGGTGCCGATCAACTGCGCTGCTCGCTGGAACAAGGGCCGAAGGTCGCGTTCTTCGGGAGGCTGGCGCAGGATCGGCTCGGCGGTGGCGGCGGCGGCCTGGGCCACGCGGCTGAGCGACGAGGACATCCGTTCGAATTGGGACCGCACGTCCTGCTCGACCCTCGAGTAGGCGGCTTGGGCATCGGCGCCAAGGCGGGCCCGCTCCGCGACCCAGCCGCCCGCGGCCACGAGGGCAGCGCACGCGAGGCCGAGGGAGGTGATCAGGAGAGCGCGCCGCCGCCGTAGGTCGAGACGCATGTGATGAGGTCAGCATACGTCAGGAGGGAGGCGGAGAAAAGGGGTCGCTTCAGTGGTATAGTGTGCGGGCGGTTAGCGCGCAGCCGGCCCGCGCGCCCGCTGCGTTCACCGGGCCGCACTCCCGCACATGACCCATCCCGGGAAGGCTCGGACGGCACTCAAGCGTGGCTCGCTGATGGCGGCCGCCAATTGGCAGGTCGTGGTCATCCAGTCTGTCGCCGACACCACTTTCAAGCTCCTCCTTGCCGTGCCCGTTGTCGGCGGAGCGGTCCTCGTGACCACGCTGTTGGGCCAGGACTCGAGTGACGTGCTGGCGGGCGACCTCCGGGAGATCCTGATTGGCGTCGCCGCCACGCTGGCCGCACGGCCGCTGGCGCTGGCGTCTTACGTGTTCGGCCTCGTCCTGGTGCTTGCCGGCGGCGCGGTGCTGATGTTCCTCGTGAAAGGGGGCACTGTCGCGGTCCTCGTCCTTGCCGATCGTGTGGGCGGCCCGGTGGAACGTCCACCGCTGCGCATGGCGGGTGTCCGCCGGGCGATCCAGTTCTCGATCGAGACCTTCACGGGCGGCGCGGCCCGGCTCTTCCGCCGGTACCTCTCCCTTGGCATTATCCTGACTGTCGTGTACGCAATCGTCGCGGCCCTGTCTCTGCTCCTGGCGTATGGGCTGTACCGGCTCGGTGGCGACCGGCCTCTCCTGCTGGGCTCGGTGGCGGCGCTCGCGATCAGCCTGTTCGTGGCCCTGGTGACCATCGTGAACGTCCTCTACCTGCTCGCGCAGATCGTGGTGGCCGTCCACGACGGCAAGGTCGGAGCCGCGATTCGCGACGTGAGCCGGTTCGTGCGAGGGGAATTCTGGAAACTCTCTCGCGTGTTTGGCGTGACCGTTCTCCTGCTGGTGCTGGGCATGATTCTATCGGTCGCGGCCACGTGGGGCTTCTATCTCATCGCATACGTACCGCTGGCGGGTCTCATCGTGCTGCCCCTGCAACTGGGTGCCTGGTTGCTGCGTAACCTCCTGTTCCAATACCTTGGGCTGACCGTGCTGTCCGCGTACCTGTCCCTTTACCGATCGTTCGTCGGGGACGTGGCGGACACCGGGGCGGTCCCATCTTCCCGATGAGCCACGCCATGATTGACTACGATCGCTTTCTCTCGAAAGCCGCGCTGAAATCCCAGGGCTCGGCGATCCGCAAGATGGGCGTGATGGCGGTGCGCGTGCCCGACATGATCTCGTTTGCCCCCGGGTACCCGGATCCGGCGGTATACGCCTGGGAGGAGTTCCGCGAGATCGCATCGGAGCTGTTGACGGGACGGGACGGGACGGTGCTGCAGTACGGGCCCACGCGCGGGCACAAGCCGCTCATCGAGGCCTGCCTGGAAATCCTGGCGTCTCGGGACATCAGGGCGACAATCGAGCAGGTGTTGATCACGACGGGTTCACAGCAGGGGATCGACCTGATCGGCAGGGTCCTGCTCGATCCCGGCGATGTCGTCCTCCTCGAGTTGCCCGCCTACACCGGCGCGATCGCCGCGTTCAAGAACACCGGCGCGGCACTCGTGGGTGTCAGGCAGGAAGCGGACGGAATCGACATCGAAGACCTCGAGCGGGCCGTGGCCAGGGAGCGTGCCGCCGGGCGCACGATCCGATGCCTGTATCTCGTCCCGAATTTCCAGAACCCGACCGGCCTCCTGCTCTCGCTCGAGAAGCGGAAGCGGCTCCTGGACTGGGCGTCCCGCGCGAACCTACTGATCGTCGAGGACGATCCCTACGGTGCGCTGTACTTCGAGGACTCGGCAACCTCAGTCGACACCCGACCCCTCAAGGCCGACGATGGGGAAGGGCGAGTGATCTACTTGAGTAGTTTCTCGAAGACCCTCGCTCCCGGCTTCCGCGTCGCGTGGATGGTGGCGCCCGAGCCGATCGCGTCGAAGCTGGACCTGTTCAAGCAGACGCAGGACCTCATGACGCCCGCGCTCGATCAGCACGTCATCTACGAGGCGTACCGCCGAGGTATCCTGACCAGCCGGCTTCCGATGCTCCGGAAGTTCTACCAGGAAAAGCGCACCGTCATGCAGGATGAACTGCGGGCCCAGCTGGGCGACCTGATCACCTGGCCGGAGCCGAAAGGCGGGTTCTTCCTGTGGGCCACCCTGCCGGCGCATTGCAGCACCAATGACATGCTGCCCCGTGCGATCGAGCAGCGGGTGATCTACGTGACCGGCAGCGCGTTCTTCATTGACGGCACCGGCGCCAACATCCTCCGCCTGTCGTTCTCGCTCCCCACGAAGGAGAAGATCGTCGAAGGCGTGCAGCGGCTGACGCGGGTGGTGAAGGAAGAACTGGCTGGGCACAAGACGCCGCTGGAAATCTGACAGCGGCCAGCAGGCGGCCGACAGCTGGCAGCCTGCCCGCGTCCAGTCCTCTCAGAACTCCGTCGGGGCGCCGGGATCGACCCACTCCGGCACGTCGCCCTTGATCTCAGGCGGGAGCGAGAACTTCGGCAGGCCCGGGATCGGTTTCCCGGGGAGCGTGGGTAGCCCGGGCACGAGCAACTGGGCCTGACCTTCCCCGGCGACGACCATCATTCGTCCCACCTTGCCGTCCGGGCCCTGCAGCCATGCCGGTGGGACCGCCGGTTCTCCAGGGAGCTTTGCACTCCCAGCTGCGCTGCCGTCGATGGCGTGAAACGCCGGCACCTCCGCCGACATCCCCGGCACCAGCAGCAGCCGCCCCGAGAGGAACGGCCCGCCGGTCGGGCGGTGGGGGAGCGGCACCTTCCACGCCTGGTGGCCGTTCGAGCGGTCCAAGGCGCGCAGCACGCCGTCGAGCGACACGAAGTAGACGAGGTCGTCGTCCACCGCCGCGGTGCCCACGATCGTGCCGCCGGTTCGCCATCGCCACTTCCTCTTGCCGGTGTCAGCGGCGAGGCAGTAGAAGAACTTGTCGGCGCTGCCGACGAAGATCCGATCGTCGAGGGGATAGATCATCGTGCCCCGGCCCGGCACGGTCGCTTCCCAGATCTTCTTGCCGGTACCGAGCGCCAGCGCCGCGACACGGCCGTCTTCGAGCAGGACGTACACGCGATCATCGGCGGCCGCTGGCTGAACGCGGACGGCCGATCCAAGCGCCTGTTTCCACAGCACCTCTCCCGCGGCGGCCCGGAACATGATGGCATCGCCCTGTTCGGTGGCAGCCAGCAGCCATCCGTTCTGCCACAGGAGCGGCGCAGAAATCGGTCCCTCAACCGTCGCGCGCCATCGCGATGCCGCCGTTCGCGCGTCGAGGGCCTCCACCTGCCGGGTGTGCGCGACGAACACGAGCCCGTCACCGGTGGCTGGCGGGCCGACGACGTCCGTCAGCGGAACGGTCCATGCGACCGTGCCATCCTTGAGCGAGAGCGCGACGAGTTCCGACGAACGAGTGGGGACGTAGGCCTGCGTGGTGTCAAAGCCGGGGCTGCCCGCCGCGGGCGATGGAAGCGTGACGGTCCACGACGCGACCATTGACAGGGGCGGCGCTTTCTTCGCGTCGTTCTTCTTGTCTGGCGGACGGCCTGGCGCCTCGGACCGCTGGCCTGGCGGTTGCGGTTGCGGCTGCGGCTGCGGCGCCGGCGTGGCGGCGGCGGCAGAGAGGAGGAGGAGGGCGATCACGCCGGGAACGCGAGGAATGTGTCGGGCCAACTTCACGCCGGTATAATACCGTCAGGTGTGCCTCTCCGTCTGTAACGATTCGACGAGAGACAGTCTCGATGGCTGAGTTCATACATCTTCATCTCCACACCGAGTACTCGCTGCTCGACGGCGCGTGCAAGGTGGACGAACTGCTCGAGCAGGCCTCGCGCCAGAAGATCCCCGCGCTGGCCGTGACCGAGCACGGGAACATGTTCTCGTCCGTCGTGTTTCACGACAAGGCCCGGAAGAAGGGGGTCAAGCCGATCCTCGGGTGCGAGACCTACGTGGCGACGAGCAGCCGGTTCACCAAGGGCGGCGCGAGCGGGGAGAGCAACAGAAGCGGGGAGAGCAACAATCACCTCGTCCTGCTGGCCGAGAACCACGAAGGGTATCGAAACCTCATCAAGCTGGTCTCGGCGGCCTACACCGAGGGGTTCTACTACCGGCCGCGCATCGACAAGGAACTGCTGGCGCAACACTCGCGTGGCCTCATCGGGTTGAGCAGCTGCCTGAAAGGCGAGGTCGCAGTCCACCTGCGCACCGAGCAGGAGCAGCGGGCCATGACCGCGGCAGCCACCTACCGTGACATCCTGGGTCCCGGGAACTTCTTCCTGGAAATGCAGTACCAGGGGATCGACGACCAGCGGGTAGTGAACACCGGCCTGCAGCGGGTGGCGAAGGCGTTGGACCTGCCGCTCGTGTGTACCAACGACGTGCACTATCTGTACAGGGAGGACTTCAAGGCCCACGACATCCTGCTCTGCATTGGCCACGGCAAGACCGTGAACGACCCCGGGCGCATGCGCTACCACGGCGACCAGTTCTACCTGAAGTCGCCCGACGAGATGGCGCAGGTCTTCGGCGACTTCCCGGAGGCGATGGCCAATACGGTGCGGATCGCGGAGCGGTGCGACGTCGATCTCGGGAAGACCGTGCACCAGCTGCCCGAGTTCGACGTGCCCGACGGGTACACGCTCGACGAGTACTTCGAGCGGATGGTCTGGGACGGGTTCACGCGCCGCTTGACTCGCCTCGAGGCGCTGTTGAGCGCCGGGCTGCTGCGGCACACGATGGTCGAGTACAAGGACCGCGTCGCCTACGAAATCGCGATGATCAAGCAGATGAAGTACGCCGGGTACTTCCTGATCGTCTGGGATTTCATCCGCTACGCCCGGGAGCAGCGGATCCCCGTCGGACCCGGCCGCGGGTCGGCTGCCGGCAGCATCGTCGCCTACTGCCTGAACATCACGGACGTCGATCCGCTGCACTTCGACCTGATCTTCGAGCGCTTCCTGAACCCGGAGCGCGTGTCGCTGCCCGATATCGACATCGACTTCTGCGAGCGGCGCCGCGGCGAGGTCATCGAGTACGTGACGCGGAAGTACGGACGGGAGAACGTCGCGCAGATCATCACGTTCGGCACGATGAAGGCGAAGGCCGTCGTGCGGGACGTCGGGCGGGCGCTCGATATCGCCTACGCCGACGTGGACAAGGTCGCCAAATTGATCCCGCCGACGCTCGACATGACGCTCGACAAGGCGTTGGCCGAGAGCCCGGCGCTCAAGGATCTCGAGACCAACGATCCCCGCGTGAAGGAGTTGCTCGAGGTGGCCCGGCGCCTCGAGGGGATGACGCGCCACGCCTCGGTCCACGCGGCCGGCGTCGTCATCGCGCCGAAGCCGATCACCGAGTTCGCACCGCTGCACAAGGGGGCCCGCGACGAAATTACCACCCAGTGGAGCATGAAGGAGATCGAGCGCATCGGCCTCCTCAAGATGGACTTCCTGGGGCTGAGCACGCTCACGCTGCTCGATGACGCGGTCGCCGAAATCAAGCGGACGACCGGGCAGGAGATCGACCTCACCGCGCTCCCACTCGACGATGCGAAGACGTTTCAGTTGTTCTCGGAGGGACAGACGCTGGGCATCTTCCAGTTCGAGAGCTCCGGCATGCGCGAGATCCTGCGGAAGGCCAAGCCGCAGCGCTTCGAGGACCTGATCGCGTTGAACGCCCTGTATCGCCCCGGGCCGCTCCGCGGCGGGATGGTGGACGATTTCATCAACCGCAAGCAGGGCCGCGTCGAGGTGAAGTACGTGTTGCCGCAGCTCGAGCCGGTCCTGCGCGAGACCTATGGCGTCATTGCCTATCAGGAACAGGTCATGCGGATCGCCTACGAGGTGGCGGGCTTCAGCCTTGGCGAAGGCGACCTGCTGCGGAAGGCGATGGGGAAGAAGAACGTCGAGGTCATGCGGGCGCAGCGCCAGAAGTTCCTCGACGGCTCGAAGGCGCGGAACGTGGACGCGAAGAAGGCAGGAGACCTGTTCGACCTCATGGAGGCGTTTGCCGGGTACGGCTTCAACAAGTCGCACTCGACGACCTACGCGCTCGTGGCGTACCAGACGGCCTACCTGAAAGTGAACTACCCGGCCCACTTCATGGCCGCGCTGCTCACGATCGAGTCGCAGAACGCCACGAAGCTGGCGGTGTACCTGGGCGAGTGCCGAGACCTTGGCGTACCGGTCCTGCCGCCGGACATCAACAGCAGCGAGCTGGCGTTCACGGTCACCCCCGACGGCGTGCGCTTTGGTCTTGGCGCCGTGAAAAACGTGGGCGAGGCGGCGGTGCTCGCGCTGCTCGAGGTGCGGCGGCGCGACGGCCGTGTCCGGTCGCTGTATCGCCTCTCTGAGCAACTCGACTCGCGGCAGGTGAATCGCCGAGTGTTCGAGAGCCTGGTGAAGGCCGGGGCGATGGACTCGCTGGCGGCCGGATCGCCGGCCACCGCCAGTCTCCCGGTCTCGTCGCTCCGGGCGCGCCTGTTTGCGGCGGTGGACAAGGCGATCGAGTACGGAAACCGCAGCCGGCGCGACCGTGACCAGGGCCAGGCGCAGCTCTTCGGCGGCTTCGACGAACCGGCGGAAGGCGCCGTGTCCTCCGACGTGGAGTTGCCGGATGCCCCTCCGTGGACCGAAGCGCAGCAACTCGCCGGCGAAAAGGAGTCGCTGGGGCTCTACTGGAGCGGCCATCCGATCGAACGCTATTCCGCGGAACTGCAGGCGTTGGGCGCGCGAACGATCGCCGACCTGACGGGCGGCGACGAGGACGGCGCGGAGGGCGGTGCGGCGCCACGGGCGTTCGAGGTCACCATCGGCGGTATCGTCGGGGCCGTCCGATCGCTGAAGACACGGAAGGGCGACCGCATGGCCGCCTTCGCGCTGGACGATCCCCATGGCAGCATCGAGGTCGTGGTGTTTCCCGAGACGTTTGCGAAGTCCGCTGCGCTCATCCAGACCGACTCGATGGTCCTGGTGAAGGGCAAGTTCGAGCGGGACGACGACACGATCCGGCTGTTGGCGAGCGAGATCGTGGCTATTGACGTCGTCCGGGAACGGGCCGCGCGCGGCGTGGCGATCCGCCTCGCGATGCCGCCTCACGATCGGGCCACCGTGGAGGCGGTGCTCGACGTGCTGGCGCGTCACAAGGGCGACCGGAAGGTGTCGCTCGAGGTCGAGCTGCGGGGCGGGAAGCGGCCACTGGTCGTCCGCGCCGATGTCCTCGGCCCCACGCGCGTGAAACCGTCGGCCCAACTCGTGGCCGATCTCGAACGGATCTGCGGCGAAGGCGCCGTGGTCCTACGGTAGCGGGCAGGAGAGACATGAGCAAACCGAACGACGTGCTGGAATTCGAGGCGCCGATCGCGGTGCTGCTGAAGGAAATCGAGGCGCTCTCGATGATGCCCCGGGCCGACCAGCGCGACCGGGATATCGAGCAACTGCGTCGCCGGGCGGACTCGCTACGGCGGGAGATCTACGCCAACCTGACACCGTGGCAGCGGGTGCAACTCGCCCGTCACCCGAACCGCCCCTGCATGCTCGACTACGTGGCACGGCTCTTCACCGAGTTCGTGGAGATCCACGGCGATCGCCGGTTCGGCGACGACCACGCGATCATCGCCGGCATGGCGCGCTATCACGGCGAGCCCGTCCTGGTGGTCGGCCACCAGAAAGGAGGGGCGAGCACGAAGCAGAAGATCTACCGGAACTTCGGGTACGCGAAGCCCGAGGGCTACCGAAAAGCGATCCGGGCGATGAGGCTCGCCGAGAAGTTCGGCCGCCCGGTCCTCGTGATCGTGGACACGCCGGCCGCCTACCCGGGAATCGAATCCGAGGAGCGGGGCGTGGCGGAGGCCATCGCGTTCAACCTCCGCGAGATGGCCGTCCTCAACACGCCGATCATCGTGTCGATTTGTGGCGAGGGGGGCAGTGGCGGTGCCCTCGGCCTGGCCATTGGCGACCGGATCCTCATCCAGGAGTTCGCGATCTACAGCGTGATTCCTCCCGAGGGATGCGCGGCTATCCTCTGGCGCGACTCGGGACGAAAGGTCGAGGCCTCGGAGGCGCTCAAGCTGACCGCGCCGGACATGCTGAAGCTGGGGATCGTGGACACGATCGTGCCCGAACCGGTAGGCGCCGCGCACAACGACCCCGAGTCGGCGGCCGGGCTCCTCGACCGGGCCATCCAGAGCGCGCTCGGGGTGGTCAAGGCGCAGGCGCCGGAGGCGCGAATCAACAGTCGTTACGAGAAGTTCCGCAATATGGGACGGCTCGGCACGGACTTCGTCGAAACCGGCACGTAGTCGCGGAACACCTTCATGTCTTCACTGCTCTGGGATTACCAGCCGTGCGACGAAGCGGCAGCCGCCGCGCTGTCCGAATCGCTGGGGATCGGCCTGGTCACCGCGCGCCTGTTGTGCCAGCGGGGCATCGTCAGCCCCGGGGAAGCGGCGCGCTTCCTGAAACCCTCTCTCGACCACCTGCACGATCCATTGGCGCTGGCCGACATGGGCGCTGCCGTGGAGCGGGTGCTCGCCGCAATCTCCCGCAAGGAGCGCGTCGCGATCCACGGCGATTACGACGTGGACGGCATCACGTCCACGGTGATCCTGGAACGCATGATCGCGGCGCTCGGCGGGCAGGTGACCCACTTCATTCCCGAGCGTATTCGCGACGGGTACGGCCTCCAGGTGCCGGCGGTCGAGCGCCTGCACGCGGATGGCGTCCGCCTGATCATCTCGGTGGACTGCGGCATTCGCAGCATGGACGCCGCGCGGCGCGCCGCGGACCTCGGGATCGATCTCATCATCACCGACCACCACGAGCCCGAGCGGGAGTTGCCGCGCGCGCTCGCGGTGATCAACCCGAAGCGCCCGGACTGCTCCTACCCGGACAAGAACCTCGCCGGCGTCGGCGTGGCTCTCAAGCTCGTGCAGGCGCTGTGCGCGAGGTCGGGCCGGGAGAAGTGGCTGCCAAGCTTCGTGAAGATTGCCGCCATCGGCACGCTGGCAGACGTGGTGCCGCTGGTTGGCGAGAACCGCGTCATTGCGAAGATCGGCCTCGATCTGCTCTCGCGCGGCCCCCACAAGGTCGGCCTTCGCGCGTTGCTGGATGCGTCCGGCCTGACCGGCAAGACGATCGATAGCTACCACGTGTCCTTCATCCTCGCGCCGCGCGTGAACGCCGCGGGTCGCATGGCGACCCCCGACATTGCCGTGCGACTCCTCCTCGCCACCGATGACGCGATGGCCGAGGAGGCCCGGGCCCTCGCCGCGCAGCTGAACGAGGAGAACCTGCGGCGGCAGGACCAGGAGCGGGAGATCCTGGCCGAGGCCCGCCGCGCGATTGAGAACGATCCCGACATCGGCGCCCATTCCGTCCTGGTGGTCGCCGGCGAGGGGTGGCATCGCGGCGTGATCGGCATCGTCGCCTCCAAGCTGGTGGATGCGTTCCACCGGCCGGCAGTTGTGATCTCGATCGAGGACGGGGTGGGGCACGGATCGTGCCGCAGCATCGGCGCCTTCGACATGCTCGGGGCGATCGAGGCCTGCGGAACGCACCTGGTACGGTTCGGCGGTCACAAGATGGCAGCCGGCCTCACGCTGGAGGCCGGGGCACTCAAGGCGTTCCGCTCCGCGCTGCAGGCGCACGGGGACGACCATCTCGGACCGGACGACCTACGGCCCAGGCTCCGGATCGATGCCCGGTTGGGACTGGATGCCATCAAGGGCCGCCTGGTCGAGGACGTGCTGTCCCTCGAGCCGTTCGGCCTTGGCAACCCGAGGCCGGTGTTCTGCGCCGGCCCGGTCGAGATCGTGGACGGCCCGCGACGGATCAAGGAGCGCCACCTGAAGATGGCGGTGCGCCAGCACGGCCGCATCTTTCGCGCGATCGCGTGGCGGTCGGTCGAGCGGGAGCCGTTCCTCGTGGAGCATCGCGGCGCGCTGGACGTGGCGTTCTCGCTCACGCAGAATACGTTCAACGGCGAGACGAACACCGAGCTGACGCTCGCCGACATGCGCGCACCGGCATTGAGTCCCGCGACCGCCGTGTGAGTTGACCGCCGCGCACGTGCCTCGTCACAGAACCATCGCATGACACCCTGGCAACGCCGCCTCCGTCTCGGTCTGGGCTTCTTCATCGTCGCCTTGGCGGTGGTCCTCGTCGTGTCGCTCCGCCGACCGATGCCGACGTCCACGCCACAGCCGCTTCCCACCAAGAGCGACCCGGCAGCCGTGCTCGAGAGCACCTCCGGCCGATCGGTCCGCGTGATCGGGGCGAAGCAGGACGTGACCGTCGAGCACTACGACAAGCTGGTGCAGTACGCGGATGGCCGGACGAAGATCTCCGGGGGGCGATTCAAGGTGCTGCAGCGCGGCGGTCGCGACTTCCTCATCACCGCCAGGGACGCGGAGGTGACGGGGCAGGCCCCGAATATGGACGTCGCCCTCAAGGGCGCCGTCGAGGTCACCTCGAGCGACGGCCTGACGCTGCGCACCGAAGAAGCGACCTACGTCAATGCCGAAGGGGTGGTGCGCGCTCCCGGCCCCGTCGCGTTCACGCGAACGCGGATGAGCGGCACCGCCGTCGGCATGACGTACGACAAGACCCGGGACGTCCTCTGGCTCCTCGACCAGGCCGCGATTCACATCGCGCCGGACGAGAAGGGTGAGGGTGGCGCGGAGATCGAAGCGGGCACAGCCGGCCTGGCCCGCGCCGACAAGTACATGCGGTTCGAGCGGGGCGTGAAAATCGTCCGCGAAGGGCAGACGATCCAGGCGGACGCCGCCGTGGCCTATCTCACCGAGGACGAGAAACGCATCCAGATGCTCGAACTGCGCGGATCGTCCCGCGTCGCTGGGACTCCCCGGGCCGACGGCGGCCTGAAGGCGATGAACGCGCGCGACATCAACCTGACGTACGCGCCCGATGGGCGCACGCTCCAGCGCTCGTTGCTCAGCGGCGACGGCGTCATCGAACTGGCGGGCTCCGCCGGGAGCGGCGGCCGTCGGCTGTCCGGCCAGTTCATCGATCTCGGGCTGGCCCCCGACGGATCGACCCTGACATTGCTGATGGCCCGCGAGAGGGTCCAACTGGAGATGTTCGCCGACAAGAGCACGCCGGCGCGCACCATCCGGTCCGGCGCGCTGCAAGGGAGCGGGGCCCCGGGAACCGGGCTCACCGGCGCGAGTTTCAGCGAGGGGGTCGATTTTCGAGAGTGGCCGCCGGCGCCCGCGTCTCCCAGGGCCGCGAAATCCGACACGCTCGACCTGGCGATGAAGAGCGGCTTCGGGTCGATCGAAGTGGCGCGATTCGGCGGAGGTGTGCGTTTCGAGGAAGGGACGATGACGGCGTTGGCGCGCGAGGCGCGCTACCTCATCACGGCCGGCACGCTCACCCTGGCGGGCGCGGACGAGAAGACGGGCCGCTCGCCCCAGGTGCTGGACGAGCAGGCCACCATCGAGGCGAAGCGGATCGAGATCCTGCTCGACGGCAAGAAGATCACCGCCACCGACTCGGTGAAGACCGAGATGCGTGAAGCAGCCGGCAGGAACGGCCAGCGAACGGGAACCGCTCCCAGGGAGAAGGCGCCGGGGCGGCGACCGGCGATGCTCAAGCAGGACAAGCCGGTCTACGCGACCTCCGACAGCCTGGTGTACGACAGTGCGGTGTCGTTGGCCACCTACAGCGGCAACGCCCAGTTGTGGCAGGGCGAGACGACGATCAAGGGAGACACCATCGTCGTGGACGACCAGACAGGCGACCTGTCGGCTAGCGGCGGCGTGGTGTCGAGGATGATCCTCGACCAGGTGAACGAGAAGACGAAGGCCCGGGAGCAGGTGCGGTCGGTGGCGGCGGCCAAGGACCTGGCCTACGACGAGAAGAGCCGACGCTCGACCTATACCGGCGGGGCGCACCTGAATGGCCCCGAAGGGGACCTGGCGGCCGATCGGATCGAGCTGTTTCTGAAGGAGGGCGGCGGCGAGGTGGAGCGGCTCGAGGCGTACACGAGCGTCACTCTTCGCACGCCGGACGGCCGAACGGCGAGCGGCAACCGCCTGACCTACGTCGCTGCCCGGGAGCAGTACGACATGGCCGGCGCGCCGGTGAAGCTCGAGGACCAATCTGGCGAAACTACAGGCAATTCTTTGACTTTCTTCAGATCGACTGATAGGATCATCGTCGACGGGAAAGAGCAGAGACGCACTGAACTCAAGCGCGGCATCAAACGCTGATGGGCTTCGTGTCGACTGAATGGCCACTCTCCGGACGCACGAGCTGACGAAGTCCTACAGCGGCCGCACGGTGGTGCGTGGCGTCAGCCTCGAGGTGGCCTCCGGCGAAGTCGTTGGGCTGCTCGGCCCGAACGGGGCCGGCAAGACGACGACGTTCTACATGACGGTTGGTCTCGCGGCGCCGGACTCGGGGTACGTGCTGCTGAACGGCAAGGACGTCACCAGCGACCCGATGTACATCCGGGCGCGGAAGGGGATCGGGTACCTGCCACAGGAACCGTCGATCTTTCGCGGGCTGACGGTCGAACAGAACATCCTGGCCATCCTCGAGACGCTCCCGATCGACGGACCGACGCGGCGGGCGCGGCTGCGCGAGTTGCTCGCCGAACTGAATCTGACCCCGCTGGCCGGCGCGCCGGCCTACACGTTGTCCGGCGGAGAGCGGCGCCGGGTCGAAATCACGCGAGCCCTGGTCGTGTCGCCGCTGTTCATCCTGCTGGATGAGCCGTTCGCCGGCATCGATCCGATCGCGGTCGCGGATATCCAGAAGATCATCTTTCACCTGAAAGAGCGGGGCATCGGCGTGCTGATCACGGACCACAACGTGCGAGAGACGCTCCGCATCACGGATCGGGCCTATATCGTAAGGGACGGCGCGATCTTCCGGAGCGGCACGCCGGACAGCCTGGCGAGCGACGAAGATGTTCGACGGAATTACCTCGGGACCGACTTCAGGTTGGACTAATATGGACTACGGTCCCGTTGCGGCGGACCACTAGGCCATGCCGATTCAGCAGAGACTCCATCAGAAGCTCGTTCAGAAGCTCATCCTGACGCCATCGCTCCAACAGGCGATCAAGCTGCTGCCGATGTCGACGCTCGAGCTCAGCGAACTGCTGACGCAGGAAATGGTCGAGAACCCGATGCTCGAGGAGGTGCCCGCCGAGGAGATCCAGGCGTCGGAAGCGGCCGGGGTCCCCGAGAAGGTCGAAGAGCCTCCGAAGGAACAGAAGCCAGACGCCTGGGACGATCAGGACTACGAGTATTTCTTCGGCGACTACCTCGACGACGGGTACCGCCCGCGCGCGCAGCAGGAAGTCAAGGAACTGCCGCCGATCGAGAACACCCTTTCGACCACCACGTCGCTCTCGGATCACCTCCTCTGGCAGCTCTCCATCCAGACCGACGACGATGCCCTGCGCGAGATCGGCACGGCGATCATCGGGAACCTGGACGACGACGGGTACTTGGTGGCGTCGGTGGACGAGATCGCGGCGATGGGGACCTGGGAGGTCGCCGACGTCGAGAGCACGCTCAAGCTGGTGCAGGGCTTCGATCCGATCGGCGTGGCCGCCCGCGACCTCCAGGAATGTCTCTGGCTGCAGTTGCGCCTCCTGGGAGTCGAGGGGACACCGACCGAGAAGATCGTCACCGAGCACCTCCGGCTGCTGCAGAACCACCAGGTGCCAGAGTTGGCGCGCAAGCTGGGCCTGTCGGTGGAGGAACTGAAGCAGCACATCGCGATCATTCAGCACCTCGATCCCAAGCCCGGCAGCCGGTACAACCGACCGAAGTCGCAGTACGTCACCCCGGACGTGACCGTCGTGAAGGTTGAGGACCAGTACGTCGTCCTGCTGAACGAGGACGGGCTGCCGCAACTGCGCGTCAGCCCGGCCTACCGCCGGCTGCTCGAGAAGGGCACCGAGAACAGCGACGAGACGCGCGCGTACGTGAAGGACAAGTTCCGGTCGGCGCTGTGGCTGATCAAGTCGGTCGAACAGCGGCAGAAGACGATCTTCAAGGTCGCGACGAGCCTCGTGAACTTCCAGCGCGACTTCCTCGACCACGGCATCGAACACCTGCGCCCGCTCGTGCTGCGCGACGTCGCGAACGACATCGGGATGCACGAGTCCACCGTGAGCCGCGTCGTCACGAACAAGTACATGCACACGCCGCAAGGCGTGGTCGAGATGAAGTTCTTCTTCCACAGCGGCATCAGCAGCTCGTACGGCGAGAGCGTCTCGTCGGTGACGGTCAAGCAGCACATCCGGAAGATCATCGACAACGAGGACCCGCACAAGCCCCTCAGCGATTCGAAGATCGTGAGCATGCTTCAGAAGGAAGGACTCGTGCTGGCGAGGCGTACCATCGCGAAGTATCGCGAAGAGCTGAGGATTTCTACGTCCAACCAGCGCAAGGTCATGTACTGACAGACGGCTGCCTATGCGACTTGAACTGACGGGCCGACACGTCGACATCACGCCCGACTTGCGCAAACAGGTCGAGAAGAAACTCGCGAAACTCGATCGTCTCCTCGAGGGCGGCATCGTGTCCGTGCAGGCGGTACTGACGCTCGAGAAGTACCGCCACCAGTCGGAGTTCACCGTCCACACGCGCGGTGAGCACTTCCTGCACGGCCTGGCTGACACGAACGCCTGGGAGACCTCCATCACCGACGCCGTCGAGAAGCTCACCCAGCAGTTGGCGAAGATGAAGGGCAAGTGGCAGGAGAGAAAGCGGCGCGCCACGTCCCCGCGGCTGCTGGCGGCGGAGGCTGCGGTCGCCCCACCCGCGCCCGCGGCGCCCAAGAAGAGGCGCGTCCGCCGCGTGCCGCGGTATCTCGTGAAGCCCATGACGATCGAGGAAGCAGCACTCTCGGTGGACTCGGGTGACGACACGTTCCTGGTCTTCCGCAACGCCAAGACCGATTCGATCAATGTGGTGTACCGCCGTAAGGACGGGCACCTCGGGCTGATCGAGCCCGAGGGCTAGGCCCCGGATGGTCGCCACCCGATGGCCCCCGCGACTACCGGCGTAACGATTGCCGCGCTCCTGCGCAGCCGCCCCGAGACGGTCGGGCTCCCGCTCGAGCTGGTCTCTGGCGCCGCGGGACTCGATCGCCGTATCACCAGCCCGCACATCCAGAAGACCGGCCTCGCGTTGGCCGGCTTCGACGCGTACCTGTCCGCCGGCCGGATCCTGATTTTCGGCGAGAGCGAGATCCGGTACCTCGAGAGCCTCGCCTCCTCGTCGCGCGTCGATGCGCTGCGGCGAACGTTCGCGCACGGCATCCCGGCCGTCATGATCACCGGCGGCTTGACCGCGCCTCCCGAGCTGACAATCGAGTCGGAACGCGCCGGCGTGCCGCTGCTCAGCACCGGAATCCCAACTCCGTTCGCCATTGCCAAGGTCAGCGCGATCCTCGAGGACTCGCTCGCGGCGCGCACGATCATCCACGCCGTCCTGATGGACATCATCGGCCTCGGCGTGCTCATCGTGGGCGAGAGCGGGATCGGCAAGAGCGAGTGCGCGCTCGATCTCATCGTCCGCGGGCACCGGCTCGTGGCCGACGATACCGTCGAGATCCGGCGACGCGCCGAGAGCGTCCTCATCGGGACCTGCCCGGACCTGACGCGCCACCACATGGAGGTGCGCGGCCTGGGCCTGATCAACATCAAGGACCTGTTCGGCGTCGCCTCGACGCGCTCGTCAAAGCGCGTCGAACTCGTCGTCCAGCTGGAACGGTGGGAGCCGGGCCGCGAATACGAGCGCCTTGGCCTCGACGACGTGTACTACGAGATCCTGGGACTCCACGTGCCGCTGCTGCGCATGCCCGTCGCCCCCGGGCGCAACGTCTCGATCCTCGTGGAGGTGGCCGCCCGCAACCAGTTGCTGCGGTCGCGCGGCCATCACGCCGCCCGCAAGCTCGCGGCCCGCCTCGAACAACAACTTCGCGAACCGGAAGCCGAGGAGCTCGATCCCCATGCCGACCGCGATGAGCCTACGGAGGGGGAACCGTGACGTCGTCGTCGACCCGGGCGGTCAGGGCCGGACGCGGGGCAGGTGGCAGCCGGTTCGTCGTGCTCACCGGGTTGTCGGGGGCCGGGAAGTCACAGGCGATCCGCGCGCTCGAGGACCTCGGGTACTTCTGCGTTGACAACCTGCCGACCACGCTGATCCCGACGCTGGCCGAGTTGTCGCAGCGCGCCGAGAGCGACCTGAAGAAGGTGGCCATCGTCGTGGACGTGCGCGAAGGCGCCTTCCTGTCGCGCTTTCCGAAAGCGCTGCGGAAGCTCCGCGCCATGCGCGGCCTGAACCCGGCTCTGATCTTCCTCGAGGCGAGCGACGACGCGCTGGTGCGCCGGTTCAGCGAAACGCGCCGGCCTCATCCGCTCGCGCACGACCGGCCGGTCATCGATGGCATCCGCGAAGAGCGTGAACGCCTGGGATCGATCCGCGAGCTGGCCGACGAGATCGTCGACACCACCGACCTGACGGTGCACGAGCTGCGCGAAACGTTCATGTCGCTTTCGCGCGGCCGATCGCCCCGCGGGCGGATGCTGATTACCTTCACGAGCTTCGGGTTCAAGCACGGCGTCCCGGCCGAGTCAGACCTGGTATTCGACGTCCGGTGCCTGCCGAACCCCCACTTCGTGCCGGAGCTGCGCATGCGGACGGGGCGCGATCGCCTCGTCGTCCGGTTCATGAACGAGCACGAGGCGACAGGCGCGTTCCTCGAGAAGATCATCGAGTTCCTGCGCTTCGTGGTTCCCCATTACGTGGCCGAGGGGAAGAGCTATCTCACGGTGTCCGTCGGCTGCACCGGCGGGCGCCACCGCTCCGTGATGATGGCCGAAGCGCTGCGTCGTCACCTCGCGGACCTGGACGGCGTGCGGCTGCGGGTGCGGCACAGGGATATCGACATCGGCAATGAGTAGTCGGAGGACGGGATGATAGTCGACGGCCGGGCAGAGTAGTCGGTTGAGCGCACGGGGCACACTGGCCGGCGGTTGCTGGCCTCTGGAGTGAAACGATGATCGGTGTAGTCGTCGTCACGCACGGGCAACTGGCAACCGAGTTGGTCAACGCGGCCGAGGCGATCGTGGGCGACCTCCCTCAGTTCGCCGCGGTCTCGATCGGTTGGCACGACGACGTGGACGATGCGCGGGAGGAGATCAAGCAGGCGATCGGCAGGGTGCAGGGCCCGGAAGGCGTCCTGATCCTGACCGACATGTTCGGCGGGACCCCCGCCAACCTGGGCCTGACCTTCCTCGAGGCGGACCGGGTCGAGGTGATCACCGGCGTGAACCTGCCGATGCTCATCAAGCTCGCCGGCGCGCAGAAGTCCTCGGACCTGCTCGCGGTCGCCCGCGACATGCGGGAACACGGGCGCAACGCCATCTGGATCGCGTCGGACCTGCTGAGGTCCGAGACGAAGACAGAAACCTAGTCCCTGAATTCGCTCGAGTGGACGAACTCCGGCGCGAACAGGCCAAGCCGAAGCCTCGCCCTGCGACCGGCGCCATGGGTGACCACTCGAGCGAGCGGTGGGACCTCAATCGAGGTGTCTTGCGATCTGACGATCGAGACGTCCTGGAAACGCGATCGCAAGATATTCATTTCGCCACTTCGGGGCTGCTCTATGGTGTCCAGAACTGTGACCGTCTGTAATCAGCTCGGGATGCATGCCCGGGCCGCGGCGCGCTTCGTTCATGCCGCCAGCGCCTTCCAGGCGCGCGTGCGCGTGGAACGGGGCGCCCGTGTCATGGACGGCAAGAGCATCATGGGCGTCCTGTTGCTGGCCGCTGCGCGGGGATCGGACATCACGATTTCGGCCGAGGGCACCGACGAGGTCGCGGCGCTCGACGCGCTGTGCCAGCTCGTCGAATCGGGATTCGGTGAGGAGCCGTGCACCGCCTGACGGACGTTGGCGGGTCGCCTGCGCCTGAACCTCGGTCGGGCATGGGGACGCGGACCTGACCTGTGTCGCGGCGTGACACCCCAATCCGGGCGCGGCCAGTCTATACGCCGGGATGCCGGCACGGGAGGCACGAGTGGACAGCGCTGATGTCGCGAAAGTGGAGAAACCCTGGGGCTACGAGCTGCACTGGGCGAAGACCGACCGCTACGTCGGCAAGATCCTGCACGTGAATGCGGGGCACGCTCTCAGCCTGCAGTACCACAACCGGAAGGAGGAGACGATTCTTCTCTGGGCCGGCCACCTGTTGTTCGAGATCGAGAAAAACGGCTCGCTGACGCGGCTGGAGATGAAGCCGGGCGACCGCGTGCACGTGGCGCCGAAGACCGTGCACCGCATGACGGCGATCGAAGACTGCGACATCTTCGAAGTCTCGACACCGGAACTCGATGACGTGGTGCGGCTGGAAGATCGCTACGGCCGGGAAGACGCGCAAAGGACGTAACGCGATCAGGGATCAGGGATCGGGGACCGGGGATCGGGGACCAGAGGGCGGGGATCGAACGGAACGGGACACGCGTGATCCGCCCCTGGCCCCTGATCCCTGCCTAGAAGGGCACCTCGTCGTCGCCCGGCATCGGCACGCCGGCGTCGGCCCCGCCAGGTTCACGGCCCGCGTCGTCGTGCTCGGTGCTCTCGCGCCGGGCGCCGCCGCCGCCTCCGCCAAGCAGGACCACGCGGTCGGCCCGGACTTCCGTCGAGTAGCGGTCCTTACCCTCCTTGTCCTGCCACTTGTGTGTCTGGAGCCGACCCTCGACGTAGACCTGCTTCCCCTTGGTCAGGTACTGCTGAATTGTCTCGGCCTGCTTGCCCCAGAGATTGACCCGGTGCCACTCGGTCTCTTCACGCTTCTGGCCTTCCTTGTCCTTGAAGACCTCAGATGTCGCGAGACGGAATTTCGCCACCGCGGCCCCGGCGCCCGTAAAGCGCAACTCGGAGTCCGCACCCAGGTTACCGACCAGAATCACCCGATTCACGGAGCCCATCGAAGCATCCTTTCGTTTGCCGTCTGTCGTTCGGAAATGGTGACGGGGCGGCCGGTCGAAGGACGACCGGCCGGTCGTCCCTAGACATCTTCCAGGGCTGAGATCGTCACGGTTGAAGCACGTTTCTGTCGGTCTCCTGGAATCTGTCTTAGGCGCGGCCGGTTGACCGGCCGCGCACTACAGCGAAGATCCGCAAGACCGCCTCTCCGCTCTCGGCGGTTTGAGGCGGGGCTTCGCTGGGGTTCTCGCGCCGGATCGTCGTCGGCCGGCGGATCCCGACGGATGATCTGGTCGAGCCGCTGCCGCGCGAGGCGCCCGGCGTCGGAATTCGGGAAGTTCTTCACCACGTACTCCCAGCTCTCACGGGCGCGATCGGACTGGCCGAGCGCGTTGAGCGCCATCCCGCGCTTGAAGTACGTGTCGGGGATCCGCTTGCTGTTCGGGTAGTCGGCGATCCCGCGGTCGTAGGCCGTCGCCGCATCCTTGAACATCCCCTGCAGGTAGTAGCTCTCACCGATGAAATACTGGGCGTCGCCCGCCTGCTCGGTGCGCCCGTAGCTGCGGATGTAGTTCTCGAACCCCGAGATCGCGAGGTTGTACTGGGAGCCGACGTAGTCGGCCCATGCCATGTCGTAGAGCCGCTGGGGCGAGATCCCGGGATTTCCAGCGGCCGCCGGTGCCTGGCCGCCCGCGCCCGCCTGCGCCGCCGGCGGAATCGCCGGGGTTCCACCGACCGTCCCAGGCATGGCCGCGCCGCCCTGGGGCAGGGCGATCCGCACCGCCTCCAGTTCCTGCGAGAGCGAGCTGATGCGGACGTTGTTGTCGTCCACCTTTTCGCGCACGACGCGAAGGTCGGTCGAAATCGTGTCCACGAGCAGTTTCTGGTCGGCGAAGGCCTTCCGAGCGACGCCGGCCTGCTCGTCCAGCTTCACGCCGACGGCCCGCAAGGCATCGGTCAGCGCGACGAGGTGCGCCTGCAGCAGGAGCGTCTGCTCGTGCAGCATGCGGATGTCCGCCATCATCTGCTGATGCTCCTTGTTGGCCGCCGACGCCGCGCCGGATGCCGCAAGGACCAGTACCGCCACCAGGATGAATCGGAGCATGGGTTCTTTCGCCATAACATTCAACCTGCCTCGCAAACCGGACCGTGCAACCGCCTCACTCCACTATCCCGATTGTCCCGTCGTCCGGCCAACCTTACTTCTGGGTGACCACGAAATGGTCGCGGCGATTCTTCCCCCACGCCGCCTCGCTGTGGCCCGGGTCGAACGGAAACTCCTTGCCGTAGCTGACGGTGCGGATCCGGTCGGCCAGGATCCCGAGCGACACCAGGTAGGTTCTGGCCGACACCGCGCGGCGTTCGCCGAGCGCCAGGTTGTACTCAGCGGTGCCACGCTCGTCGCAGTGCCCCTCGATCGTGACGATCCACGGCGAGTTCTTCTTCAGCACCTCGGCGTTCCCGTCGAGGATCTTCTGACCCTCGGACGAAATCTCGGCGGTGTCGTAGTTGAAAAAGACCGGCTTGAGCGGCGAGTTCTTGTTGATCTCGTCGAGCGACGCCGTCGAGACGCGATCTTCGGCGAACGGCGCGGGCGGGACGACCACCGGCTCGCTGATCGGTTCGGGCGGCGCCGGCGGCTTCGTCGGCGACGCGAACGTGGTCGGAGGCGGCGGCTGAACCGGCCGCGCGACGGGCGGGACCTTCTTGTGGCAGGCGCCGACCGTCAGCGCCACGAACGCCACGATGACGACCATTCCGGGCAGACCCCAACGACTTCGCATGTGCACTCCTCCCGGATTGCTACTTCGACCAATCCGGCGTTTGATTGTTGCCAGCCTTTGTGAGCTGCCGCAGGTCCTTGCCCGTGCGCTCGATGGTATACAAGTGACGCTTGCCCGCCCGCGTGGAGCTGAAGGCGATATGCCGGCCGTTGGCGGCGTATGCCGGGCTCTCGTTGCTGCCTTCGCCGAACGTCAACTGCCGGCGCTCGCCGGTGGCCAGGTCGAGCACCTTGATGTCGAAGCCCGGTCCGGTTCGTGCCGAGTAGGCAATTTCGTTGTACGGCGCCGGTGACCACGTGGGCCGGTCGCAGTACGACTCGCGGGTGATCTGGCGCAGGCTCAACCCGTCGGCGCCGACGACGTAAATCTGGGGCGACCCCGACCGGTCGGATGTGAACGCGACCTGCGTGCCGGACGGCGACCAGGTGGGCGTGCCGTCGCTCGCCGGGTGATTCGTGAGCCGGCGGATGCCCGAGCCGTCGCGATTCATCACGTAGACCTCCGGGTTCCCGTCGCGGTTCGACTGAAACGCAATCTTCGTCCCGTCGGGCGACCACACCGGCAGGAAGTTCTCCTCGCCCTTGCTGTGGAGCGGGTTCTCGATCGTGCCCTGGTAGATCATCGAGATGAAGATGTCGGGCGCACCCCGGCGGTACGAGGTGTACGCGAGCGAACGCCCGTCGGGCGACCACGTGGGATTGATGTTCAGCGACCGGTTCACCGTCACGCGGCGCTGGTTCGCGCCGTCGTAGTCGCAAATGTAGATTTCCTTCACCGTGCGCGTTTCCACGGTGCCCGTCAGGCGCTCGCCGTCGCGGTCCGACACGAACGCGATCTTCGTGCGAGCCACGCCGCGCAGCGCCAGTTGGGTCTGGAAGATCTCGTCCGCGATCGTGTGCGCGAACAACCGGGAGTTCGACGCCGGGGCCACGTATTCCCGCCCGAACGCGGACTGCTGCGCCTTCACGCCGAACAGGCGCACCTCCACGCGAAGGGAGTCGCCCTGCCTCTCCACGGTGCCGACGACCAGGCCGTCTGCGCCCAGTTCGCGCCAGCGGTCGAACGGAAGGCTCGCGAGCGACCGCGCGGCGGGAATCGACGCGTAGGTGTCGCGCGGAATCATGTCGAACTCGCGTTCGAAATTCAGGTCATCCCACAGCGCCTGCCCGATCGTCTTCGCCGCCTCCACGGTCTCGGCGTCGCTCGACAGCGCGATGAAGTCGGGCACCGCGTAGCGGGGCAGCGCGCCCGGCTCGCCGGTGATCGTGAGCGAGACGGCCGGCGGTTGCTGCTGTGGGGTCGCGGTGGACTGCGCCGCGTGGCCGGTGATGATCAGCACCGCGGCGGCGGCCAGGGACGTGGCCAGGACGAGGATCGTTCGGCGCATCAGCGTTGGTACTCGAATCTCAGGTACACCGTCAGGTTCGGAAACGTGTAGGCCGTCGGCAGCGGCGGCAACTGCCCGACCCGCTGCAGGGCCCGCTGCGCCGTGAGATCGAGCACGTACCCGGCCGATTGCTCCACCCCGATGTCCGTGATTCGGCCGTCGTGGAGGATCGTGAACCGCATCACGGTGATGCCCGTCACCCCCTGACGCGAGTTCCAGTTCTCCGTGATCCGCCGCGTCATGATGCGGAGGTAGTCGGGACAGCAGAAATTGCCGACGTCCAGAGACGACCCGGTCCCGGCGCCACCCGTGGCCAAGCCGAGGCCGAGGCCGCTCACGCCCGTCTCCGCGAAACTCGACCCGAATTTCTCTTCAGGCCCCGTGGTCGGAATCCTGCCGCGCGCATCCTCGGGCGCTGCCTTCACCTCGGACCGCGGCGTCTCCGCGAGCGGCTTGGTTCGCGCTTTCGGCGCCGGCACGGGCACCGTCATCTCCGGCGTTTTCGCAGCCGGCGGTCTCACCGGTTGCGGCCGGGCTTCAGGCGCGGGCACTGCCTGCTGGACCGGCCGCCCACCGAGCGGATTCGAGCCCCCGTTATCCGGTCCGCGCCCGCCGCCCAGACTCACCGACATGACCACTTTCGGCACCTGCGTCGTCGTCCCCGCCAGCCACCGGCCAGGCCCGAACGCCACCGCGACGGCCACCAGCAGATGCAGCGCGAGCGAGCAGGCCAGCATCGGGCTCAGCCCGCGGGCCTCGCGCTCACGGTCGACCAGAACGGCAGTGACGGCTTCCATGGCGATCGCGAGAACTCAGCGCGTTTCGGGGAACTTCGCCACGATCCCGACCTTGTCGACGCCCCCTTCCTTGAGCTTGTCCATCACGTCGATCATGTCCTGGACGCCGAGCGCCGCGTCGATCTGCAGGAACGCCTGCTTTTCCGATCGCCAGCGCATCGCCTGGCGGACGCGCTCGGCGAGAAACTCGAAAGGCACGGCGTCCTGCCCGAGGTGAACCTTCCGGTCCTTGCGAAACGTCAACGGCACGGTGACGAACAACCGCTGGTCGTTGATCTCCTGCGCGCGGCGCGCCTGCGGCAGGTTCACGTCGAGACCGCGCTGCATCATCGGTGCCGTGACCATGAAGATGATCAGCAGCACAAGCATCACGTCCACCAGCGGAACCACGTTGATCTCGTTGAGCGTCGAGACGATCCGCCGCGTGCGCGCACGCCCGCCGCCGCCGCCGCCCGCTTCAATCGGCTGAATCTTCGGCATCGCGTCTTTGGCCGTCCTACGTGAAGTTACGCTCGGCGATATTCAGGAACTCGAGCGAGAAGTCGTCCATCTGCGTGGCGAACAGTTTCACCCGGTGCGCGAGCAGGTTGTAGAAATACACGGCCGGGATCGCGGCGAACAGGCCCGCCGCCGTCGCGATCAGCGCCTCGGCGATCCCCGGCGCGACAACCGCCAGGCTCGTGGACGCCGTCTGGCCAATGCTGTCGAACGCGCTGATGATGCCCCACACCGTGCCGAACAGCCCGATGAACGGCGTGATGCTGGCCGTGGTCGCCAGGAAGGGCACCCGCTCTTCCAGTTTGTTGATCTCCTGGGTCGAGGCGCGCAGCAGCGCCCGGTCGACCGCCGGCAGGCTCTTCAACGTCGGCCGAACCTGGACGCCCCCGGGGGCAATCGTCTGCGCCGTCACCGACACGCCTCCGGTTTGCCGCAACTGCGTGTTCAGTTCAGCGTAGCCCGATTGAAAGACCCCGACCAGCGGGCTGTCGCTCAGCGTCTTGCAGACCGCGTGAACCTCGGAGAACTTGCTGCTCTTGCGGAACACGTCGAGGAAAGTCGTCGACTGCCGCTCGGCTCGGCGAAACGTCCAGAGCTTGTAGAGGATGATTCCCCACGATGCAACGGAGAACAGTAAGAGGATCAGCAGGACGAACTGGGCGAGCCAACTGGAGCGGAAGACCAGGCGAAGCAGGTTTCCGCCCAACACACCCTCAGGTGCGGCCGCGCCCTGCACCTGCAGTGCAAGCGCCAAGTATCCAAGCGTGCGCAAACGTGCCTCCGCTTCATAGACCTCGCGCCGCTGGGACAGCGCAGTTGTCTTTAGCCTAACACGCGCCGAAATGCCTGTCAAATGTATGATATCATTGCGCTTCCCGGCTTTCGCCAGCCGGCCACGATTTCTATTCCCGGACGTCGAAGACTTCATCCGGAAGCGACTTATTCGTCCTCGTGGCGACGCGCATGCTCCGATTCCTCGCCATCCAGAACCTGGCCGTCATCGAGGCGGTCGAGATCGAGTTCGACGCGGGGCTGACCGTCCTGACCGGCGAGACGGGCGCCGGCAAGTCGATTCTCGTCGAAGCCGTCGGCCTGCTACTCGGCGGCCGCGCGTCGCCCGACCTCGTCCGGACCGGCGAGGAGTGCGCCACGGTCCAGGCGATCTTCGATGCCGACGATGGCGGCGAGCTCCTCGTCCGGCGGGAGGTCACGGCGCAGGGAAGAAGCCGGGCTTTCGTCAACGGTTCACTCGTGACCGCAGGCGCGCTGCGTGAACTGGGTGCCAGGCTCGTCGACCTGCATGGGCAGCACGAGCACCAGGCGCTCCTCGACCCCGAAACGCACATCGACGTTCTCGACCGGTTCGCCGGCCTGGATTCGCAGCGGCAGCTGGTCGCGGAGGCGTTCAGCCAGCTGCAGTCCGCGCGCGGCGGGCTGGCGCAGGTTCGCGAGTTGTCCCGGCAGCGCGGATCTCGTCTCGAGCTGATCGAATTTCAGCTGGCCGAGCTCGACCGGGCGCAGCCCAGGGAAGGCGAGGACGAAGAACTCCTCGCGCTCCGCACGTTGCTCTCGAGCGCCGAGCGTGTGCGGCGGCTTTCCGACGAGAGTTATGCCATCCTGTACGACAGGGACGATGCGGTGCTGGCCGGGCTGGGGCAGGTATGGAGGAGAGTTGCGGAGCTGGCGACGCTCGACGGACGCTTCGCGACATTCCTCGACGGGCGTGACGGCATCAAGTCACAGCTCGAAGACCTGGCCGCCTTCCTCAGGGGCTACGCCGCCAGCATCGACGCGTCGCCGGCACGCCTGCAGGAAGTCGAGGACCGGCTGGCGCTCATCGAGCGTCTGAAGCGGAAGCACGGTCCGACTCTTGCTGATGTGGTCGGCAGGCAACGCGCGCTTCGCGAGGAACGCGTGGGGCTCGAGTCGCTGACGGACCGGCTGGCTGCGGCAGACGCTGACGTGTCACGAGCCGCTTCACGCTTCGTCGAGGCTGCGGGCAACCTTTCGCGCCAACGCCGAGCGGCAGCTACTCACTTTTCGTCCGCATTGATAGGTCAAGTGACCGAACTCGCCATGGAACACACGCGCTTCGAGGTGAGATTCGACGACGGCGTGCTGCCGGAAGAGCGGTGGACCAACCGCGGCATCGACGTCGGGGAGTTCTACCTCTCGCCGAATCCAGGAGAAGAACTCCGGCCTCTCGCGCGAATCGTCTCCGGCGGCGAGATGTCGCGAGTCATGCTCGCCATCAAGAGCCTCGCGTCACTGGACCAGCCCGGGAAGACGCTCGTCTTTGATGAGGTGGACGTAGGGATCGGTGGCCGAGTGGCGGACGCCGTCGGAGGGAAACTTCGCCACCTGGGGCGGACCTTCCAGGTGTTGTGCATCACGCACCTCCCCCAGATCGCCGCATATGGACGCCGGCAATACCGCATTCGCAAGGAAGTGCGGGACGGGAGGACCGCGACCGAAGTCGACACGCTCGATCGGGCGGGAAGGGAGGCCGAACTCGCACGTATGATAGGCGGTGCCGAAGTGACAGCGGCGGCCAGGGAGAGCGCGAGAGAGATGCTTCGCACCAGGCAAGACGAAAGCGAACAGACCACGAAAGGCGAAAGCGAAAGGGCGAAAGCGAAAGCCCCCAGGCGATAGTCCCGATGGCGCGAAAGTACCTGATAGAAACGTTCGGCTGCCAGATGAACTTCCATGACTCGGAGAGGATGGCCGGGCTCCTTGAGCAGGCCGGCTTCGAGGCAACGGACGACCCCGAAGACGCCGAAGTCGTGGTGCTGAACACCTGTAGCGTCCGTGAGCACGCGGCGGAGAAACTCTTCTCCCGACTCGGCGAACTCCGGACGGCAGGAGGCTCGGAGGAGAGACGGCCTCTCATCGCGGTCGCGGGCTGCGTCGCGCAGCAGGAGGGAAACCGCATTCTCAAACGCGCCCCATACGTGGACGTCATCGTCGGCACCCATGCGGCCCGTCAACTCCCGGTGCTCATCGAACAGGCCGCGACGACCGGGCGGCAGCAGGTGGATCTGAATCCCTACGAGGACGTCAGCTTCCCGCTCGGGCTTGCGAGGCGCTCGGACCCGGTCAAGGCCTATGTCACGATTCTCGAAGGCTGCAACGACTTCTGTGCGTTCTGCGTGGTGCCCTACACGCGCGGCCACGAACGGATGCGGTCAAAGGCGGAAATCCTGGCGGAGGTCCGGGAGGCGGTGGCGTCGGGCAGAAGGGAAGTGCAGCTGCTCGGGCAGATAGTGAACCACTACGAGGCGCCGGACGATGCGTCGTGCGATTTCGCGGCACTCCTCGAGGCGGTGAACGACGTGCCAGGGGTGGAGCGAATTCGCTTCGCCAGCCCGCATCCCCGTCACGCATCCGAACGCCTTATCGCCGCGATACGGGACCTCCCGCACGTGTGCAAGCACGTTCACCTGCCCGTTCAGTCCGGGTCTACGCGCGTTCTTCGGGCGATGCGGCGCCGGCACACTCGCGAGGATTACCTCGCGCTGGCCGATCGACTCCGCCAGGCTATCCCGGACATGGCCATTTCGACCGATATGATCGTGGGGTTTCCGGGGGAGACTGACCAGGACTTTCGGGAGACGCTGTCACTGACGGAAGCCGTCAGGTTCAGCTCGATGTTTTCGTTCAAGTACTCTGAGCGTCCCAACACGCTGGCGGCGAGGCGCCTGAAAGACGACGTGCCGGAAGACGAGAAGGGGATGCGTCTGACGGAACTGCAGGAAGCCCAGAAGGCCATCCAGTGGGCCATCCACCGGTCCGAGCTGGGGCGTGTTCACGAGGTGCTGGTCGACTCACGGAGCCGCCGCCGTCAGCACGAACTGGCGGGCCGGACGACGGGCAACGTGGTGGTGAACCTGCCTGGCAAGCCGGAATGGCTTGGGCAAGTCGTGGCCGTGACAATCCTCCGGGCTGGGCCGAACAGCCTGTGGGGTGAGGTTCGTGGAGGAGCGCCGGTTGACACGACATCAGTTGGCGCGTACGTTGTAGACATGGGCGAATCAACAACCGTGGAGTCGTAGTTCGGGCGGGGAGAGCCGATGCAGATCGAGATGACGATTAAGGGGCTGATGGTGGATCCGATCACCAGCATGCCCATCATCATCTTGTGCGACAAGGATGGGCAGCGCGTGCTCCCGATATGGGTGGGCATCTTCGAAGCCAACGCGATCGCGCTGCAGATGGAGAACATCTCCACGCCGCGCCCGATGACACACGACCTGCTGCGCAACATCATCGAGGACCTTTCCGGCGCCGTGACGAAGATCGTCGTCTCCGATCTCAAGGACAACACGTTCTATGCCCTCATCTACGTGGAGACGCGGACCGACACCGTTGCCATCGACGCCAGGCCGAGCGACGCGATCGCCCTCGCGCTGCGGACGCAGGCCCCGATCTTCGTCGAGGAGACGGTCATCGACAACGCGAAGGGGGTGGATTTCAGTACCGACAAGGCCGACACGGAACGACTGCAGCAGTGGCTCGAAGGTCTCGATCCCGAGGAACTGGGCAAGTACAAGATGTAGCTGACGTTACTGATCGGCAAAAAATGGCCTGTTTCAGAATCCTCACTTCCACGCGGTCGCGTCCGAGCGTTCTTCAATTGACAGCGTGCGCCGTGGTTCCTAGAATAGTGGGGCCTACCGGATTACCCATTGCGCGAGCGCGCGCCTGAACGCCTCTGATGATTCTTGCGATTGCAAACCAAAAGGGCGGCGTCGGTAAGACAACGACAGCGATCAACCTAGGCGCCGCCTTGGCCCTCCGGGGACATCGAACGCTCCTAATCGACCTGGACCCGCAGGCGAACAGCACCATGTCCTACGTGGACCCGGCCGCCGTCACGCGAAGCCTGTTCGATGCGTTGACCGACCCAACCTGCTCCATCTCGGACATTGTCATTCCCACGACCGTCGAGCGGCTCTCCATCACCCCGTCGCGCATTGGACTGGCCAAGCTCGAGGGCAAGCTGGTGGGGGAGATGGACGCCCACTTCCGGCTGAAGGACAAGCTGGCGGCTGTCACGAAGAACCACGACATCATCGTCATCGACTGCCCGCCTGCCCTGGGGCTGCTGACGGTCAATGCGCTGGTTGCCGCGACGCACCTGCTGATTCCGATCCAGTCATCTTACTTCGCGCTCGAGGGAACGGACGATCTCCTCGAGACGGTGGAGAAGGTCAGAAGCCGGGCAAACCCAGGGCTCGAAATCATGGGGGTGCTGATCACGATGCACGACAAACGGACGTCGCTGGCGCGGGACATCCGGGGACAGATCCAGAAGGTATTTGGCTCGAAGGTCTTCAACACGATCATCACGAAGAGCGTCCGGCTGGAGGAAAGTCCGGCGTACAAGGAATCGATTTTCACGTTTGCGCCAGACTCGAGCGGCGCCACCGAGTACTACTCGCTCTCTGAGGAGGTGATGGACCGTGCCTAGGCGTGGCTTGCCGGAAACCGTTCGGATGCGTCACGACGAGCACTACGTCGAAGCGTTGGCGGCGTCGGCTGGGGCCCCGGTTGGCCGGATGGTTCCGATCGAGCAGATCGATCCTAACCCCACACAGCCAAGGCAGATGATGGGTGACCTCTCGGAGCTGATCGCGTCGGTGAGCGAGAAGGGGATCCTCGAGCCATTGCTGGTTCGCCAGCATGGCGATCGCTACCAAATCGTGGCAGGGGAGCGGCGCTACCAAGCCGCGGTGCAAGCCGGGCTCGAGGAGCTCCCGGTCGTGCTGCGCGACGCGGATGACACGGAGGTCATCGAACTTGCTCTCGTCGAGAATCTCCAGCGGAAGGACCTGACCCCGTTCGAAGAGGCCGACGCGTTGCACGGGCTGGCGGCCCGGTGTGGCTACACGCACGAAGAGCTGGCGAAGAAGCTCAGCCGCTCCAGGACATCAATTACCGAGTCTCTCGCGCTGGCCAAGATGCCTGATGATGTTCGAAACCTTTGTCGGCTGGCCGACATTTCCTCTAAGTCCATTCTTTTAGAGATAGTTAGACAGTCTGACACTCAGAAAATGATCGGCTTGGTCGAGCGGATCGTCTCCGGGCACGCCACTCGCGAATCAGTGCGTCGCGAGAGGGCGAAGCCGCGGCCGGTAACCGCTGGACGACCGAAGGCCTACGTCTTCAACTATCGTCCCACCACGAAGGCGTTCACGATGAAACTGCAGTTCCGGAAAGGCTCCGTCGAACGGCAGGAAATCATCGACACTCTCGAGGGCATCCTCAACGAGCTCCGACAGTCGTAAGTGATCTGGGGGCAGGTCTTGAAACATCATTATTTCCAGGTCTGACCCCGGCAGCACCGAGACCGTCCCGTTTCCCGTGATCCCAAGGTGGAAGCGGGAGGGGGGAGGTCGAGCCAAGCCGCTAGGTTAACATAACATACAT
>JADGOB010000247.1 GCA_017883185.1 Acidobacteriota bacterium
AGTGGCGAGGCGCCTTCGGGCCCTCGCGTCGCTCAAGCCGTCGCTCACAGTGCTCGCAGGAGCCATGCCACGACTCCTCCCGTGGCAGGAGCTCCGTGAGCACGTGTGGCCTTCCGCCCCGGCGGGGCGAGCACTTGTAGCGCTGTCGCCGGTGACCGGGCCTTCCGTAGGTCCCGTCCAGCTTGATCCGAGAGCCAGCGTGCTCAGACCTCGGGCACTTCACCTTCGCTGCGCTCATCCTCGGCATCGGCCGAGTGTCGCACCCCGACCGGACGGATCAGCCCAACGAGATGCGGGGGGCGGCTCCGCGTAGTTCTTCCCATCTCAAGCCAGCGCTCTTGGTTGTTGGGTACGGTACTCATGCGGGCGTTCGCCGCCGGGACGATCGTTCGTGCGAACTCCACTGCACCTTCTCGGACCTAAAGGGCCCGGTCTGCGCCGGTAGACCGCTCGGGCGGGCGCCGACCCTGTTGCGGATGATACACAACGAGGAGTGGCTACCCGAGAAGAACGGCTTCCTCAGCCTCGCGGCAAGGCGTGCAGCATGGTACGCTCGAAAGGTCGCCGCGCAAGGAAGATCCGTGTCTGAAGACTCGGGTGCGGTACAGACGGAACGGACGCCTGGCGCGGGGCACGCGTTTCCCGCCGGGCACAGGAGCAGGCCGCGTGCGCATCTTTTATGCATCAGGCAAGCGTCCGAACGGTGCGCTCGCCGACTCACAGGTCTGGCGGGAGAATCTGTATCTCTCACTCGTCGATCTCGGCCACGATGTGGTGGAGTTTGAACACGATCTCGAGCCTCTGCTGGCCGCCGCGGACTTCACCGTGCCGGCCAACGCGGCGTTCGTAGCCGAGCATCGTCCCGCTGCGGAGGCCGCGCTACTCGCGCAGATCTCCACGACTCACGCCGAGCGCCCGGTCGACCTGTTCTTCAGCTATTTCTACTCGTCGTGCGCGGGAGCCGAGACGATCCGCGAGATCCGGCGGATGGGCATCACGACGATGAACTGGTACTGCAACGCTTCGTATCAGCTGCATCTCGTGGCCGACATCGCCCCGGCGTACGACTACTGCCTCGTGCCCGAGAAGTTCCGGCTGGACGACTATCGGGCGCTGGGCGCGAATCCCGTGTACTGCCAGGAGGCCGCCAACCCCAACGTCTACCACCCGTACGACGTGCCGCGCCAGTTCGAGGTGACGTTCGTCGGTGCGCGCTATGCGGAGCGGCCGCTGTACCTGCGCAGGCTCATCGATGCGGGAATCGACACCCACGCGTGGGGACCCGGGTGGCAGGACGAGGCCGGTTTCAAGCTGGCGGACTCCGCGGGCGGCTACGCCAGGGCGCTCCTGCGTCTGCCGGCGTGGAAGCGCACCGCCAAGCGCGCCTACAAGGCGACGCTGGGGCGCGCCAGGTACGACCTGCCGGTGCTCATGCCGCGCTCGGTGTGCGAAGGGCCACTCTCAGATGAAGACATGGTGAAAATGTACAGCCGAAGCGCGATCTCGCTGGGCTTCTCGGGCGTCGCCGGCTCGCTCGAGGACGGCCGCCGGATCACGCAGATCCGCCTGCGCGATTTCGAAGCGCCCATGTCCGGCGCCTTCTACATGGTCGAGTACATGGACGAGCTCGCCGAGTTCTTCGACATCGGTCGGGAGGTCGTCTGCTACGAGGATCTCGACGACCTCGTGGACAAGTGCCGGTACTACCTCGTCCATGAGGAGGAGAGGGAGCGCATTCGCCTGGCAGGCTTGAGGCGGGCTCTCAACGATCACACCTGGCAGAAGCGGTTCCACGACGTGTTCGAAACGATAGGGATGACGTGAGCGGACACGCGAAGGTCAGCGTCGTCATCCCGGTCTATAACGGCGAGGCGTTCATCCGTAACGCCATCGAGAGCGCATGGGCGCAGGGGCCGGTGGTGGACGAGGTGCTCATCTGCGACGACGGGTCGACGGATGGCACGCGGAGGCTCGTCGAATCGCTGGGCGGCAGGGTGACGCTGCTCGCCGAGCCCCACTCCGGCAACCCCTCCGTGGTGCGCAACGCGGGTGTCGAGCGGGCCTCTTGCGAGCTCATCGCGTTCCTGGACGCCGACGATGTCTGGCTGCCCGGTAAGATCGAGGCGCAGCTCTCCGCGCTGTCCGCACACCCCGGCATCGGCTTGGTGTCCACCAACGCCTTGCGGCAGACCGCGCCAGGTCGTGTGGAGGGGCTTCACCCGCTACTTGCGCGAGCTGCCGGCGCGTCGGGCAGCGTGCTCGATCGGCTCGTGGTCGGCAACTTCATCATCACCTCGAGCGTCCTCGTGCGCCGGCAGCTGCTCCTGGATGCCGGCCTCTTTTGCGAAAGAGAGCACCTCCCGGGCATCGAGGACTACGACCTGTGGCTACGCGTCGCCTGCATCGCGCAGGTCGCCTTTCTCGAGCGGCCGTGGCTCGTGTACCGCGATTGGGGACCGAACTACCGTAGCGAGTGGTCGGCCATGGAGACCGCGAAAGGCCTCCTCAGGGTCCTGGACCGAGTCGAGGAGCGGTATCCGGGCACCCGGTCGGCCCACCGCGCCGCTTTTCGTACGCGGCGGGCCGGGCTCAACGCGGAGATCGCCGAGGCGGCCATGGCCGTCGGCGATGCCTCGACGGCGCGTGCCGCAGCCTGGCGGGTGGTGCGCGAGCGGCCGCAGGCGCCGGGCACCTGGAAGCGTCTTGCCCGGGCGTACGCCGGACGCGATGCGGCGAGGACGAGCTGATGCGCATCCTTCACACGTGTGCGACGTACTGGCCCCGTGTGGACGGCGTCGCCATCGCCATGCAGCGCATCTCGGAGGGCTTGGCCGCCCGCGGCCATCGCGTGACCGTGGCCACCGGCGTCGCCGGCCCCGGGGCTGCGGCCGAGCACGCGGGGGTGCGCATAGAACGCTTCGACGTCGCCGGCAACGAAATGCTCGGCTTCGGCGGCGATGGTCGCGCGTACGCGGAGTTCGTCTCCCGGTTCGACGGCGACGTACTCTTGGATTACGCCGCGCAGACGTGGGCGACGGACCTGGTCTTCCCGCTGCTGCCGCAGCTAGGCTGCAAGAAAGTGTTCGTGCCGTGTGGGTACTCCGAGCTGAGCGCCCCTGCCTACTCGAGCTACTTCTCGCGGCTGCCGGCGAGGCTGCGCCAGTACGATCGAGTCGTCCACCTGTCCGCGTGCTATCGGGACAAGGAGTTCTCGGATGCGCATGGCCTCACCAACGGGGTGGTGATCGGCAACGGGGCGGCCACGGAGGAGTTCGAGTCCGCGAGGTCGGGTTTCCGCGAACTGTACGGGTTCGTGGAGCAGCGCCTGTTCATCTGTGTGGCCAACCTGATGACCGCCAAGGGTCAGAGGCTCGTGTACGACGCGTTCGTCCGCTCCGGCGTCCGGCACGCGGCTCTGGTGTTCGTCGGCTCGGAGATCAACCGCTACGTCACTGGGGAGCTCCGGACGTCTCCCGGCGCGCTTTACACGATGCGCCGGCGGGCCAACATCCTGCGCTACGAGTTGTTCGAGTCGCGCGTCGCGGGCCGTGGGCGGCAGCTCTCGCTTCCATCCCCCCGCGGCACGCGCGTGGTGGTTCTCACTGGAGTGCCTCGCGAGCTGGTCGTGGCCGCCTACCACCAGGCCGACCTGTTCCTGTTCGGCTCGCTAGTCGAATGTGCTCCGCTCGTCATCCTCGAGGCGATGGCGTCGGGCACGCCCTGGGTCAGCACGCCGGTCGGCAACGTTCCCGAGCTCCCCGGGGGCGTCGTGATCCGAGACGCCGCGGCGATGGCCGCCGCCATCCGCCGCCTTGCGAGCAGGGGGCCCGAGTGGGAGTCCCTGGCGAGCCAGGGCCGCGCGGCCTGGCACGAGTCCTTCACGTGGGATTATGTGGTGGGCGCCTACGAACAGCTTTACGCCGGCCTGCTCGAACCGCGCACCCACCTCGGGGGCCATGATGCGGTCTGAGATCGTGTTGTGCACACGCAACCGGGCGGTCGATGTGGAGAGTCTGCTCGCCGGACTCTCCGGCCAGTCGGTGACCCCGGCGCTTCTCGTGGTGGATGCGAGCGACGACGATGCCACTCGTCGTGTGCTAGATGCGTTCGCCGCGTCGGGCGCCTGGCCCGCGGTGCGCCACCGGCACGCGCCCCCCGGACTCGCCCGGCAGCGCATGGCTGGTGTACGTGCGCTGCGGGACGACACCGAGGTGGTCCACTTCATCGATGACGACGTGCAGCTTGCGCCGGACTACTTCGCGCAGATCGAGCGCGTGTTCGTCGAGCACGACGACGTACTCGGCGTGGGGGGGTGGGTCATCAATACGCCGTCGCGTCGGGTGCGCTTCACAGGCCCGATGTTCCTGCTCGACTCCGCCACGCGCCAGGGACGGGTGCTTCCCTCCGGCGCAAACGTGCTCGTCCACAGACCGCGCGGCATCCTTGATGTCGACTGGCTCTCGGGGTGTGCGATGTCCTACCGGCGTCGGGTCTTCGCGCAGCTTTCCTTCGACGAGCGCATGACCGGCTACTCCCTGGGCGAGGACGTGGACTTCAGCTTCAGGGTGAGTCGTCTGGGGCGCGTGGTCGTCACCGAACGCGCCCGTCTGCGACATCTCTGCTCTGAGGTGGGGCGGTGGGATCACGCGCGACTCGCGCGGGAGAACGCCCGTCGCCGGCACGCTTTCGTGTGCGAGCTGCGCGGACACGGCGTTAACCGAGGAGCGTTCTGGTGGTCGTTGCTCGGCGAGATCCTCACGCGTGCGGTCCGTGGAGTGCTCCGCACCGACGGCGACGAGCGCGCCGTCGCCCGCGCGCTTCTGCGGGGGACGGCGGACATCCTGCGCGCCGGCGACCTTCCCGCCAACCCGCGACTGCACCTCGGACTGTGAAGCTCCTCGTCGTCTCTCACAGCAGCAACCTCGGTGGCGCCGAAGTCTGTTTC
>JADGOB010000248.1 GCA_017883185.1 Acidobacteriota bacterium
AGGTACACGGCGACGCGGTCACCCTTCTTCACGCCGTGCTTCTTGAGCACGTTCGCGAACCTGCTGACCTCGTCGAGGAGCTCCTTGTACGTCTTCGTGATGGTGTCGCCCGGGTCGCCCTCGAAGATGATGGCGGGCTTGTCGCCCTTGCCGGCCTCGACCCAGCGGTCCAGGCAGTTGTAGCTCACGTTGAGCTCGCCGCCCTGGAACCACTTGATGCTCGGCGTGGCATCGAAGCTCCACTCCAGGACCTTGTCCCACGGCTTCGTCCAGACCAGCGCATCCTTGGCGCGCTCGGCCCAGTACCCCTCGGGGTCCTCGACGGAACGCTTGTACGTGGCCTCGTACTCGGCCTCGCTCTTGAAGTAGGCGTTCTTCGAGAACTCGGGCGACGGTGGGAAAAGCTTCTGCTCGTCAGCCACCCTGTTCACCTCCCATGAACCTTTCACTGGTTCGCTTGATGGATAGATAGATAGACTCTCCCGCAGCCGGTGGGCTACCAGGTTTCCGCGCGGCGGGACCAGCCAGCGGTGTGTCCACAGTCATCGCTCCAGTGCGCCCTTTGGTCCTGGACCACGCGGGCTGGACGACGGCAACGTGTACCTCCCTCCTTGGGCTAGGCCAATCAGTCACACTAGCCTCGATCTTTCACGAATCATCCGAGATTCACGCCTGAAACAGGCGACGGTGAACCCCTGAGCTGGGATAATCGGAGTTGCGAAACCTCCAGAATCCCACCAGAAAGGAACACCGTCTTGGTGAATGTTACCACGCCGCTCTCCCGGATTGAAGTCACCTGTGACATGTCGGGTCTGACTTCGCGCGTCGGCACCGTGCTGCTCTCCGGTCTTCAGTCTAGCCAAACGGGAGCGGCGCCGCCGCAGCAGGGCCGCCGTGCGCCGTCGCCGCGCCTCCTACGCGGCGGTAGGCCTGTTGCGCCCGTTGGCACCGTCCGGCTCGAGGACATCCTCGTCGTCAGCGAGGACGGCGCGGAGGTCGTGACCGACCACCCGTACGACCTGAGCTGTAGCGGCGAAGTCGTATCGCACTGCGGTTGACTAACCCTGCAACTTCCTATATGTAGTACAATCGGCGCTCTTCCACGTCCCCTTCCGGCTAACTGCCGGGGGTGGTGGGGCCGGCGCCGAAAGGAGGCGGCACGATCGGAGGTGTGATTGCCCAAGCTGCTGGTGTTCGGCAAGAGATCCTCAGGCTTTGTTTTCGAGCGGGAGGTTGAGCAGTGAAAGACGCAAAGAAGGCCCAGGTCGACGACGCGCATATCGCTGTGCACTGGAAGGAGGAGGGGTACTACCAACCTCCTGCGAGGTTCATCGGACAGGCAAACGCGGCCGACCCGGATATCTTGGAACGCTTCAGTGAGGAGCACTTCCCCGACTGCTTCAAGGAGTACGCGGATCTGCTCACGTGGGATACCTACTGGCAAACGACGCTGGACACCAGCAACCCGCCGTTCTGGAAGTGGTTCGTCGGCGGCCGACTGAACGTCTCTTACAACTGCGTCGACCGCCACCTGGCGACAAGCCGGAACAAGGCGGCGATCATCTGGGTGCCGGAGCCGGAGGAGGAGCGGACGGAGGCGGTCACGTACCAGGATCTCTACGGCCGGGTGAACGAGTTCGCCGCGCTACTCCGCGACTTCTGCGGCGTGAAGGTCGGAGACCGCGTGACCTTCCACCTGCCGATGGTGCCCGAGCTGCCCGTCTCGATGCTCGCCTGCGCCCGACTCGGGGTGATCCATTCCGAGGTGTTCGGCGGGTTCAGCGGCATGGCCTGCGGAGGCCGGATTGCCGACTCGCAAAGTCGCATCCTAGTGACGATGGACGGCTACTACCGCAACGGCGAGCTGGTCGACCACAAGGCGAAGGCCGACGAAGCGCTGGCGGTGGCGCGCGAACAAGGCATCGAGGTCGACAAGGTACTGGTCTGGCGGCGGCACGCGGGCCAGTACGCGTCAGAGAGCCCGATGGTCGACGGCCGCGACTTCTTCGTCGACGAGCTGCTGAACGACTACCGCGGGACGCTGGTCGAGCCGGTCTCCATGCCCGCCGAGGCGCCGCTGTTCCTCATGTACACGAGCGGCACGACCGCCCTGCCGAAGGGCTGTCAGCACAGCACCGGCGGCTATCTGGCCTATGTCGCGGGCACGTCGAAGTACTACCAGGACATCCACCCGGAGGACACGTACTGGTGCCTCGCCGACATCGGCTGGATCACCGGCCACTCCTACATCGTCTACGGTCCGCTGGCGCTCGGGACGACGAGCGTCATCTACGAGGGCGTGCCCACGTATCCGGATCCCGGTCGTCCCTGGCGGATCGCGGAGCGGCTCGGGGTGAACATCTTCCACACCGCGCCCACGACGATCCGGATGCTGCGCAAGCTCGGGCCGGACGAGCCGGCAAAGTACAACTACCGCTTCAAGCACATGACGACCGTCGGTGAGCCGATCGAGCCGGAGGTCTGGCGCTGGTACTACGACAGTGTCGGCAAGGGCGAGGCGGCCATCGTCGACACCTGGTGGCAGACCGAGAACGGCGGTTTCCTGGGCAGCACCCTGCCCGCACTGCAGGCGATGAAGCCGGGCAGCTGCGGGCCGGGCGTCCTCGGCATCTACCCCGCGATCTACGACGAGGACGGCAACGTGCTCGAGCCTGGAAGCGGCAGGGCGGGCAACGTCTGCATCCGCAACCCCTGGCCCGGGAGCTTCCAGACGATCTGGGGCTCGCCCGAGCGGTTCATCCAGACCTACTACGAGAAGTACTGCGCGAACAAGGAGAGCAAGGACTGGCGCGACTGGCCGTACATGGCGGGCGACGGGGCCATGCAGGCGGCCGACGGCTACCTCCGGATCCTCGGCCGGATCGACGACGTGATCAACGTCGCCGGGCACCGGCTCGGCACCAAAGAGCTCGAGTCGGCAAGCATCACCGTCGAGGAGATCGCCGAGGCCGCAGCCGTCCCGGTGATCGACGACATCCGCGGCCGGGCCGTCGAGATGTACGTGTCGCTCAAGCCCGGCTTCAGCGCGAGCAGCGAGATCGAGAAGAAGGTGAGCAAGGCGATCGAGAGCCATATCGGGAAGATCGCGCGCCCGAAGAACGTCTGGATCGTTCCGGACATGCCGAAGACGCGCTCCGGAAAGATCATGCGCAGGGTCATCGCCTCGATCTCGAACTTCGCCGATATCGGAGACACGACCACGCTGGCGAACCCCGAGATCGTCGAGGACATCCGCCAGCACGTCCAGGGCGAGAAGGTGGACCGTGGCGAGACTCCGCGCGAGCTCACAGCGGAGGAGCTGAAGGAGATGGCGGCGTTCGGCGCCGAGTAAGCGGCCGGGACGCTCGTGTGTTGCGCCTGGCGCCCCTTCCAGCATTCATCGCTGGGAGGGGCGCCAGGCTGCGCAAGGATCAGCAGCGCTTCGGCAAGACGGTCGTCGCGCGTCTCGCGCAGCACTTCGCGCACGGCGTTCATGACCGGAGCGGGAGGGCCGCTGGGAGATCCGTCCGCAGACTTCATGAACCTCGCTGGAGGAATCTGGCGCAGTGGCTGCAATCGGGCGACGTGTGGCACGCCCAGTATGAAGAGAGGCCTCGGCATCGCCGGGGCCTCGATGTCTTCTGGTGGGCGATGTTGGATTTGAACCAACGACCTCCCGCGTGTGAGGCGGGCGCTCTCCCGCTGAGCTAATCGCCCACGGGTGCGGGGCCGGAGTGCCTGCGGCACGCCCCCGCGGGAGGCAGAGGATACCACAGCCGCCGTGCACGGGAAAACGATGGTATGGACGTGCGGGAACTGATCAAACGAGGGTATCGCGCCCTCGGATCCTCCGCGAGGTAGCTCTACCCACTTGGCGCCGCGGCGGCACATGGATGTGGCCCGCCGCTTCCTCAGATCGTGTGGCTGCGCCCGCGACTCGAGAGCGCGCCGCGCCGCCGTTTCCAGTCGGGCATGACGGCGGCCACTCGCCGCCAGAACCGCGGCCCGTGGTTCGGCTCGTGCAGGTGGGCCAGTTCGTGCACCACGACGTAGTCGACGATCTCGGGCGGCTGGAGCACCAGCTCCCAGTGGAAGGTGACGACGCGCGTGCGGCCGTCGCAGACGCCCCAGCGGCGCGTGCCGAGGTCGCGGACCACGACGCCGGCGGGGGTCGCGCCCACGAGCGGCGCGTAGTGGGCGACGCGCGCGCCGACCCGCGCCCGCGCGTGCTCCGTGTACCAGCGCACGAAGGCGGCGCGCGCCTGGCCGTCCAGGCCGCGCGCGAGTTCGAAGCGGCCGCGACGCAGGGCGACCGGCGCGCCGGGCAGCTCCGCGGCGTCGACGAGCGCGAGCCGGTACGTGCGGCCGAGGTAAGGGAGCCGCTCGCCGTCTACAAAGCGCAGGTGCGGCGCCGGAGGGCCGAGCGCCTCGAACTCGGCGAGCTTGCGGAGCACCCACGGGAGCTTGGCGCGCACGGCGCTCTCGAGCTTGCGCGCCGGGACGCCGGCAGGCGCGAGCACCCGCAGCCCGCCCTCGCGCGCCACGCTGATGCCGATCGTGCGCCGTCGCCGGCTCCAGCGGACGGCGAAGACCAGGTCGTCGACTTCGAGCGACTCGATTGGGGCGCGCCTCAACTTCACGCCGGGCATCCTAGCGCATGGATCCTGCCTCCGTACGCGCGAAGGGCGGCCCCGATGGGGCCGCCCTTCGGCGAACTCACAGATGTGGTACGGCGTCAGACCTTACGGACGTTGCTCGCCTGCATCTTGCCGTTCTGGCCCTGAGTGACGTCGAACGTGACCTTCTGGCCCTCGTCCAGGGTCTTGAACCCCTCGTCCTGGATCTCGCGGAAGTGAACGAACAAGTCGTCCCCATCCTCGCGCGAGATGAAGCCATAGCCCTTGGCCGCGTTGAACCACTTGACGGTACCTTCTG
>JADGOB010000091.1 GCA_017883185.1 Acidobacteriota bacterium
TCAGCCACATTGAACCCAGTCCGGCGGAGGAAGCCCTGGCCGCCCCTTCCGAGGAAGATCCGATCGTTGATGGGCAATGATAGACCCGCGTCGATAGCCAGCGAGAAGTGTGTGTCCCAGCGCAGCAGATCCCGCGAGAAGAGTCTGAACTTTTCCGAATCGGAGAGCGGGCGCCAGTTCGCCGCCGTCAGCTCGATCAGGTATGACTGATCCCGGCTGGGCTTCTTGCCCTGGGCTTGGGAACCGTTGGACGATCCGTCTGAGAACGGGGGTTATGTCACGTCAGGACACGGATCCTGCACCGCGAGATGGCGCTAATATCGGCCATCCTCTACTTCTCGTTCAAAGTGAAGGGCCCGGCCTTCGCCGTTACCAGCGCCGGCACCGCGGAGGTCGGGTGCATCTGCTCGTAGAGCGTCGGCCACCAGTCGACCGTCGGCGCTAGCTGCTTCGTCGGATTGGCCGCGTTGTACTCGTACAACACGTTCACGTGGTTCTTGATGGCCGGGCCGTTGACCAGCGTTTCGCCCACGTAGATGCCGATGTTCGGCAACTCCAACGTCGAGGTCGGCTTCTTGTACCAGTCGATGAACTCGTCGGGCGTCGTCGAGCCCTCCACCTCGAAGAAGTTGTTCTCGGCGAAGATCCGCGACGCGATTCCCACGCCCCACGCGTACGAGAAGTCGTCGCCGACCACGTAGTAGTTGTTGTAGACGTGCACCTTGCCGAAGCGCACGCGGGGCATGCGCTGGACGAGGCGGTCGAACAGGTTGTGGTGGACGGTGACGTTCAGCTTGCCGACGTCGCCGGTCGCCGTGCTGCCCGAATCGCTGCTCCCGATCAGCATCACCTTGTCGTGGTTGCTGAACCGGTTCCACGAGACGGTCACGAAATCGGAGGCATTCGTGATGTCGAGGGCTCCGTCGTGCTGTTGGTAGAGCCGGCCGAAGTACTGCGGCTGGGCGCTGTCAGGGTGCGCGCCGTCGCTGAACGCGCAGTGGTCGACCCACACGTGCGTGGCGCCGACCAGCACGCTGTCGACCTTTCCGCCGGTCAACGAGATCAGGTCGTAGGCCGAGTTCCAGTTGCCACTCGAGCCGTCGGTCGGGTCCCACTGGGGGAAGCAGTCGTAGGCGTCCTCGAACGTGAGGTTCCGGATGATGACGTTGTCCGCCGAGTTGACGCGGACGTGCGCGCCCACGATCCTCGCGTCCTTCCCCATGCCAACGACCGTCGTGTTGGAGGGGATGTCGAGACGTATGCGGTTCTTCTGGTTGTTCGCCGCCGCCGCCCGCGCCGTCTCGAGCCGGCCGCTCGGAACCTTGGTCCCGCCCCATACCGCCGGATCGTAGGCGGCCAGGTACGCCTCAAGGGTGTACCCGGTCCCCCGCGGCGTAATCGCTGCACGCCAACGGTTGGTTGCCGTCGTTCACGCTGGCGTAGATGGTGCCGGCGACGATAATGATCCGTAGCGGGTTGCCGGTGAGGGACGCGACCGCGGCTTTGAGTTCCGACCGGTTCGTGACGAGGTACACGTGGTCCTCGTCGGCGGCAGCTCCCCCCGTCGTGCCCGTCGAGAAGGCCGCCCAGCCGTCATTGGGTCCATTTGAGACGCTCGCCGGATAGTCCCCGCTCGTAAGCTCACGCTGCCTGGAGCCCGTCCGCGAGATCCACTTGGTGCAAAACTGGTTCGACGAGCTGAGAACCGAGATGGCCGTGAAGCGGTAGGCGCTCGTCCCGCCGTCTCGGCAATCAACTGATTCCTGAGACAGAGGGTGCCCTCGCCCGCCGCTGGGATCCGCACGGGAACCAAGGAGAAAACGTGCGCGCCTGCGACAGGGTTTTCTGAGACGGGGTCTGACGACAATCGTCCAGACTCGCGCTATGGAGTCGACACCGACCACGGTGGCTGACCTCCAGGTCTTCGCCGAGGGCGTTCAGCGAAAGCGGCGAGGCGACGCGGTCGGCCAGCAGGTCGGCCAGCAGTTGGAGCGACGAGAGGTCGCGAACGGTCTCGAGGTCGCGAACGTCCTCGCGCGATGGCCAGCATCTCCTTCGAGAGATCGACGCCGGGAACCCCGGGGCCGCGAGGCGCCGCGCCCACCGGAGGTGGCCGCATCCGAAAACACGTACGGGCGACCGGCCGGTCGCCCCTACATGTGGATCATCGACCCCTGGCCCCTGGCCCCTGATCCCTGATCCCCGATCCCTAGTCCCTGCCCCCTGCTCCCTGATCCCTGCTCCGCTATGCCGGCAGCAGCGCCGCCTGCTGCCCCGCGTCGAGCGCCTTCAGGTTCAGGTCCAGCAGTGCAGCCTTCTTGCCCGAGAGTTCCTTTTTCAGCGCCTCGATCACCGCGTCGCGGGAGACGAGGCCGACGCGACCGATCAGGCCGCCGAGCGCCACGATGTTGGCCATACGCGGATTCCCCAGCTCGCCGGCCAGCCCCGTGATCTCCAGGTACGTCACGTCGATGTCCTGCCGGGTGTGCGGGATCTCGATGAGCGTCTTGTTGATCAGCAGGTGGCCACCCGGCTGCATCGTCGACTCGAACTTCTCCAGCGACGGCCGGTTCATCGCGACCAGCACGTTCGGGCGCGTGACGACCGGCGTGCCAATCCGGCGGTCCGACACAACGACCGAGCAGTTGGCCGTGCCGCCTCGCATCTCGGGACCGTACGACGGGATCCACGAGACTTCCTTGCCGTCGATCATGCCGGCGAGCGCGATCATCTTTCCGAGGAACAGGATGCCCTGCCCGCCGAAGCCCGCGAGAATGATCTCGTAGGTCACGATTTCACCTCCGCGGTCTTCACGTCGCGGTACACGCCGAGCGGATACTCGGGCATCATGTTCGATTCCATCCAGTCGATCGACTCGTTCGGATCCAGGCCCCAGTTGGTGGGGCACGGCGCGAGGACCTCGACGAAGGTGAACCCCTCGCCCTTGTTCTGCATGTCCAGCGCTTTCTTGATCGCGCGCTTGGTCCGCGACAGGTTCGCCACATTATTGAGCGACGTCCGCTCGATGTACCGTGGCGCCTTCAGCGTCGCAAGCATCTCGCTGATATGAATCGGATAGCCGGCGAACTTCGGATCGCGCCCGTAGGGCGACGTCGAGGTCGCCTGCCCGACCAGCGTGGTCGGCGCCATCTGGCCGCCCGTCATCCCGTAGATCGCGTTGTTGATGAAGATGACGGTGAAGTTCTCGCCGCGCGCCGCCGCGTGGATGATCTCCGCCGTGCCGGACGAGGCGAGGTCGCCGTCGCCCTGGTAGGAAATCACGATCGAGTCGGGGTTCGCGCGCTTGAGCCCGGTGCCGACGGCTGGCGCCCGGCCGTGCGCCGCCTGCACGTTGTCGGTCTCGAAATACCAGTAGGCGAACACCGAGCACCCGACCGGCGAGATGAAGACGGTCCGGTCCTGCAGGCCGAGTTCGTCAATCGCTTCTGCGATCATGCGGTGGACGATGCCGTGGCCGCAGCCGGGGCAGTAGTGGAATGGTCTATCGTTCAGCGACTTGGGTCGCTCGAATACCTTCTGCATCTGTTCCCTCACATCCGCTGCTTGACCGCCGCGACAACTTCCGCCGGCGTCGGGACGTTCCCGCCCGACCGCCCGTAGAAGTAGACCGGCCGGCGCCCTTCGACCGAGAGCTGCACGTCCTCGACCATCTGCCCCATCGACATCTCGCACGCCAGGAAGAACTTCGCCGTATCCGCGAGTTTCCGGAGCACGGCCTTCGGATACGGCCAGAGCGTGATCGGCCGCACCATCCCCGCCTTGATGCCCTCGGCGCGGAGGAGCTCGACGGCCGACCGCACCACGCGCGACACGATCCCGTAGGCGACGATCACGACGTCCGCATCGTCGGTGAGGAATTCCTCGTGACGGGTCTCGACGCGCTCGATCTCGCCGTACTTCCGGTACAGCTTGTGGATGTAGTCTTCCATCTCGTCCGCGTCGAGATAGATGGAGGTGATCGTGTGGCCCTTCCGGCCCTTGGCCCCGGTGAGCGCCCAGTCGGAATGGTCGTAGTTGTTCGGGTAGCTGTCCTTCAGCTCCACCGGCTCCATCATCTGGCCGAGGTTGCCGTCGGCAATCACCATCGCCGGATTGCGGTACTTGTCGGCGAGGTCGAAGGCGAGGACCGTCAGATCCGTCATCTCCTGGACCGACGCGGGCGCCAGCACGATCATCCGGTAGCTGCCGTGTCCACCGCCCTTGGTCGCCTGGAAGTAGTCGGCCTGCTCGGGGTTGATGTTCCCGAGGCCCGGGCCGCCGCGCATGATGCTGACGACGACCGCAGGCAATTCAGCGCCGGCGAGGTACGAAATCCCTTCCATCATCAGGCTGATACCTGGCGACGAGGAACTGGTCATCGCGCGCCGGCCGGTGGAGACGGCGCCGTAGACCATGTTGATCGACGCGACCTCGGTCTCGGCCTGGATGTAGGCGCCGCCAGGGATAGTGGGCAGGCGCCGCGACATGTACTCCCCGATCTCGTTCTGCGGCGTGATCGGATAACCGAAGTACAGGGTGGCCCCGGCGCGGATGGCCGCCTCTGATAGGGCCTCGTTCCCCTTCATGAGTACTTTCATATAAGAGCGACTCCCCTTACTTGAAAACCTCGATGCAGATATCCGGGCAAATCAGCGCGCACACCTTGCAGGCCGTGCACTTGCCGCCGGTATACACTGCCGGGTAGAAGCCCTTCGCGTTCAGGTGCTTCCCCATCTCGATGACGTGCGTGGGACAGACGCGGACGCACAGCGAGCATCCCTTGCACCTATCCTCGTTGATCGCGATCATGGGCATCGCTTCCCCCTTTTACCGGCCATCATGATACCTCCAGGCTCCCACGGCTGCTTCATCTGCTTGCCGATCACCATCACGGGCACCCCGAGGTCGTCGAACGCCCCGGGGACGTAGAACTCCTCCATCACGGACAGGTACACCAGCGGGTAGCGAGTGACTTCGCGGACCCTGGCCAACCCCTCGCGGATGATCTCGGGAGTGGTTTCGTTGATCAGGTGCGGGTTCGCGATCATGCCCGTGATAGGCAGGCGCGCGCGCGTCGCAATCCGCTCCGCCATCTCCACCGTCGCCTCGGCCGTCTGGTTGAACGGGCGATACGGGTTCACCACCAGCCAGTGATGGCTCGGTTCGCTGGCAAACCCGCGATGCAGGTACGCCGCGACGGTCCCGCCGAGGTCGCTCCCTCCGAGGTCGAACACCACGGGGCCGTCCTTGCGGTCGAAGCACGCGTTGATCTCGGGCGACAGCGCCGGGAGGTCGGCGTTTTCCATCCCCTCGACGCTGGAGATCACGCGGATGCCCAGTTGCTCGAGCTCGTACGCCTTCTGCCGCGATCGGAAATACAGGTTGACGATGTCGAGATCGACCAGCGTCACCGGGTCGCGGCCCTCCGCGCGCAGCTTGAGCGCGAGGTTGATCGCGATCTCGGTCTTGCCGGTGCCGAACGCGCCGCTGATGACGGTCAGGCGCGGACCAGGGTCTATCATACCTCGCACAAAATCGCCGCGGCCAGTGCGATGGAATTGAACTTCGTCTCGCCGGAATCCGCCCGCGACGTCAGCACCACCGGGGCGCTCGCCCCGACCATGACGGCCGCGAGCGGCCAGACCTTGACAAGACCGAGAATCTTGTAGAGCACATTGCCGGCCTCGATGTTTGGCAGCAGGAGGACATCGGCCACGCCCGCCACCGCGCTGGTAATCCCCTTGTGCCGCGCGGCCTCGATCGAGAGCGCGTTGTCGAGCGCCAGCGGGCCGTCCACGACGCACCCCTTGATCTGGCCGCGGTCGGCCATCTTCGCGAGCGACGCGGCGTCAACGGTGGCCGGCATCTCGGGGTTGACGGTCTCGACCGCCGCGATCGCCGCCACGCGCGGGCATTCGATGCCGAGGCGATGGGCGAGGCCGACGGCGTTCTCGAGGATCTGCGCCTTCTGCGCCAGGTCAGGAGCGATGTTCATCGCGACGTCGGTGAACAGGACGAGCCGTTCAGGGTCCGTCGCCTCGTAGACCGCCACGTGGCTGAGCAGCGGCCGCTGGCGCAGGCCGAACTCCTTGTTGAGCACGCCCTTCAGGAAGGTGCCCGTGGAAACCAGCCCCTTCATCAGCATCTGGGCCTCGCCGCTCCGGACCTTGCGCACGGCCAGTTCGACGGCGGCAGCGTCGTCGCTGCACTCGATGATCTCATGCCAGAACGTCGTGAGCCCGAGCTGCTCGCAGAGCAACTCGATGCGATCGCGGCGGCCGATCAGCAGCGGCCGGACGAGGCCAGCCGAGGCGGCCTTGTGGAGCGACAGCAGGACGTCTTCGTCGTGCGGACAGGCCACCGCGATGGTCCGCGGCGTGCCCTGCCGGGCGAGGGCGTGCACTGCTCGGATGGACGTGACAGGTGCCATGGCAGGCATGATTTCCTTCGGTTGTCGCGGTCTCCCGCGGGTGAATGGTGACCGTGCCGAATACCGGATCCATGAGTCAGGCCAATGTGCCCATTAATCTCGCGAATACTAGGGGCGCGCGCCTGCCGCGACCCGACGGACCGAACCAGGACCGCGTGTTGAGCAACAAGTGACTCCGGGGAATAGCCGTGACGCGCATGGAAGGGGCAAGAGAAAGGGCTTCTTAGTCTCCCTCGGCGGGCGGACGGTGTCAAGGTCGCCTCTGCCGGAATGTCGCCTCTGCCAGAAGAACGGCGTTCGGGTATGATGAGGGACGCGCGAGCGGCACCTCGTGGGACACGACAGGCTGGGCATCGTGCGGGAGGCCTCATCCATGACCGCTTCGGACCAGGTGATCGACATTCTGCGGAAGGCCGAGGTGAAGAAGTTCTACCAGTTCCTCGCCGACTGGGAACAGCAGCACCTGAACGCGCTGCAGGGGCTCTGCGAGACCATCCGCGGCGACTTCTGGGAGAAGAGCGGCTTTTCGCCGTACTAGGCCGTGACCTACAACTTCGATCCCGATCGCTGGTACGAGAACGAGCGGCTGCGGCTGGAGATGCGGCAGCGGTCAGGGGACCTGACGGCGGAGAATGCTGAGAAGGCGCTCGAGGAGATCGAGCGGCGCTACGATAAAATGCTGGCCCGGCTGGACGGGACATTCCCCGTGGCCGGGCGGCACAGCACGGACTCCTGACTCCTGGCTCCTGGCACCCGAATCCTGCCGTTCACCGCGTCAGTGCATCCTGCTCGGAGTTGGCACCGTATGCAGGTAGGCCCGGCTGGCCGTCTTCATCAACCGCTGCCCTGCCTGTTCAAGGTCCCGAATCTTCTCGGACGCCAAGCGCTGCTGCTCGGCGAGCTTGGCGAGCGCGGCATCGGCGCGCGCCGCGTTCTGCTGGATCGTCACCTCGCGCAGGGAGCACTCTTCGATCAGCTCCCTGAATTGGTCACGCTCCGAGGCACTGAGTGTTTCGAGGTAGTCTGCAATCCGGCCCATGATAGTTCGCCTCCCTCCGGAGCCCGCGCGATCCGGTGACTCGTTCCCGTCCACCCACCCAGTGTCAAAAACGATGCCGGAATTTGCGACCGGAATAGCCCAGTTTCGAACCAAAACGGCGAGATTATCACCCACGAGGGAGACTTTTCTCAACAATTCCGGGCCATCTGACCACCCATCCCGGTCGGATGGGTATGCGTCCCGGTCATCGTCGGCACGAGCAACACCACCGGGATAAAAAAGATGGGGGCCTGCCGGCGCCTGAAGCCGATTCACGCCGACGACATCGCGTGCATCCGCGAGCGCACGAAGGCGAAGGTATCCTTTCACACCGACGGCGACGTGTTCGACCTGGTGGACGCGGTCGAGGAGTTCGGACGGTTTCAGCGGTAGAACACGAGACCGACGATCGCAGCGCCGAGGATCACCCAGATCGGGTTCACCGCGGTGAACGTGAGAACGGCGAACGAGCCGAGTGCCAGCAGAACCCCATCCCAGCGGCCGGTGAGCGCCGCCACCCACCCGGACTTCCCTGCGCCGAACACCGACCGCGCCATGTCGTACGCGGTCCAAATCAGCAGCCCGATCACCACGGGGCGCACCGCGGTCAGCATCGCCTTGACGACCCGGTTCTCCTTCACGCCGAAGAAGAGCACCAACATCGCCAGCATCAGAAGTGTGGTCGGCAGCACCGTGCCGGCGGCCCCGGCGATCGCGCCGGGCGTGCCGGCCAGCTTGTAGCCGACGTACGCGGAGACCTGCGGCGCAATCGGCCCTGGCAGCGCGTTGCTCAGAGCGACGGCATCGGCAAACTCCGAGGACGACACCCAGCCGGCGGCCGTGACCTCGCGCTGCATCAGGGCGAGCGACGCGGGCCCTCCGCCCCACGAAAACATGGCGACGCGCGTGAACAGCAGGAAGATGTCCCAGAGCAACATGGGAAGGGAGTATACAGCCAGAGGGGGACGGGGGCGGTTGTCAGTTGTCAGTTGGCAGACAGGCAACCAGCCACTAACAGACTGACAACTGGCAACTGGCAACTCTCCCTGTGCCTACCGGCACGCGCCCGAGACCGCCACCTCCCCGCTCAGGCCGGGAATCGGCACCAGCCTGCGCTGGCCGATGGACACGTACTCGCGGAGGGCCGGGCCCGTGTAGACCTGCCGCGGCCGATAGATGCGGGTCTGGCCTTCCCAGACTTCCTTCCAGTTGGCGATCCAGCCCGGCATGCGCCCGATGGCGAACATGACGGTGAACATCTCGAGGGGGATGCCGATCGCCCGCATGATGATGCCGGAGTAGAAGTCCACGTTCGGATACAGCTTCTTCTCCTGGAAGTAGCTGTCGCTGAGCGCGGCCTCTTCGAGCGCACGGGCGAGATCCAGCATCGGGTCGTTAATCTGCAGCTTGTTCAGGACGCGGTCGGCCGCCTGCTTGATGATCCTGGCGCGCGGGTCGTAGTTCTTGTAGACGCGGTGCCCGAAGCCCATCAGCTTGATGTGGGACGTCTTGTCCTTGACCTTCGCGACGTAGTCCTTCACGGACATGCCGCTCTCGTGGATATACTGCAGCATCTCGATCACCGCCGCGTTCGCGCCGCCATGGAGCGGGCCCCACAGCGCGCACACGCCGGCCGCGCAACTCGCAAACAGGTTTGCGCCGCTCGACGCCACCATCCGCACGGTGCTCGTCGAGCAGTTCTGCTCGTGGTCCGCGTGGAGCACGAGAATCAGCTGCAGCGCGTCCACGATCTCCGGGTCCGGCTCGTAGTCCCGGAACGGGATCGAAAACATCATGTGCAGGAAGTTCGCGCAGTAGTCGAGATGCGGCTTCGGGTAGACCAGCGGCTGGCCGATTGACGCCTTGTAGGCGGCGGCGGCGATCGTGCGCGTCTTGCTCAGGAGACGCGCGGCGGCGCTCTGGAACGTCTCCGGACTCTCCATCTTGATGATCTCCGGGGTGTAGCAGCTCGCAGCGTTGATCATCGCCGAGAGGATCGCCATCGGGTGGCTCTGCGACGGGAACCCGTCGTAGTGCTTGTACAACCCCTCGTGGAGCATCTCGTGCCTGGAGAGGAGGTCGCTCCAGCACTCGAGCTGCTCGGCGGTCGGCAGCTCTCCGTAGATCAGCAACCACGCCGCCTCCGGGAACGTGCTGTGCTCGGCGATCCGTTCGATCGGAATGCCCCGGTACCGGAGGATGCCCTTCTCGCCGTCGATAAAGGTGATCGCCGACCGGCACGACCCGGTGTTGCCGTAGCCGTCGTCGAGCGTGATGACCCCCGACTCGGCACGCAGCTTCGAGATGTCGACCGCAACCTCGTTCTCGGTTCCGATCACGATCGGCAGGGTGTACGTCTTTCCCTGCACCTGGAGTGTAGCCGTCTCAGGCATAGACCTCTTCCTGTTGGATTGATTGTCGGTGGTTCCCCTTGGACACGCCCATTCTAATCCGAAACGCGCCCATCCGAGCCCCGCCAGGTTCGCCCGTCTGCGTGCCTCAGATGCGAAACGACTTCGCCGCCATCCCGGCAATCGCCTCGCCGATGCTGATGGAGGCGGTGGCCGCCGGCGACGGCGCGTTGAGCACGTGCACCATCTGTTCGGCTTCGACGATGCGGAAGTCGTCGAGGAGGGCGCCCTGCGGGTCGAGCGCCTGCGCCCGCACGCCAGCCCCGCTCGGGTAGACGTCCTCGTCCCTGAGCTCGGGGATCAAACCCTGCAGCGCCTTCACGAACGCGCGCTTGCTGAACGACCGGTGCCACTCGCCCACGGCCATCAGCCAATACTTCGCGGCCATCTTCCAGAACCCCATGTAGGCGAACATCTCGAGCGAATCGCGGATGGAGAAACTGTTCCGGCGATACCCTTCACGACGAAACGCAAGCACCGCGTTGGGCCCGGCCTCGATGCCGCCGCGGATCATCCGCGTGAAGTGGACGCCGAGGAAGGGAAACCGCGGGTCCGGCACCGGGTAGATCAGGTTACGGACGAGCGACTGCCGCTCGGGCACCAGTTCGTAGTACTCGCCGCGGAAGGGCACGATCTTCACGCCAGGCTCGACGCCGCAGAGGCGGGCGACGCGGTCCGACTGGAGGCCGGCACAGTTGATCAGTGTCCGCGACTCGACCGCGCCCTTCGTCGTGTCGAGCACGAGGCTCCCGTTGCGGCGCGTCACGCTCGAGACCCGCGCGCCCGTCCACACCTCCCCGCCCGCCTCGGAGACGATGCGGCCGAAGGCGGTGGTGACGGCGGTGTAGTCCACGATGCCGGTGTGCGGGACGTGCAGGCCAGCGATCCCCGCCACCGCCGGCTCGTACTCCGTCAACTCCTCGGCGCGCAGGCGCCGCAACCCCTCGAGGCCGTTGGCGCGGCCCCGGCGTTCGAGCTCCTCGAGCGCGGGGAGATGGGAAGGCTCGGTCGCCACGACCAGCTTCCCGCACCGGTCGTGAGGGATCTGGTGCTCCGCGCAGAACCGGTACATCGCCTCGCGCCCCTCGACGCAGTTCCGCGCCTTGAGTGATCCCGGTTTGTAGTACAGGCCGGAGTGAATGACCCCGCTGTTGTGGCCCGTCTGGTGTGCCGCCAGCGTCGGCTCGGCCTCCAGCACGACAACACGCACGCCGGCGCGGCGGACCAGCGCCATCGCGGTGGCCGTGCCGACGATCCCGCCCCCGATGATTGCCACGTCCCAGGCCTGGCTCATGACGCTCGGTATCCTTCCTCTGGATGGATCGCCTCGCGGCGCACGCGTTCGGCGACGGTCACGGGACCTGGCAGGCCACAGTCAGCCGCGATCTTCCTCAGCGAGGCCATGACGTTCTCGGCAAGCGGGATGCCCGACCGCTCGTGCAGCCGGGCGCGCACCTGCTCCTTCTCACCGTGGATGTAGATCGTCGGTCGGTCCAGCGCCTTCTCTGAGTCCTTCAGGAGGCCGATCAACTCGGTCAGGCGTTCGCGGAACTCCTGGACGGGCATGAATCGCGTGATGTCGATCGCCAGAAAGAAGTGTCCGACACGCGGCGCCACCACTTCCCCGGGCCTGGGTTCGCGCTGCAGGTTGTCCACCTCGGGCCCGAATGCCGACCCGGACAGCACGCCGCAGAGCACGTCCACCATCAGCGAAAGGCCGTACCCCTTGTGCCCGCTGAACTCTTCGCCCCGGCCGCCAAGCGGGAGGATGCCGCCGCCGGCGCGTTTCACGAGATTGGCCAGCACGAGCCCGGGGTTCTTCGAGTCGTAGCCGTGCTCGTCCACCGCCCAGCCGACCGGCATCTGCTTCCGGTTGCGATCGTAGACTTCGAGCTTTCCGCGAGGCACGACGCTGGTCGCCATGTCGAGCAGGAAATCGAGGCCGCCCGCTCCCGGGGCCCCGACGGCGATCGGATTCGTGCCGAGGATGGCGTCCGCGCCGTGCGTGGGGACGACCAGCGGGGCGGCGTTGGTGAGGCAGATTCCGATCATCCCGGCGTCGATCGCCTTCTGCACGTAGTAACCGGCAATGCCAAAGTGGTTGCTGTTCTTCACCGTCACGACGCCGATGCCGTTGGCCCTGGCCTTGTCGATCGCCAGGTCCATCGCCAGGTCGGAGACCACCTGGCCGATGCCATTCTTCGCGTCGATGGCGCCAACGGCCGGCACCGGCTCACGGATGTCGAACGCCACGCCGGGGACGATGTACTTCTCCTGGAGCCCCTTGACGTAGCGGCCAAGCCGGGCGACGCCGTGGCTGGCGATTCCGCGAAGATCGGCGGCCACCAGGACTTTCGCCGTGACGGCAGCCTCGTCCTCCTTGACGTGGTAGCGGGCGAGGACGTCCACGACGAACCGCTCGAGGTCGGCACGCATGACCGTGCTCTCGACGCTGCAACCCAGGCAGTCCTCGCACCGCACCTCGTGCAGCCACTCGGCGCCTCTCGCCTCGCAGTCCACCAACTCGTTGGAAATCTGTGGCGCGTGTTCCGACATGTCACCCCCTCCATACTGTGGCACATTCGTTGCGCGGAGTGTAGCGGGTGACCACCGGGGCGCGCCCCGGCGAGGCCACCGCAACCCCGAGCTTGGTACCGACGGAATTCGCTGCAATAATGGCGGACGCTGGACATCTTCCAGGACTGAGGTCGTGACGGTTGGAGCAAGTTACTGTGGGGCCCCTGGAATCGGTCCTGGCGGAGCGTCGCTCGGGTGAACCCATGACCAGACAGTTCGCCTCCCTCGCCCAACTCCTCGCGCTTGGCGGCCTCGTCTGCGCGGCAACCGTGACCGCCGGGTGGGCGCAGGGCGCACCGGTCACGCGGTTGCCCTGCGGGGCGTATGAAGCGGTGCCGAGCGGGGTGGGGTCCGCGGGCAAGCCGACGCGCCTCAGCATCCAGAAAGGCGGCCGGCTCCTCCTCACAATCAGCGATTGGAGCATCACCCGAGTCGATTGCGCGGACTTCAACAACGACAAGACGCTCGAACTGCTCGTCACCACCTACAGCGGCGGGGCCCACTGCTGCGAGACGCTGCGCGCCTGGGCGCTCGGGACGTCGCCCCGACAGATCCTCGAGTTCGCCGGCGGGAACGCCGACGGGTTCGAACTCCGTGACCTCGATGGCGACGGCCGGATGGAGCTGCTGATCGGGGACGACAGCTTCGCCTACTTCGACGACCTGTGCTACGCCTGTTCGCCAAGTCACCTGCCGATGGTCGCGTGTTACGCCGAGGGCGCGTTTCAGGACTGCACCAGGCGGTTCCCTGAGGTGCTGCGCTCGGCGCTCACGCGATACCTCGACCGCGTGAAACCGCCCGATGCCGACACGGACATCAAGCAGGTCGAAGGCGCAGCCCTCGGCGTCCTGGCGATCTCGGTCCTGCTCGGCGAGGAGGACAAGGGCGTCGAGGCGGTCCGGCAAGCGGCGGCCAGTGAAGAGGTGATGAAGTGGCTGGAACGGGCGCGCCCGAAGGTGCGCGACTGGGCCGAGGCTCGGGGACGGAAGATCAAGGACGGCAGGCAGTAGGCAGCTTGCAGGGGATTATGGGGTTTTCAACCATCGACTACGCCGTGCTGCTCGTGTACCTGGTCGGGATCACGATCTTCGGCACGCTGTTCCGCAAATCGCATCACACGGTCAAGGACTACTTCGTCGGCGCGAAGAAGACACACTGGCTGGTCATCAGCCTGTCGATCGTGGCGACCGAGACGAGCACGCTGACGCTGGTCGGCGTCCCCGCGCTCGCCTACACGGTGTACGCGCGCCCCGAGCAGGGCGGCGCCCTCACCTACCTGCAGGTCGTCTTCGGGTACATCATCGCGCGGATCATCATCAGCGTCCTCTTCATCCCGGCGTACTTCGAGGGTGATCTGCTGACGGCGTACGAGCTGCTGGCGCGCCGGTTCGGCGCGTCGACCAAGCACTTCGCCGCCTCGCTGTTCCTGATCATGCGCGCGCTCGCCGAGGGCGTCCGCGTCTTCGCCGCGTCGCTGGTGCTCGCGGCCGTCATCGGCGCGAGTCTGCCGGGACTGGCCCACCTGTGGCTCTGGTCGATTGTCCTCGTCGGCCTCCTCACGATCATCTACACGTTCGAGGGCGGCATCGCAGCCGTGATCTGGACCGACCTGATCCAGCTGGTGATTTACATCGGCGGCTCGCTGCTCGCCGCCTGGCAACTGCTCCACATGGTGCCGGGCGGCTGGCCGACGATTGCCGCCCACGCGGAGGCGGCCAATAAGTTTCAGCTCCTGTCGTTCTCGTGGGACCTCACGCTGCCGTTCACTTTCTGGGCCGGCCTCGTCGGCGGCACGTTCCTCACGATGGCCTCGCACGGCACGGACCAGTTGCTCGTCCAGCGGCTGCTGACGTGCCGCGACAAGCGCGACAGCCAGAAGGCGCTCATCGCCAGCGGCTTCATCGTGCTGTTCCAGTTCGTCCTGTTCCTCCTCATCGGCGTGATGCTGTACGCCTACTACCAGCACGTGCCGGCGCCCGCGATCGCGAGCAACGACGGCATCTTTCCCGCCTTCATCGTGCACAGCCTGCCGCACGGCATCGCGGGGCTGGTCATCGCCGCCGTCTTCGCGGCCGCCATGTCGAACCTGAGCGGCTCGCTCAACTCGCTGGCGTCGACGACGGTGCTCGACTTCTACCGGCCGCTGGCCGGCCGCGACAAGAGCGACGCGCAGATCCTGCGGCTGTCGCGCTGGTGCACAGCCGCGTGGGGCGTCGTGCTCATCGGCATCGCGATCGTCGCGAAGGACTGGGGCTCGGTCTTCACGGTCGGCCTGTCGATCGCGTCGCTGGTGTACGGCCCGATGCTGGGCGCGTTCCTCCTCGGTGTCCTGACGACCCGCGCGAACCAGCCAGGGGTCATGACCGGGATCGGCGTGTCGCTCGGCTGCATGCTCCTGGTGAAGAACTACACCCCGCTGGCGTGGACCTGGTACGTGCTGGTCGGCACCGTCATCTGCGTGACCGTCGGGTACCTGACGAGCCTGGCCTTCCCCGCGGCCAGCCGTCCGGTGGCCAGCGTGAAGCGGTAGGGCATGTCCCAGACGCTGAAGCTGTTCCTGAGATCTGACCCCGTTCGAGGAGATGTCATGAAACGAGTGCTCCTGGCGTTGTCCGTGGTGGCCGTCCTGTTGCCCGTGTGCCGCGCGTCCGCCCAGGGGCAGCCGGCACCGGTGACCGGCGACTTCGTCCTCCGCGACTTCCGCTTCACCACCGGCGAATCGCTGCCCGATCTGAAGGTGCACTACACCACCCTCGGTGAGCCGAGGCGCGACGGGAACGGCGTGGTGCGCAACGCC
>JADGOB010000249.1 GCA_017883185.1 Acidobacteriota bacterium
AGACGGTGGCGCCGCACTCGCGAGCCCGGCCGACGCCTTCACAGTCCTCCTGGCGTTCGACGGCGACCACCGTCTCGCCACGGGCGCGTAGGTTCTCTGTGAGCAACACGCCCTTGCGCCCGAGGCCGCAGACCACGATGTGCTCCCTGGAGAGTCGCAGGCGGACCAGCTGCAGCTGCGCACGGAAGATGACCGCCAGGGCGTTGAGGGCCGTGTAGACGCCGAGAGCCGGCGCGAGGAAGCGCGCGATGTTGAGGGCCAAGGGCACGGGCTGCCCGACGAAGCCAGACTGCAGCACAAAGAGCTGCGCCGTGAGGTAGAGCAGGTTGGTGGGATCCTGGGGCTGGCCCATCTGCCGGTAAAGGCTGTTCAAGCCGACGTAGCCGAGGACGACCGTCAGGACGGCGAGCGCGCCCACGACGGGCCACTCCAACGTCTCCCACCAGATGCGCAGGCCAAGGCCGGCCGAGCCGAGCCGGCGGGCGGGTGGCCCCTCCCCGTGCCCGAGGCTGCGCGATCTCACGGCACCGCCGACCCGACGAAGATCCCGACTGTCGCCCACCGTGCCAGCATCGCTCTCCCTGCGCCAGACGTCCGTGTCAGATGCGGCCCTCGCGCAGCAGCCGTGCGTACGACTCGATCTGCGAGACCATCGCTTCCCTCAGGGGAAGGTCCACGGCGGCGAAAGGGTCGACCCACACATGGTCGTCGTGCTCGGCGCTGAGCCTGACAGCGCCGGCGACGTAGTTGCAGGTGAACGTGACGCCGGTCACCCAGAACTCGTCCTTGGTGCCGTGCCAGACGGCGAACGGGCGCTCGGCCTCGACGGTCAGGCCGGTCTCCTCCGCAACCTCGCGCCGCACCGTTTCGGTAAGCTCCTCGCCATAGTCGAGCTTGCCTCCCGGGAGCTCCCAGCGACCGGCGTCGCAGGAACTCGCCGATGAGCGGCGCAGCAACAGGATGTCGCCGCCCTTGCGGACGACGCAGTTACCCGCTACCCCCAGCGATCCTGCCATGGGACCCCCGCAACTCGCGGCCCATCGGTGCCCATCTGCCCAGCGTCGTTCTGCGGCTCGCAGACGAGCATGTCCAAGTATTGCGGAGCGCCGCCGGCGTGTCGCGTGCGGCTCGCGCCCTACACCTGCCGCTCAGGACTCGGAGAACTTCTTGCCGCCCCAGCGCTCCTTGATCTGGTCGTCGTAGACGTTCGAGCTCGACGCCACGAGGCGGATAGCCGTCTCGAGCTCAGCGCGGTTGAGCCAGTCACCGAGCAGGGTGTGCTCGAAGTGCACCTCTTTCCTGTCCGGGTAGAGACCCAGCCTGCCGAACAGGATCTTGCTGTTCTCGACCGCCAGGAAATTGCCCAAGGACTCTTCGACGCGCACGTCCTTGTTCGTGACGGCCATCACCTGGACGATGGTGTTGCCCTCAGCCCAGTCGCGCGGCATGACGTAGACCATGACGCCGTCGGTGAACTGCAGGACGAAGTCGTCGTCCTGGTCGACCATGAAGCGCAGCTGCGCTTCTTCGAGGTACTTGCGGCAGAGCTTGCGAAGATCGTCGAGCGCTTGCGACATGGCTCTCCTCCGAAATCGTCGTGGCCGCTCAGCGGCCGCTCCGGACGCCTGCGGACCGGCCCTCCCTCATGCTGGGCCCGCTACCAGCTTATCACCGCATCGCGGTCACGATGGGCTGGGAGGCGTTCATCACTCTCGGCCCGCCCCCACTCAGGCCGGGCGCCGGCGCTTCGGACGGCTCCTACTCGGACGTCGCGGCAGCCAGGGCCAGGTCGGTCGCCCCGACACGCACGAGAAGCGTCCCCGCGCCCCCCTCGACCTTCCGCGTCTCGGAGCCGCCGTATTCAAGAACGCAGTCGGCCTTCAGCGTCAGCTCGCCGCCGGCGCCGACGCTGTAGCGCACGGCGGCCTTGGACGGGTTCCCCGGGATCTCGGGCAGCGCGACGTCGCACGACGGGTCGTGGCCGATCGTGAAGCTGCCGCCGGACACCTGCACACCGCTGCCGTCGAGCGGGCCGGAGCAGATCTCGATGGCCAGCGCTGTGCCCTTGCCGCTCACGGCGAGCCCTCCTTCCCCTGCGTCGCCGGCGGCTTCTCGCCGCCCGCCGAGGCGCTTGCCTCGACACCGGTCTCGTCCGCGGCGGACGGCTTCGCGAAGACCAGGGCGCCGTCGCGCAGGACCAGGCGCACACCTTCGTCCCTGGTCACGGTGCCTTTGACGATCTCGACCGCCAGCGGCTCGACGACGTGGTCCTGGATGCTACGCCGCAGCGGCCGCGCACCCATGGCCGGGTCGTAGCGATCGTCGACGAGGAACTGGAGCGCGGCGTCGTCGGCCCGGACGGGCACGCGCAGGCGGGCAAGCATCGTGCGCGCGATGTCCTTGAGCACCGGCTTGGGGAGCGGGTTGAAGATGAGGATCTCGTCGAAGCGGTTGAGGAACTCGGGCGGGAAGGCACGGCCGAGCTCGCGGTTGACCGCCATGCGCACGTCCTCCTTGGAGAGGTCGCCGGCGTCGGGCGCGAACCCGAACGCCTTGTGCTCGCTGATGCCGGTGGAGCCGACGTTGGAGGTCATGACGATGATGGTGTTGCGGCAGTCGACCGCCCGGCCCAGGGCGTCGGTGATGCGGCCCTCGTCCATCATGCCCAGGAGCAGCCTGTGCACGGCGGGGTCGGCCTTCTCGATCTCGTCGAGGAGCACCACGGTGTACGGGTTCCGGCGGATGCCGTCCGTCAGCATGCCGCCGCGGTCCGAGTCGACGTAGCCGGGCGGAGAGCCGATGAGGCGCGAGATCGCCCACTTGTCGTAGCACTCGGCCATGTCGACGCGCACCATGCGCTCCTCGTCGTCGAACAGCGCCTCGGCGATCGCCTTGGCGAGCTCGGTCTTGCCGGTGCCCGTGGGGCCCAGGAAGAGGAAGGCGCCTACGGGGTGCCCTTCCTCGCCGATGCCGGCCCGCGACTTGATGATCGCCTTGACGATCGCGGTGACGGCGTGGTCCTGGCCGACGACGCGTCTCTCGATCTGATCCTCGAGTCCGAGCAGCCGGGCGCTGTCGGTGCGCGTGAGCCTGCCAAGTGGGACCCCGGCCATCGCCGCGACGGTCCGCGCGATGTCGTCGGCGTCGACGACCAGGGTGCCCTGCGGCGCCGCGTCGTCGTGCCGGCCCTCGAACAGCGCCCGGCGTTCCTCCTTGGACATCTCACCGATGTCCGTGCGCCCGTAGTAGGCGTCCAGCCGTTTTCGCGTGCAGCTCTTGTCGAGCACGTCGAGCGCCTTGTCGGGAAGCTGGCGGTCGGCGAGGTGCCTGACCGAGAGCTCCACCGCCGCGGTCAGCGCCTCGTCGGCGATCGTCACACCGTGGAAGTCCTGGTAGCGCTTGCGAAGGCCGCTGAGGATCTCGAGGGTGGCTTGCGGCGACGGCTCCTTGAGGCGAACGACGCCGAAGCGGCGCGCGAGCGCCGAGTCCTTGCCGATGTGGCGCTGGTACTCGTCTTCGGTGGTCGCGCCGATGACGCGGATCTTGCCGCCCGTGAGGGCCGGCTTAAGGAGGTTGGCGGCGTCGACGGTGTCGCCGGTCCCGGACCCGCCGGCGCCCATGAGCATGTGCATCTCGTCGATGAAGAGGATGAGATCGTGATCGGCCTCGGCGGCGCGGATGACGGCCTGCATCTTCTCCTCGAAGGCTCCGCGGTACATCGTTCCCGCGACAAGGGAGCCGACCTCCACGCTGCGGATGCGCACCTTGCGCAGCTCGGGCATGACGTCGCCCTCGGCGATCTCCACAGCCAGTCCGCGCACCAGCGCCGTCTTGCCGACGCCGGCCTCGCCGATGATGGCCGCGTTGGGTGTCTTCTTGCCGATCATGATCTCGATCAGGTCGAGCAACTCCTTTTCGCGCCCGATGGCGGCGTGGAGCTCGCCCCTCTCGGCTTCGGCGGTCAGGTCGTGGCCGACCTGGTCGAGGATGGACTGCGGCGCACCCGCGCCCGACATCGTCTGAGTCGGCATAGGGGAGCTCGTCGGCTGCGGACCCGGCTCGTAGGCCGGCGGCTTCCAGTCGCCGCTGCGCAGCATGTCGCGTAAGCTGCCGGCCAGCGCCGCCACGTCGACGCCACGCTCGGCCAGGACGCGCACCGGCAAGCTGTTCGTCTCTCCGAGCAGCGCCACCAGCAGATGGGGAGCCTCGACCTTGTCCGACGACAAGCTCGCCGCCTCACGAGCTCCGGCCTCGAACACGCGCTGGGCACGAGGCGTCATGAGCAGCTGGTCGCCCCCGGCCGAGACGCTCGGACCACTGCGCTGCCGCAGGTCGCGGGCCACCTCGCCGACGTCGAACCCCGCCTGGACGAAGCGGCTCTGGATGCCGCGATCTTCGAGTTCGACGATGCCGAGGAAGAGATGCTCGACGCCGATGTGGGTGTGACCGAGACTGGAGGCGATGCGTTCGGCGTTGTGCAACGCCAGCGACCCGGAGCCGCCGAGGTTCTCAATCATGACACCCCCCTATCCGCGTCCAGCCCGGCGACCCTGCGGATCGCCCGGTCCTGGGCACGCATACACTAGCACTTGCCCGCTCACTCCCGGGAAGAAACCGCCGGGGAGCATCCTCACCCGCAGCCTCGGCCAGGCGCCCGCCGGACCACTCGCCCGTGCTCGATCACCTCGGTGACCACGTGCTTGCCGCGGTGGGCCGGAGGGGGCGCCGCTTTGATCTCGGCATCGGCAATCCGTCTTCTGGGCGAGAGGGATTCCACAAGCTCGCTCGCGGCTTGCTCGACAAGTAGGACGAAGGGAGCAAGCTCGGGTGACCCGACGAGGTGCGAGATGAAGACAGCGATCTTGCTCAGTTCGAGCAGCGCACCGTGCCAGCATGGCCGCCGCGACGGCTGAGCGG
>JADGOB010000250.1 GCA_017883185.1 Acidobacteriota bacterium
CAGGGAGCTGCGCCTGCTGTACCCATGACCCGAAGGAGCGGTTTCCCGCGGCATCGAGCGGTTCGCGGAGCAGCCTATTTCTGGCCGATTAGCGACAATCGAATCTCCGAAGGGCACTAGCTCAAAGACGGCCTGTTGTCCGCCCGTTCCTGTGGATGGTTGAAGCCGTCGTGGCGAAAGCGCGGGAAACCCAGGACTAGGGCAATACGGGCCCCACGGTGACGAGCGGTTGTAGCGACCTCGGAAGGCGCGCGTAGTCGGCCGTGCTGACAAGTGCCGGGGTGATGGGGACCGGTCCGTTGGTGTTGAAAGCCGCGGTCCCTACCGGTCCCAATACCAGGCTTACGAACGCAATCGCGTTCTCCGGATTCTGGCTCTTCCTCGGGATCGTGAGGCCCCAAGCCACTCTCGTTGCCGGAATGGAGACCGGCACGGACACTCCGGGCACGCCAATCGCCGGAATCGTCACGGCCGCTCGAGCGTAGTAGCTGTTGTTCCCCGAGGTCGACAGGTCGATCCGGTCAGGCAAGGCAACGTAGCGATACGAAGGATTGGTCTTCGCCGCGACCGCCGCGCTGTGCTCGTAGGAGAACTGAAAGTTGTAGTCCCTGCCCAAGGCTGGTCCGTTTGCGGCCTCCGGGCCGCCGACGGCCGGAAAGATCGCGAAATGTTCCAGCAGCGCGTTATGCAGACTCGCCACGTTGTAGTACGCCTGCGCCAACTGAAAGATCATGTGCGCCCGGTAGCCGCCGGGATCGAGAAACGGATGAGAGCCCGAAATGCGGGCCCCCGGCGCCAGCAGGATCTGATACCAGTCGGGAGCGGCTTGCGGGATCGACAGAGGAGGCGCGAAATCGCCAGGAGCGGCGATGCCACGTGCCTTGGGGTCCGTTGCCAGGTACGCCAGAACCATTCGGCCCTTGGCGAAGACGATCGTGTAGTCAGCGAGCCCCGCCGGCTTGAGCATGAGATCGATATCCGTATAGTCCGCGGCTGCGTACACATCGCATGGCTGAATTCCCTCGGCCAGCCGCCCCACCAAGGCAACGCTGCCGCCCGAGATGTCCTTCACCACGACCCCCGGATGCTGCGCCGTGAACGCCTTTTCCACCTGGGTAAACGCCAATTGCACGCTCCCGGCATGACACACATTGAGCTGACCGGCTGATTGGGCGCTGACGGCGACGTGACCCACCGCCAGGATCAGCGCCGCGCTGACGAGTCCCGAACCGATCAGCCCCCGGCTCCGGACCACGCTCGTCGTGAGCCAGGTGAACGGAGCGCCGCTCAAAATGCCACCGCCATTGATGCGGCGAGCGTTCGTGGGGCGCCCAAGTGAGCGGTGTAGCTACCGACGTTGGTGCCCGTGATATTGCCGGGCCCGAGCGTTGACCAGTAGTGGATATCGGTCACGTTGTTGACACCGATTCTCCACGTCGTCGTCCGACTCATGAAGGGGCGCGCGTAGCGCATGCCGAGATCGACGACGTTGTAGGCCGGGGTCCACGTCGAGTTGATGTCGTCAATCGGGCGACGCCCGATGCACTGCCAAGTGAGACTCAGGACCGTTTCGGTGCCCAAGGGCACGCGATACTCCGTCAGCAGGCTTGATTTGTAGGCGGGAATGCCGCCGAACTGTTTGTTGTCCGTGGTCGCATTGCCCGTCTTCGTGAGACTCGGGTCGAGCGCCGTCAGCCCGCCATACACAGCCAGCCTGTCGGTCAGGCGGCCCGAGACCATGGCTTCAACACCGCGGTTGACCTGGTCGCCGGACATCTTGAACACGTTGTCGGCCGGATCGATGTTCGCAAAGGGTCTGTCGAGCCAGAACACGGCCGTCGAGACGTTCATTCTCGACAGCGCCAGCTTGTAGCCAACCTCGGTCTGCGTGCTCCGATACGGTGGCAGCGCAGTCCCCGGATTCGCCGTGGTGCTGGCCGCGATGTCGCCCTGCTGCAGGCTGCTGCCATAGGTGCCGTACACGGTCATGTTGGCGACCGGCTTGTACAGGAGGCTTCCGGAAGGGCTGATGCCGTCCGTGCGGTAGCCGCCGGTCCGGACCCCGCCGTTGTTGTAGTTGTCGGCCCAGATCCAGTCCTGACTCGCCGCAAGTCGGAGCGACCAATGGTCGTTGAACGTCGCCGTGTCCGTCAGGTTGACGCCCTGTTGATGAATGACGCTGGACATGTAGAGATTGTCGTGCAGCGGCAGGCCGGCGGCGGGCAGCGCAAAGACGACGGGATTCGAGAGACTCGCCTTTCCAAGGAGTACGCTGGCAGCGCTCGGATTCGCGAAGTCCGAGAACGTCTTGAAGGCGTATCCCGTACTTCCGACCGCCACGTCGTGCCTGACGCGTCCGGTCGTGAATCGGCCGTTCAGGTACGCCAAATCACTGAGCACGCCGAACCGCGCGGCGAAGCCGATGGCGAGCGAGGACGTGTAGCTGCCCGCGTTGTCCGAGAGGGCATTGACTTGCGTGCTGATGTCACGATCGATGTGCTGATCCAGCACGCCGACGCTGAAATGCCAGTTGGCGTTGAGGTCGTGCTTGACGCGAGCTTCGACGATGCGGGTCGTGAGGTCGAGACCGGCGGCCGACTGTCCGAGACCCTGCGTCGTTGGATCTGGCGCATCGGACGGCAATTCGATGAACGTGCCCGTGGCGTTTGAACGCCCGTACGTGAACCACCCGGGGAAGCCGCGCTGGACCAGGTTGTACTGGCTGTAGAACACGTCGACCACGGTGCGCTCGAACGGTCGCGCGTCGGCCGCGAGGCTCAACAAGCGGCGTGTGAGATCGCTGTCTTTCGCGAACGCCTCTCCGGTGCCGGCCAACACGTTGGCGCGATATCCGAATTTCTTGTCGCTTCCGATGCGCCCGCCGACGTCTGCGCTGACCGTCCCAACGGCCCGGTCGTCGTAGCTGACCGACACGTGACGTCGCGGCTGCTCGGTCGGTCGCTTCGGAACGAAATTGAACATGCCCGACGGATTGGCTGGACCGTACATCGCCGCGCCCAAACCGTTGAGCACTTCGATCTGCTGCAGCATTTCCATGCTGTTGGCCCCGGTCACGACGATGCCCATGCCGTCCATGCGGGTGTTCTGCATGTTGCTGCCCTGCATCCCGCGAGTCTCAGGACGCATGACCTCCGACCCCTGCATCTCCTGGAATTCCACCAGCGGCAGGAACTTCGTCGCCTCCTTGAGGCTCTTGACCTGCGCGTTCTCGAGCAGCTCGCTCGGCAAGACGTTCACCGTGTACGGCGTGTCCAGGATGGGGGCGGGCCCCGATGAGCCAAGGGCGCTTACCGCGTCGACACGGTACCCGGGATCGACGCCGGTGACGGTCACCGACCCGGTGACTCCCTCGACCGTCAACACGAAGTCTCGAGTCGCGCTCCCGCCAGCGGCCAGCGCGATTTCCTGACTCGTGGCCACCTCGAACCCCTTGGCGTGAACTTCGACGGCGTAGATGTCCGGCTCCAGGGCGGTGAAGCTGTAGCGCCCCTGACCATCGGTGAGGGCTGTCGCTTTGGCAGTCGTTCGAACATTGATCAGGGTGACTGCAGCACCGGCGACGACGGCCTGCTGGGGATCTCGCACGACACCGGCGATCCCGTGCGGCGGCGCGAGCGCGGGCCGCACGGCCTGCAATAACCCCAGGGTCAACCCAATCCAGAACATCGCGCCAATCTCCCTCCGACCACGCCGGGGAGACTGTGACGTGTCGCAGCGGCCAGTCGGTGACCCGCCATCTCCCAGGTCCCGAACATGGCGACCCGCCCACGAAATATGCTTGCGAAAGCATATGTTGTCCGGGAAAGTCTCGTCAACGCGTTCCGGTTCGAATCGACGAGTGCGACTTCCAGGGGGGATACGAGAGCGGCTGAGTACCGCTACGCCGTCAGGCGGGGTTTCCGCGCGGTCGCCGGCGCTCGACGTCGCCCGAAGGCCTTCGTGAACTGCTGGCTGACCGAGCGTTCGAGCCCGTGGTGAAACGACCGGTATCGCTCGAGGAAGCGGCGCCCCCGCGGCGTGAGGCGCGTCCCGCCGCGGACGCCCCGCCCGGGATTCCGCTCCACCAGATGGAACCCGGCAGCGGTCTCCAACTCCCGGATGTAGCCCCACGCCGTGCGATAGGACATGCCGATTTGGGCGACCGCTTTATTGATCGACCCCAGGCGGTCGATGAGTTCGAGCAGCTCGGCTCGCCCTTGGCCAAACTTCGTCCGGGGGCTAAAGACCACCCAAACTTTGATCTTGGGCTGCACAGGTCACCTCAGGGCTTCGCGATCATGAACTCGATCGCTTCGATGATGGCTCGGATCAGTAAATCATACCTCCGGTCAGGAATGCGCGCGTGCGTGGATCCTGTGGAGCATCAAGCAACTGGCTCGTCGGTGCGATCTCGACGAGCCTGCCGTCGAGCAGCAGGGCCGTCCGGTCGGCCAGCCGGCGAGCCTGGAACACCTGGTGGACGGCAAGGACGATGGTGACGCCCCGGGCTCGACGATCGCGGACAAGGGTCTCGACCAGTCGCACGTTGTGTGGATCGAGGTTTGCGGTCGGCTCGTCGAGTAGCAGCACGTCGGGCTCGAACGCAAGGGCACGGCAGATGGCCATGCGCTGGATCTCGCCGCTCGACAGCATGCGCGCGGGCGTCCGCGCCAGCGGTGAGATCCGCACGGCTTCAAGCAGTTGCTCGATCTGACCCTGGCGCGGCCTGACGCCGCGAAGATGCAGGCCGAAGGCGACGTTCTCGCGGACGGATCGATTGAGAACCAGGGGTTTCTGGAAGACGCTGGTGACCCGGCGTCTCACGTCGAGGGGCGGCGCGGCATCGACCCTCTGGCCCGCGAACACCACGCGGCCTGCCGAAGGCCGTTCGAGGAACTGCAGCAG
>JADGOB010000092.1 GCA_017883185.1 Acidobacteriota bacterium
GTGCCGTCGTGCCGCCTTGCGCGTGAAGTGCCACGGGGCGAGCCGTGACGCAAAGGGCCGCCGCACCGGCAGCCGCCAAGGCAATCGCCGTCCAGTTCCGTCCCATATTCGTCCTCCACACATGGTCTGACCGGGCCGCGACGCGCAGCCCGTCCGTCCGGAGGCGAAGTATAGCTCCACACGCGGTTGGGAGTAACCAGGCGCCGAACAGTCGCTGGACCACGACGCCCGAAGTCTCGCTGCCGCCCCGCATAGCCGCGCTCGTGCCGCAGGACGTCTTGCCAGCGCAGTCGGACCTCTGTAGTCGCGGTCGGAGCGCTTCCCGCAAGCCGATGCCACGGTTGGCGGAACGCAATCGACTTCGAGCACGGCTGTGGGGTCCATCTTGCCCGTCCGGTGGCCAGTCCGCCGGATGGCCTCGTGGCCTCGGTCGCCGCGGGGTCTCGGATGCTACTTCAGGAACAGCTCGATGACCGGCACTTCGACGTCCGGCTTCAGGATCGGCAGCTTGATCACGAGGTCTCCCGCCCGGGTGTCCTCGGTGATCCAGGTGGTGTCCTTCCTGGTGCTCATCTTCAACTCGGACGCGTCGTGCAGCAGTTGTGCGTATGTCACCCGGTCGGCGTAGCCCGGCAGCACCACCTCGCCCAGCGGCCAGGCGAGCAGGTGCACGTAAAGCCGGTTCGCGCGAGGGCTGTAGGTGAGCAGGGCGTTCTGCGGCGCCTTGAACGTGTCCGGAGCCTGCGTGGCGCCGTAGATCGCGCGCCCGTTCACCTGCATCCAGCGTCCGAACGCCGCCAGCCGGTCCTGCGCGCGCGGGTCGAACGTGCCGCGCGCCGTGGGCCCGACGTTCATCAGGAGGTTCCCGCCCTTGCTGACCGTGTCGATCAGCAACTCGATCAGCTGTCTCGCGTCCTTCCAGCTCGTCTCGTCACGGTAGTAGCCCCACGAACCCGAGAACGTCTGACAGGTCTCCCACGGCACCCGGACGCCGTTCACGTTCACCCATTCGGCGGGCTTGAACTGTTCCGGCGAGCGGAAGTCCCAGCCGCCGGGCACGTCAAGCAGGTCGAGGCGATCGTTGACGATGATCCCCGGCTGCAGCTCGCGAACCATCTTCAGCAGGGCGATCGAATCCCAGTCGGCGCGGCCCTTTCCCCGCGCGCCGGGAAACGAGTAGTCCAGCCAGATGATGTCGATCTTCCCGTAGTTCGTCAGCAGCTCCCGCACCTGGTTCTTCAGGTACTGACGATAGACCGCCATGTCGCGGCCCGCGTTCAGGGCGTCGTAGTCGGCGTCATTCGCCGCGCTCTGCGGGTGGTTGCGATCGATGGTGTACGACGCGTGATGCCAGTCGAGAAGGGAGTAGTAGAAGCCGACGCGCAGGCCCTCCGCGCGGAACGCCTCGACCCACGCTTTCAGCAGGTCGCGCCGCGCGGGCGTGTTGGTCGCCTTGTAGTCGGTGAACTTCGAGTCGAACAGGCAGAAGCCTTCGTGGTGCTTGGCCGTGATGACGGCGTACTTCATCCCGGCCTGTTTCGCCTGGCGGGCCCATTCGCGGGGATCGTAGAGGTCCGGATTGAAGGCGTCGAAGTACTTCTGATAGGTGGCGTCGGTGATCCGTTCGTTCTTCTTGACCCACTCGTGTCGCGCGGCCTGAGCGTAGAGGCCCCAGTGGATGAACATCCCGAACCGCGCATCGGTCCACCAGGCCAGCCGCGCGTCCTTCTGCGCCGGTGTTTCCGCGGGCAGCCCGGTTGGCGCAGGCGCCTGTCCCGTGGCACCCGCCGCCGCGAGCAGGAAGGTGACGAGGACGGCAGACAGTACCGTTCGCATGGCAGCTCCTCGGAGCCGATCGACGACACGTCCGCCGGCCGCGCCAGTCCAGCGTCCGAGCGGCTCCTGCGATGGAGAATGACCGAAACAGAGTGGGGGCCTGACACGACGCCACTCCGGCTCGCATTCTATCCCGGATCGGGCGGCCCCTTGTCAGGGAATGGCGCACGCAAGTTGTTGCAAGCGATCCGGTCGAGCGTCGGCCCGCATGCTATGATCTTGTTCGACAACCTAAGAGCGCGGTGAGAGCCATGCCTGACCTGCTTGAACGCATCACCATCGACCCGGAGATTTGTCACGGGAAGCCGTGCATCCGCGGGCTTCGGTATCCGGTCGAGGTCATCCTCGAACTGCTGAGCGCCGGCGCCACGACCGACGACATCCTGCGCGACTACGAGGATCTCGAGCGAGAGGACGTGCTCGCCGCCCTGGCATTTGCCGCCCGCCTCGCACAGGTCAAGCGCATCCAGCCGCCGGCCGCATGAAGTTCCTCATCGACGCGCAGCTGCCTCGCCGCCTCGCGCGGCGCCTCCGCGCGGCTGGCCACGACGCCATCCACACCCTCGATCTCCCCGCCGGCAACCGCACGACTGACGCCGAGATCTGCCGCATCGCCGACAGCGACGGCCGCGCCGTCGTGACGAAGGACGCGGACTTCGTGAGCAGCTTTATGCTGGTCAGGAAACCCCGACGCCTCGTTCTGGTGTCTGTCGGCAATACCACGAATGACGACCTGGAGCAGCGGCTCTTCGCAGAACTCCCAGGGATCGTTCGGGCCCTCTCCGACTCCGGTTTCGTCGAGTTGACGAGCGCCGGACTCGTCGTGCACGAGGGGTAGCCCCCACTTCTCACTGGGCCGGTGATGACGGCACCCGCGGGCTTCGGGTGCAGCTCGCTAGACGGCTCGCCCAATCGCCACGGTGAGATCGTGGAACCAAGGGGCACCGACGACCGAAGTGTCCGCGAACCACAGCTCAGTCACAACGCGTGGCACACCCAATCCTGCCCACGTGCGACGCCCTCGTACGGGAAGATGAGTTCGAGGCGAAACGAGATTCGACTGGCCGGGCCGCGTTCTATGCGGCTTCTTTCACGACGGGCCTCCCCTGTCCGCTTCCCGGCACTATGATTCGACCGGCATTGGAGGTACGCCTCTTTCGACGCTTCAGGTTCCTATCAGAGTTCTTTCGACGCGCGACACTAGATTTCGACGGTCGAGGCATGGAGCTGTGCCTCAAGCCGAGTTCGAGGCCGTTGTCCGGAAGGCGCCGACGGCTCTTCCCGTCCGTCGCGCCTGGTATCTGTACGAAGCGCTGATGGGCCACACGCTTGACGTTGAGGATGCACCCCGAGCGGAGGCGATCGATCTTCTCGACCCGAAGGCCTATTTCACCGGCAAGCCGCGGCTCTCGAAGCGCCACCGCGTTCGCGACAATCTTCTGGGCACGGGCCGATTCAGTCCCGTCATCAGGCGGACCGACGCCCTGGAGCAAGTTCTCAAACTCGACCTTGCCGCCAAGGCACGCGCCATCGTTGGCGGTACCGGCGGCCATCTGGTCGCGCGCGCGGCCAGCTTCATGCTGCTGGCCGACAGCCGTGCAAGCTTCCAGATCGAGGGCGAACGGCCTCCGCGCAACAGGCTGGAGCGATGGGGCCGCGCGGTCCTGCAGGCAGGAAAGAACCGGCTCACGATCGACGAGATCATCCGCCTTCACGGCGTCCTAATCGAGGACACGCGGTTCGTGAGAGTGGGCCTGCGCCTCGATGGCGTGTTCTTGGGCGAACGAGATCACAACGACGACCCGCTGCCCGAGTTCATAGGTGCGGCAGCCGCGGACCTGAACGATCTCATGATGGGCATGCTGGAAGCGAACGACCGCATGCGCGACGACGGTCTCGACCCGGTGCTGCAAGCGGCGGCCACCGCTTTCGGGTTTGTCTACGTGCATCCGTTCGAGGACGGAAACGGCCGCCTCCACCGCTGTCTGATCCATCACGTCCTTACCGAGCGGAAGTTCACGCCGCCGGGGATGGTATTTCCGGTTTCCTCCGTCATGCTTGACCGCATCGACGATTACCGAACCACATTGCAGACTCACTCGGCTCCGCTCATGCCTTTCATCGACTGGCGGCCGACGCCCGAGCGCAACGTCGAGGTGCTGAACGGCACGGCCGACTTGTACCGCTACTTCGATTGCACGGAAGCGGCCGAATTCCTTTACGCGTGCGTCAGGCGCACCGTCGAGAGCGATCTGCCGCGCGAGATCGGCTATCTTCGCCGCCACGATGAAGCGATCCGCCGCATCATGGACGCCGTCGAAATGCCCGATAGGATTGCCGAGAATCTTGTGATGTTCATTCGTCAGAATAAAGGCACACTGTCGAAGAGGCGCCGCGAGGGCGAATTCAGCAAACTCCGCGATGACGAAGTTATTCTGATCGAGCAAATCGTCGGCGATGCCTTCGAGGGCTTTGATGAAGCCTCCGCGCCGATTGGTGGCGAAACCAATTGAGGATCGCCAAATCTTGTTCGCCGCCAGGGCTCATCGAGATGTCCGGAGGCTATCGTCGGGCTGTGGATGCGATCAGGAGGCGTAAGCCCGCCCGCAGGCTGGTGCGGGTCCCACCGGCCCACCAGCCTGTGGCCCCACCGGGGGCTGTAAGTGATTGGGGTTGGAAGTCCGCCTTCGCCCTTCGGGCTACGGCGTGACAGCCTTCATGGCTTGCCAAGCCGTAGCTCGCGCCCATCGGTGGGGCAAGCGAGCGAAGGCTGGTGCGGAAGAGGGGATTCGAACCCCTACGCCCTTGCGGGCGCCAGCCCCTCAAGCTGGTGCGTCTGCCAGTTTCGCCACTTCCGCTTAGGGAGGGTTGCTGTCGTCGATAAAGCCCTGCAAGTATATGGCAAAAGCAGAACGGCGGCAACAGACGGCAGTCACCCGCCTGAGGTCGGCTGGCCCACGACTACCGGTGGCGTACTGGACCCACGGCAGGTTCCGGACGAGTTCCTTCTCGAGTTGGTCGTCGCCGCTGACCGCAATCACGGGGATCTCGAGGCGCGGGCGCGGCGCGGCCGCGACCAGCACGGCGGCGGCCACCGCGAAGAGAGTGAGGCAGTCAGGTCACAGAGGACGTTGCGCCTGCTACCGCCACGGCCGTCTCGTACAACTGCGCCTGCTGCTCGAGGTAGTCCTTGTCTTGCAGCGCATTCTGCCTGACAGCCTCGGCATGCAGCAAGTCGGCAAGCATCGAGAGGCGCGCCAACGTGCCCAGCCGGCGGCTGTCGCGGTCCGGCCCCGACGTGTCCAGCCTCTCCACCAGGTCCCAGATCTTCAGCCCTTCCTCGGACGCCGCGTATGAGTAGCTGCGCGTGAACGGCAGCATGTCCGCGGTCACTCCGTTGTAGACCGGCTGGAACATGTCGCGCAGGTCGGTGGCAAAGAGGTCGCCGAGGTTGTTGGGTGGCAACCCGAGCAGCAGCTCCTCCGTCTTGACGATCGACGCGGTGCTGTAGTGGCGCGTAGCCGGGCCCGGCTTCGCGTACGGGCTGACCACCAGGAGCGGCGTCCGGTGTGGGTGGATGTGATCCAGCGTGGACTGCGCGTCGTCGAAGGTCACGAAGATCGCGCTGCCCTCGCCGGTGGCCGGGTTGTAGTACACGGGACTTCGCATGATGTGGTCGACCACCATGCCCAGCGCCACGTCGCCGTCAGCCACCTGCATCGGCGCGGTCCTGTCGGTCACGTTCTTCGCTACGATGCTCCCCGTGTGGTCGTTCGGCTGGTAGATGTAGAAGAACTTCGGCAGCGTCCCCTTGGCGACCATCCGATCGAAATCCAGGCAGAACTCCTGTGCGCGGCGCTGGTCCGAGATGTTGAAGTTGTATCCCGGGTAGTTGCGGTCCAGCCGCGGCTCGCCGTTGGCGTTGTTCCCGCCCAGCACGGCCAGGATCGGCGTCGCCAGAAAATAGGATTGACCGAGCCCGAGCACCGGCGAATCCACGTCGCCCTTGTTCACGAGCGGCGTGGCGAGGGGAAGCACCGGGTAGCCGGCCTTCCCGCTCGGCGGGTCGTTCAGCGTCGTCGGCACGCTGCCCCCGGTGTCGGTGCCCAGGATGCGGATGAGCGCCCCGTAGTCCTTGAACGAGACGCCGTGCCGCGCGGCGTTGTTGAAGATGTACCCGGATTCCGGATAATCCTCGGGGTCCATGTTCTTGTTCACCAGCAGCCCGCGCCCGCCCTTGACCTCCAGCGTCTTTTCCGAGAAGTCGCTCGCGGTCCCGGACGCCGAGAACTGGTGACCCGCGTCGCTCTCCTCGGCGTCGCTGTAGTAGTTGACGCCGACCGCGAACTTGCTGGCCAGCAGCTGCAGGTTCTTCGAGACGATCGTGTACTGCGCGTCGGTGAACGGCGCGCCGCTGGCGTCCCGGTAAGTCAGGCTGGCAAACGGTCCGAGCTGGCTCTGGTTCCCGAGCATCGAGTCGAACGTCTTGTTCTCGTGCAGGATGAAGAAGACGTGCGTGATCTTCCGTGAACCCTGGAGCCCGCCCGCGGGCACGACGCGGTCGTCCACCTTCGGCGCCACGGCGAAATTGTTCGCCAGAACGGCACGGGTGTCGAAGGCCGTGGCCGTCAGATCCACTTTCTGGGCGCTGCCGAAGATATAGTTGCTGTCGATGTTGCTGAGGCCTCCCGCGCGCGTCGAGACCTTCGAGGGCGGCGCGGTCGTCCCAGCCGGACCAATGTCTTCGCCAACCCCCTTCGCGTTCAGGATGTAGAGCATCTTCCCGTCGGCGCTCAGCTCCAGCGCCGTGGGATACCAGCCGGTCGGGATTCTTCCGAGCAGCGAGGGCTTTTCCGGGTTCCTGGTGTCGAGCACCGCCACGGAGTTGAGGCCGGCCTCGGCCACGTAGGCGCGCGTGTGGTCCCTGGAGACGATGATGGCGTTCGGGTAGGCGCCATGAACCAGTGGCTTCACGCCGCCGACCTTCACCGGCGAGAGGTCCAGGTCCTTCTTCACCTGCGTGACGATCTGTCCCGCCTTCGAGCCGAATCCCTTCTTCACGCAAATGATGCCGATCCGATCGCTGTTGGCCTTGGTGACATAGACGTACTGCTTTTCCCCGCTGGTGAGGAGCGCCGTGGCGCAAGGATGCGTATCGCCGACCTGATAGAGCTCGTCGAGCGGTTCTCCCATGTAGACCGACTCGACCAGGGACGCCCGGGCGCCATCGCCGCCCGGCACGGCCACGACTGACACGGAAGACGTCTTGGGAGTCGATCCGCCGCTGTCGGTCTTCGGCACGTAGTATCCAGCCGGCTCGTTGACTCCAGCCGGGGCGACCGCGGTCAGCGTGCCGTCGGTGTTATACGTGGGCTTCGCGAACGTGTACTCGGTGACTCCCCAGTTGGACACGAAGACCCATCGGCCGTCCGGGCTGACGGTCACATCGTAGGGGAAGTACCCGACCGGGACCTGTCTGACGACGGCAAACGTCGCCGTATCGATGACAGCGAGGCTGTTGTCGCCGTTGCAGGCAACGTACAGGAACTTCCCGTCTGGGCCGAGCGCGGATCCGGCCGGAAAGGTGATGGCTGCCCCTGCCGCGCGGTCGAAGCCGCTCGGCGCCGGCGGCCTGTTCCCGGCGGCATCCTGGGTGCTGAACGCCTTGCCCGGCCGGTAGTGCGACACGTAGCCCGACTGCGACGGAGTGATCGGGCGAATGGTCACGCTGTCGGTCGGGCTGATCACGCCGCTGGCGGAGACGGTGAACCTTTTGATGCTGTTGTCGCCGCCGCCCGAGGCCCAGACGGTGTATGGCCCGCTGCCGGTGATCTGCAAACCAATGAAGAACCTTCCAGCCGAGCTGATCTGCGACACGACGGTCATCGTCCGGACGTCGATGACCGAGAGCGAGTAGCCGCCGACGTTCGTCTCGCTCCGCTGAGACCCCAGGCTGGCATCGTCGTCATCATTGTTGGTGGTGATGAGGAATTTCCCGTCCGGAGAGAGGCGCGCCCCGAGCGGATTCATGCCGATCTGCACGCTTTGTCCTGCGGGCCGGACGATGCGCCCGTTCGGCAGGACGCCGTGGTAGTAGTTGTCGCCGAATTGCTTCGGGCCGGTGAACCGCTCTGCGCCCGCACGATCAGGCTGTGCCGATCCGTAGACCGGAGCGACCACGGTACCCCAGTTGCCCCGTGTGATCGGTCCACACGCCGTGAGGCTGGACACGCACGCCGCCAGCACGACGGCCCGCCCCGTCACCCTCACGAGGTCTCTTCCGCACAATGTGTCTCGCGTCATGATCCGCCTTTGTCCCCGCCGGAAATCCGGTGCACACGCCGACCGTCCGTGCGGGCCCCGGTCCCTCACGCATGTCGCTGTCGCGGGCGCTCCGTGCTCAGCTTTGGTCAGGGTTCGTCTTGCGCCCCCATTACAAATCCTCTACGCTGCGCTGTCAACCGAGAGCGCCTGGTCCTTTGTGCGAGAAGTCTCCGACGTCGGGAAAGAAGAATCGTAGTGGTCCCGGCTCGGCCGGGTTATTCGAGGAGTCGGGCATGCATTCGGCGTTTCTGTGTGTAGTGAGCCTGTGCGTGGGTGTCGGGCAGGGACTGGCTCTGTCGCTCGAGCGGGTCGAGTAAGCCGTGCCGCCGTCGATCCGCCCGTTTGACCGCTCCGCGCCGCTTGGCTTCTGGATGGCCACCTCGCTGGTCGTGGGCAACATGATCGGGTCGGGCATCTTCCTGCTCCCGGCCGCCCTGGCTCCACTCGGCGCGGACAATCTCCCGGCCTGGATCCTCACCGCCGGCGGGGCGATCACGTTGGCCGTGGCCTTCGGTGAGCTGAGCCGCGCCGTGCCCGGCGCGGGCGGACCGTACGCCTACACGCGGGAGGCGTTTGGTGATCTCGCCGGATTCACCGTGGCGTGGGGTTACTGGGTGTCGGTGTGGGTCGGCAATGCCGCCATTGCCACCGCAGCCGTAGGGTATGTCGGTGAATTCGTGCCGTGGATGACCGAGACCCCTGGGCACACAGCCATGGCGACGCTGTCGTTCGTGTGGGCGCTGACACTGGTGAACTGCCTGGGCGTCCGCGCCGCGGGATGGGTCCAGGGCGTGACGACCGTCCTCAAGCTGTTGCCCATTCTGGCGGCGGTCGCGCTGCTGGTGTTCCGTCTGCCATCGATGACCTGGCCGGGGGCCACCCATACCCATTTCACGCTGGGCGGAACAGCGGCGGCGGCCACGCTCACGCTGTGGGCCATGCTGGGCCTGGAATCGGCGACCGTGCCGGCCGACAAGATCCGGGACGCGGCGCGAACCGTCCCACGGGCCACCGTGTGGGGCACCTTGTTCACCTCCGTGCTGAGCGCCGCCGCATGCGGCGCCGTGCTGCTGCTCGTGCCCGCGACGCGTCTTGCCGCATCCAGCGTGCCCTTCGCAGAACTGGTGCGGGACGCGTGGGGACCCCACGCAGCCCGGCTCGTGTCCCTGTTTGCCGCTGTCAGCGCCCTCGGCGCGCTGAACGGCTGGATCCTGCTGCAGGGCGAACTGCCCCGGGCCATGGCGCGGGACGGGCTGTTCGCGAAGTCCTTCGCAAAGACCTCCGCGCGAGGCACGCCGGTGGTGGCTCTTGTGGCAACCAGCGGACTCGTGACGATCCTGGTCCTGCTGAACCTGCACCGATCGCTCGTGAGCGTCTTCACCTTCTTCGTGCTGCTCGCGACGACGGCCACGCTGGTGGCGTACCTGGCGAGCATGCTGGCGCTGCTGCGCCTGCGGACCCGCACCCGGGCCAGCCCTTCGCCGCTTGGCCCGACCGCGCTGGGTGTCCTGGCGTGTCTCGGGGCGGTCTATTCGATTGGAGCCTTGCTCGGCGCGGGAGCGGAGGCGGTGTTCTGGGGCGTGGCACTCCTGCTGGCGGGCCTGCCACTCTTCTTCATCCTCCGTCGCCGACGAGCAGCGTGACGCAGGCGAAGTACCGGGCACGATCCACGCGGAGTGCCTGCGCATGCAGGATTTGGTATGGAGCCAGGTGTCTGGCGGGCCTCGGGAGCTGCCTTGCGCCGCAGCGTGTCCTTCCGGCAAGCCTGCGTCACTCGCTCGTCGCGCCCGACGACGAAGCGGTCGTGAGACTGGCGGTTGTGATCATCTCGCCATGGGTGGCTTGCCGAAAGATCTCGTGCAAGGCGGGGTGGAGGATCGAGTTCATCCTCGAGCCCCTGGGTGCCTCGCCCGCATCTTCCTACCGTTTTCGCCCGGCACTCCAGAGAAACGCACACGTCGCGAGGATCGTCAGCGCCACCGCGAGGTCGCCCGCGTGGCCGCCAAGGCGCGGCGTCACATCCTTGGCCAATACTCCTGATGCCACCAGGCCCGCGATGACGACGCCGACCAGGCCTTCGCCGGCCACCAGACCCGAGGCGGCCAGCACGCCAGTGTGGCCCACGCTCGATGCCTCGGACGGAGTCCGCCGCTCCGTGAGTCTGCGTACGCAGCCGCCGACGTACAGCGCGGCCATCGACGACAGCGGCAGATACACGCCGATCGCGAAGGCCAGGCCCGACGCCCCGCAGAGCATCGCGCCCACCGTCAGTCCGCCGCCCGTGAGCACCAAGCCCCACGGTAACGCGCCCGCCAGGACGCCCTCGATGATGGTCTTCATCAGAGTGGCCTGCGGCGCCGGGAGCTCCTTCGACCCGAAGCCGTAGGCATGCCCAAGCAGGAGGATCGTCGCCGCAACCGCCCAGCACGCGAACGACGCGCCGATCAACTGGCCGAACTGCTGGCGCGCCGGCGTCGCGCCCACCAAGTACCCGGTCTTGAGGTCCTGCGAGATGTCGCCGGCCTTCGAGGCGGCGATGGCGACGATCGTGCCGACAGTGAGCACGGCAGCCCGCGCGCCCGGATCGTTCCAGCCCATCGCCGCGAACACCGAGGCGACGCCGAGCAGGGTTACGAGGGCGATGCCCGACGTTGGCTGCGAGGTGACGCCCACGATGCCGACGATGCGCGCGGCGACGGTCACGAAGAGCACGCCGAAGATGCCGACGCCCGCCGCGCAGACCGCCCGCTGGGCCGGCCCCATATTCCCGGCGAACACGCCGGGCACGAGCGCGGCCACCGCGACGACAAACACGATGCCGCCGACGACGAACGACGCAGGAAGATCGCGATCGAGCCTGGCGTCTGCAGTGGCGGGCGCCTCGGCGTGGCCCTGCCGACCCGCGAGGCCCCTGAAGACCGCCACCAGGGCACCCGCCATCGTCGGCAGCCCGCGCCCGACCGTGACGATGCCCGCCGTCGCCACCGCGCCGGCGCCGATGTAGCGCACGTAGCGCGACCAGATGTCGCCCGCGGTCATCTGGGAGACGAGGCGCACGGTTTCCGGATAGAGCGGCGCGGTCAGGTTGGCGCCGAGCCACGCGATGAGCGGCGTCAGCGCCAGCGCCGAGATCAGCGAGCCCGCCACGCAGATGGCCGACTGGCGATAGCCGAGGATGTAGCCGACGCCGAAGAGCGCCGGCGCAAGCGCCACGGCGAGGTCCGCCTTCGGCAGCACCGACGGAAGGGACGCGTGCACCTCCGCCGGCAGCAGGTACGCGCATGAGACGAGGAGCTTGATTGCCGCTCCGACCGCCATGCCGCGGAAGATCCACGCGCTGCCACCGCTGTCGGTGGCCGTCGCGCGCAGGACCTCGGCGCAGGCGGTGCCCTCAGGGTAGGGAAGCTCGTCCGCCGATTGCACGATGAGCAGGCGCCGCAGCGGGATCATGGCCGAGAGACCCAGGACCCCGCCGAGGAAGCAGAGTGCCACCACCTCGAGATACGGCGGGATGAGTCCCCACAGGAACAAGGCGGGCAGCGTATAAATGCCTCCCGTGGCGAGCGCCGTCGACGCCGAACCGATGGTCTGGGAGAGATTTGCCTCGAGAATCGTGCCCTTGAGGCGAAGCACCCTGAAGACGGCTATCGTCATCACCGCCGCCGGGATCGATGCCGAGACGGTCATCCCGACGCGCAGGCCCAGGTAGGCGTTGGCCGCGCCGAACACGAGGCCGAGCACGACGCCGGTGACAACGGCCTTGAGCGTGAACTCGGCGATGGGCGCCGAGGACTCGGGGGGGCTGTTCATGGCATCAGTCACCGCGGGAACAGAGTGTCGCGCGCACTGTTGTTACTGACTGCGCGGGTGGGCCTGCTGCGCCATCAGGCGCTCCAATTGAATCCGGTGCCGCATCGGGTGCACGACGGCGTGCTCCAGCATCTGCTCGATGTTTTAGGCCTCGCCCCAGCGCGACTTGTAGGTGGTCGGCGCAAGCTCCGCGTCGGCCAGGACGACGAGGTGCCGGCGCCACCCGGCGAGAACCTCGTCCAGGAAGGCGCGGTCCTTATGCGCAATACCCACGAGGTCAGTGTCTGGATCGAGATCCGTGACCGGCCGCTTCACGCATTCGCCGATCCAGGTTCTGTTTTCCTCGACGTCAGAGACTTTGCGCATAAGAGACTCAGAACTCCGTGAATGATGGTGATCGTCAGTTTAATCGAGGTGGCTCGTCCTGGACCTCGAATCGCAGCGCCGGCCCAGTGCCGAACATGCGCGGATGCCCGTCGTTGATGTCCGCCAAGAACGCGACGAGCGCGCGATGAATGCGCGGCTGATCAGGCGCTTGGAGCAGGACGGCGATCGTCCCGTCGGCCTCCTGCCGCAGGACGCCTGGCAACTGCAGCAGGGACCGGAAGATCGTCAGCCAATCGCGCGGGTCCTGATAGTGCCTGAAGAAACGCCGCGCGAGCAACCGTTCAGCGTTGTACGTCGCCAACTTGATCGCCGTGACGAGGTCGTGGCGGTCGCTCTTGAGCGTCGCGCGCTTCCGAGGGCGCTGCGGCAGACTGGTGACCGGTACCTTGGTCGGCGTCTGGGTGAGGCGGTGCTCCAACCGGGCGATGCGGGCCTCGATCACGCGAGCGGCGCGGCGGGTCGCGGTCGGCGCGGCCGTGCGAGCCGAAGCGCCGGCCATCACCGCTTGGCCCACATCCGCTTCGCCGAAGACCCGCGCCGCGCGCGCCTCGTCCAGTTGGGTCTGCACGCGTGCCCGCGTCGGGTTGTCGACCAGGCGTCGGTCCGTCGTGGTGGTCACGCCGTACTGAATGATCTGTTCGATGCCGAAATGCGTCGACAAGTACTTGAAGCTGTTCTCTTGGCGCCACCGGAGGCGGAGCAGATGGACGGCCTTCGCCGCCGGCAGGTCCGCGCAATTGGTCAGCACGGGGATCTGGCCCTCGTCATCCTCGACCACCACCGTGCGCACCAGCCCGGCTCCGCGAATCCGGGTTCCCCGCTCGTACACCCGATAGACATGACGTTGTCGTTTCCCGATGCCCGCCGGATCGTCGAGGGCCCACCACCGCTGGCCGAACCGATCCGACGGAAACCGGCGTCGCGCCTTGCGGCCTTTCAGATACGTGAGGAAGCCGATGCCCGCGTCGGTCAACGCGCGAAAGCCCGCGCCACTGTAGCCGCCGCGATCGAAGACGAGGATCACGCGCTGGTCGGGCGCGACCGCGCGAATCTCGCGGACGAGATCCGGCAGGACCTTCACCAGCGAGTCGTTGAGCGGGCGGTTGAGGAAATAGAGGGCGCGGCCGGTCGCATCATGCACGTAGACATCGGTATGGCCCGGCTCGGCCAGACGGCGCTTCGCATTCCACCCTTTGGCCACCGGCGCCTGCCCGGCGTAGGGCGAGAAGTGGCCATCGACGTAGTAGGCGCCTTCCCACACGGGCTCGAGGCGCACACAGGCCGCCAACAGCGCGCGCAAGATGGCGTCCGGGGCCACGCTTTCCGCCAGCGCACCCAGGCGCGTCCGCAGGGTTTGCACACACGGGGCGGCGGGCAGGCCCAGGAGCACACCGAAGTCGCGGGCGAGGGCGGTCTTGAAGCCTTCGATCGATCCCAAGCGCAACGCAAACCCCCACGCCACCATCCCGATGACCTGCGCGACACTGAGCGCGGAGCGCCCGACCTGGGCGCCCCGCTCGGCAAACACCTGCCACACGCGCAATTGCGTGAGGGCCACGTGCAGCAACATCGCGCCCGCGTAGCGGCTCGGGCCTGCCACGGCCGGCGTCGGCTCGATCGCCCCCGCACGCGTCTCAACCGGCGTCGGCGTTGGGGCGGACGGATCCTCGGCGCCGGCCGAGGCCGACGCCAGCTCGACGGGCAACGGTATCTGCGACGGCTCGGCATCCAGTATCCGACGCACGGTCTGATGCGACACCTGCCCGACGGCCGTCGCAATGGCGCGGTAGGACAAGCCGGTCTGTCGCAGCGCCCGGACGCGCTTGGCGAGCGCGCCGGTGACTTTCATCGATCCTTTCGGACCCCGTCGTTGCGCGGCCAAGCCCGCCGAGCCTTGCGTCCGCATCCGCCCGCGCAGCAGACTCAGATATACCGGCGTCACCTGGAAACGCTCAGCGATGTGCACCCCGGTAAGGCCGCCGGCCTCCGCCAACTGCACCATCACATGGCGGCGCATCGTGATATCCGCGGTCGGGTACTGCGCGATCGGCGTCGCGCCGATGTGCACAATCTCGTCGTCGGCCACGTGCGTCACGTCCAGCAACGGGGGCACGACAAACGAGACATCCACGCGGGCCAGCGCCGGCTGTGTCATGCCCCACACTGTAATCCAGAGCTGTTTAACATTCAACTAAATAATGTTACACGCGACTTGCCGGATCAGACATGGGGACAACGACTTGGCGGGTCGCTCAATTGCGGTTAACGGAGTTCTGAGGCTGGGCGGGCGTCAGACGTTCGAGGATGACTTCCCTCGCCCTGGGGTGGGCGAGATGTTCGTGGTGTTTCTCAAGTGGGTGCCGGAGCTGGGCGCGTATTCGCACCTCTACGGACCCGCCACGACGTTCCGCATCGTGAACGGCAGCATCCACCCGGTTGGGCGGTATTTCAAGGTGGCTCTGGGTCGTGACGCCAAGGGCTTCGTGCAGGAGCTGCGGAAGATGGTGCAGTAAAGACAGGACTGCGGCAACGCCAGGTCGGGCTCAGCTCCGCGCATCCATCCCCCTATCGCCCATCTTGTTTCATATCTGGCGTCGTCACGGTCACGGTCATCACGACGCCAACGGGCTTGCCCTTGGGGCGGTAGGGGTTGAAGCGCCATTGTCGCGGGGCAAGCTGTGCCACCTTGTCGAAGTCATCCCGAATGCCCCGCAGCAGGCACGAGGACACCACCACGCCCTTCTCGTTGATGGCCAGTTCGAGAATCACGACGCCGGATGGGTAGGGCTTGGCCACGGTGGTGAGGTCGGGGGCGAC
>JADGOB010000093.1 GCA_017883185.1 Acidobacteriota bacterium
CGAAGAACGCCAGGGCCACCACGGCCAGCGTCACGGTCGCCACCTCGGGCCGCCGAAGCTGCCCTTCGATCGCCTTGCCGAAGATCACGCCCACGATGACGGCGGGAATGGTGCCGACCCCGAGCAGCAGGATCATCCACGCCGCGGGATCGGGCCGGTCGCCGAGCAGCGTGCCCAGCCGCGGAACCGCCCGGATCATCGCGAGGACTTCCGGCCGGAAATAGACCAGCACGGCGATCAGCGTCCCAACGTGGCAGGCCACGTCGAACGCCATGCCGAACTGCTCCGGGTCCCAGCCGAAAAACGCGCGGGCGAGAATGAGGTGGGCTGAGCTCGAGACCGGGAGGAACTCGGTCAGCCCTTGAATGACACCAAGCAGGACCGCGTAGACGAGCGTCATCGGGGGGACGGACCCTACGACGCGCGGGCGCCGTCGCGCGAGCTCTTGCGCTGCCGCGCGGTGGCTGCCGTCCTGGCCGAGGGCGCCGTCGTCGGGGCCGAGGCCACGATGCGCGCCCCGCCCTTGCCGTGCCGCCAGAACGTGACGATGGCCGCCGCGATGAAGATGCTCGAATAGGTGCCAGTCAGCACGCCGACGATCATCACGAACGCGAAGCCGCGCAGCACTTCGCCGCCGAAGAAGAACAGGGCGACAACCGACAGCAGCGTGGTGCCGCCGGTGATGATCGTCCGGTTCAGCGTCTGGTTGACCGACACGTTCACCACGTCGTTCAGGTTGTCGCGCCGCATGCCGCGCAGGTTCTCGCGCACCCGGTCGAAAATGACGATCGTGTCGTTCATCGAGTAGCCGGTGAGCGTCAGCACCGCGGCGATGACGTTCAGCGACAAGTCGTACCGGAAGAACGACAGGAACGCCATCGTAATCAGCAGGTCGTGCAAGGTGGCGATGACCGCGCCGACGGCGAAACTGAGCTGGAAGCGGAACGTGATGTAGAGCAGGATGCCGCCGAGTGACAGCACCGTCGCGAGCAACCCCTTGGTCCGCAGGTCCTGGCCGACCACCGGGCCGACGATCTCCGTGCCTTCCACGGTGAACTTCCCGAGGTTGGCCGCCGCGATCGCCTTCGTCACGTCGTCGGCCGCGCTCACCAGCTCGGTGCCCGACTCCTTCCCGACGTGCGGGACGCGCACCATGATCTCGCGCTGGCTGACGTCACCGTAGCGCTGCACGACGACGCCCTGGCCGCCGCCGGGGAACGTCTTGTCGAGCGCCGAGCGAACCTGGTCGATGCCGGGCACGGCATCGAACCGCAGGATGACGATCGTCCCGCCGGAGAACTCGACGCCGAGCGACAGGCCCTTCGTCATCACCACGCCGGCGCCGGCGAGGATGATCACCCACGACAGCACCAGGGCATGCCACCGGTACTTGATGAAATTGAAGTTCGGGTTCTTGAGAATGTGCATGGCTTTGAAAAACCGACTAGATGCTCAGGGCCTGCGCCGGCCGCCGCGACAGCACGATCTCGAAGAGCGTCTTCGACACGAACGTGGCGGTGAACAGGTTCGAGATCAACCCGAAGGTCAACGTGGTGGCGAAGCCCCGGATCGGGCCGGTGCCGAACTGGAACAGAAACGCGGCAGAGATCAGCGCGGTCATGTGCGTGTCGACCAGCGTGAGGAACACGCGGCTGAACCCCGCGTTGATCGACGCGCGCGCCCCGCGCTGCGCCGCCAGTTCCTCCTTGATCCGCTCGAAGATCAGCACGTTCGAGTCGACGCCGACGCCCATCGTGAGCACGAAGCCGGCGATGCCAGGCAGCGTCATCGTCGCGCCGATGTATGACATCGCGCCGAGCAGGATGACCAGGTTGAACACTAGGGCGACGACCGAGTTGATGCCGGACAGCCTGTAGTAGAACAGCATGAACAGGGCGACCAGCATGAGACTGGCGAGCGACGCGATCAGCCCGGAGCGGATCGAGTCGGCGCCGAGCGTCGGGCCGATCGTCTGCTGCTGCAGGTAGGTCAGCGTGGCGGGCAGCGCGCCCGACCGCAGCTTGAGCGCGAGGTCTTCCGCTTCCTGCATCGTGAAGCTGCCGGAGATCTGTCCCTCGTCGGTGATCCGGCCCTCGATGTTCGGCGCCGAGACCACCGACCGGTCGAGGACGATCGCCAGCCGCCGGTTGATGTTCTCGCCGGTGGCCTTGCCCAACTTGATGGCGCCGTCTGACTTGACCGAGAAGTGCACGGCCGGCTGGTTGAAGCTGTCGGGGCCCTGCCTCGCGGTGCGCAGGTCGCGGCCCGTAATCACCGGCACCTTGCGGACCAGGAAATACACGGTCTGCGGCCGCTCGCCGGCCGCGACGCGGCCCTCGATCCCGGGCAGCACCTCGGTTCCCGCGGGCTCCTGGCCGCCGGTCGCCTGCAGAAGCGCCTCGCGCGAGGGCGCCGACCCCTGCTCCACCAGCTTCAGCTCGAGGAGCGCCATGGACTGGATGACGCCTTTGGCGCGCGCCACATCGGTGACGCCGGGCAACTGGACGAGCAACTGGTCGTCGTTGGTGCCCTGCCGGGCGATCAATGCCTCGGCGACGCCCAGGTCGTTCACGCGACGCTCGATCGTCTGCTGCGCCTGGTCGACCGCGGCGCGGGCGAGGTCGATCGCCACGTTGGGCTTCATCACGAACCGGTAGGCGCCCGAGGCCCCGCTCTCCCGGTTGAAGCTGGCCTCGACGCCCGCCGCGGACGACCGCAGGAGCGCGTCCTGGACCGGCTGCACGCCGATCACCTCGAACGCCCTCGGCCCCAGCGTCCTGACGGTCGCGCCCGTCACGCCAGCCTTCTCGAGATCCTCGCGTAGACGCTCGGCGGTGGTCTCCGTCTCGAGCTTCAGCGCATCGTCGGTATTGACGCGCAGGACAAGGTGCACGCCGCCTTTCAGGTCGAGCCCCAGCCGGATCTTCTGGTCGGGCGGGATAATCGCCCAGAGGCATGCGCCGATGATGACGACGATGAGGAGGATGCGCCAGCGAAGGTTGTTCATGCTTGGGAATTGTCGGGCACGACCGGCTCCTGGCCCTGGAGACCCGCGATCGCGGCCTTGGAAATCTCGATGTTCACCTTGTCAGCGATCTGCACTTTCACCGACCGGTCGGCGATCTTCACGATGGTGCCGTGGATCCCGCCGCTGGTGACGATGCGGTCCCCGACTTTCAGCGCCTCGAGGAACTGCTGAACCTTCTTCTGCTTGCGTTTCATCGGCAGCAGAAGCACGAAATAGACGATGGCCAGCGCCAGCGCGAAGGGCAGGAACTGCACCCATGGGCTGACGTTGGAGTCGCCCGGTGCGGCCATGGCCACAACCGGAAGGGCGATGTGAAGCAATGATGTCATGAGTCGACCGACCGGCGGGCAAAGATCCGACGATATTCCTGTCTCAGTTGATCGAACGAGCCAAACGCAATAGCCTCTCTGATCCGCCTCATGCTGTCAAGGTAAAAGTTGAGGTTGTGCAACGTGTTAAGGGTGGCGGCAGTGATTTCGCCGGCCATGAACAGGTGACGCAGGTACGCCCTCGAGAAGTGCTGGCAAGTATAGCAAACGCACCGGGGATCCGGGGGCGCCGGATCGTCCGCGTGGCGGGCGTTCTTGATGTTCAGGCGCCCCTCGCTGGTGAAGAGCTGCCCGTTCCGGGCGTTCCGGGTGGGCATCACGCAGTCGAACAGGTCGATCCCCCGGGCGACCGACTCGACGAGGTCCACCGGGGTGCCGGTTCCCATCAAATACCGGGGGCGGTCCGCCGGAAGGTGAGGCGCCGTCGCGCCGACCACCTCATACATCGTTTCGGGCGATTCCCCTACACTGAGGCCGCCAATCGCGTAGGCCTCGAAACCGAGACCGACCGTCGCCTGGGCGCTCGCCACACGTATATCCATATGTGTGCCACCCTGGACGATTCCGAACTGGGCCTGGCCGGGGTTGGAGATGGTGGGGGCGGTGGCAAGGGCGCCCGGTTGGTCGCCCAGCCGGGCGAATTGCTCCCGACACCTCTTTTCCCAGCGCAGGGTCCGCTCCATCGACGCCGCGGCCTCGTCGCGGGTGGCCGGATAGGCGAGGCACTCGTCGAGGGCCATGGCGATGTCCGACCCCAGGTTCGCCTGGATGTCGGTGGCCTTCTCGGGCGTCAGGAGGTGTTCGCTACCGTCCAGGTGCGACCTGAAACAGATGCCCCGCTCGTCGATGGTGCGCCGCGCGCTGAGCGAAAACGCCTGATATCCGCCGCTGTCGGTGAGGATTGGCCGTTCCCACCCGATGAACCGGTGCAGCCCCCCGTGCCGGGCCACCAGGCGGTCGCCGGGGCGGAGATACAGGTGATAGGTGTTCGAGAGGATGATCTCGGTGCCGAGGTCCACCAGGTCGCGGGGAAGGACGGCCTTGACGGTCCCCTGCGTCCCGACGGGCATGAAGGCTGGGGTCTGGACGGTGCCGTGCGCCGTCGTCATTTCACCCCGGCGCGCCGCCCCATCCGTGGCGGTCACGCGGAATCCGAAAGTCGCGGCCATTGCGGTATAGTATGACGGGTCTGGCGACGTGTTGCCTGCCCGCATGACATCCGGCCTGGTCAGCGCACGGGCATCCCGCCTGTTGTGACAATCCCGGGGGCGTCTACCACGTGAGAAAACTGCGTATCGGCGTGATCTACGGCGGACGATCGAGCGAGCACGAGGTCTCGCTGGCGTCGGCGGCAGCGGTCATCGCGAACCTCGATCGGCAGCGGTTCGACCCGGTACCCATTCGCATCGAACGGGATGGTCGGTGGACGATTTCCGATCGGCCGCCGACGGTCGTCGTGGCGGCCGAAGTGATCGCCAAGGCGCGCCAGGAGTCGGGGCGGGTCGGGCGCGCGGGACGCGAGACGTATCTCGTGCCGCACCCGGGCGAAGAGACCCTGCTGACGGTGGAACGGGCGACCGGGGAAACGCCGGGGCGCGAGAACGCCTACGTCGCGGGGCTGGCGCTCGACCTGATCTTCCCGGTGTTGCACGGGCCATTTGGAGAAGACGGCACCGTGCAGGGGTTGCTGGAACTGGGCAGCGTGCCGTATATCGGCGCCGGTGTCCTGGCCTCCGCGGTTGCCATGGACAAGGCGATGATGAAGGTGGCCTTCGCCGGCCGCGGCCTGCCCTTGGTGCCGCACGTCGTGGTGTTGCGGAGCGAGTGGGAAGCGGCGCCGCAGGCGGTGGCCGCGACGATCGGCGGGCGCCTGGGCTTCCCGCTGTTCGTGAAGCCCGCGAATCTCGGGTCGAGCGTCGGGATCTCGAAGGTGAAGACGGTCGCCGACCTCGGGTCGGCCATCACGTTCGCGGCGGAGTTCGACCGGAAAATCGTCGTCGAGGCGGCCGTGCCGGCCGCGCGCGAGATCGAGTGTTCGGTGCTGGGGAACGATCGGCCCGAGGCGTCGGTGCCTGGCGAGATCGTGCCGTCGCGCGAGTTCTACGATTACGAGGCGAAGTACATCGAAGAATCAACCTCGCTGATCCCCGCGCCGCTGGACGAGGCGGTGACGACCGAGGTGCAGCGCCTGGCGGTGGAAGCCTTCCTGGCGGTGGATGCCGCAGGGTTTGCGCGCGTGGACTTCCTGCTGTCGCGCGAAACCGGCGGCCTGTACGTGAGCGAGATCAACACGATTCCCGGCTTTACGACGATCAGCATGTTCCCGAAATTGTGGGAAGCGAGCGGGCTCACCTTCGCGGCGGTGCTGGACCGCCTGGTGGAGCTCGCGTTCGAGCGGCATGCCAGGAAACAGAGCCTCCGCACGAGCTATCCGTGATCCGCCTCTGGCACCGGACCTTTGTCCTGTGCGTCGTCGTCTCCGTCCTCCCGGCGCTGCCGCTAGGCCGCGTCTCCGCGGGCACCCTGCCCGTGCGATCGAGATGTACAGGCGCGCGGCACGCGTGCGAGGCGCCGAAGCTAGCACCTGGCGCGCCGCCACGGAGGCGCTCGATCGCCTGCACGCTCCGCAGTCCTCACGCTGACCGGCCCGCCGTCCGCGATTCACGCGGGCCGTTGCTCCACGACACGATCGACACCCACCACGGTCACAAAGGCCACAAAGACGCGCCTGCGCCGCGATGTGAGGTCACGCGGGGCGCGCGTGACGGCGCGTGTCGTCCTCCGCGTGCGTTGTGTGCTCCGTCGTGATCGTCGCGTGATCCGTCGTGATCGTGGAGGCAGGCCCTGACACATCGAACCCGCGTCGCATCGGCGTTTGCCAGCGCTCGCCACGTGTGCGCGCTCGCGTTCGGCGCGTGGTGATCGCGCCCACGATGCGCATTCGGCGACGAAAAGCCGACGCCTGATGTCACTTTCTGCTTGACATAGGGTTTTTCTCAACCATAATCTACATGCAGTATGAGCGAGGCGGGCTTAGCCCACGCCTTGTGATCCCTCGGCGACGTTTTGATAACTGAACGGCAAGTCGCTGGGAGGACAAACGGCGAAGAGCACCAGTCGCCGGCACCTCCCGATTCCGAGATGCCTTGGTTCCGCGCCTGCGGGATCGAGCCACGAAGCGGAGAGCGACCCAGGGCGCCTGCACTCGCGAACAGCGGCGTTCACCGGGACGCACACTCACGCGCACATCACCGATGAAGGGGGGGATAAGGACATGGCAAAGAAAGTTGCGAAGAAGCCCGCCAAGAAGGCCGGCAAGAAGCGGTAGGTTCGACTGCCGCAAGTAGAGGGGGCGAGCGTCGCCCCCTTTTTTCTTGTACGTCTGAATCCTGAATCCTTCTTCCCCTATCGTCCCGACATGCTCTTCCCGTCCCACACGCGTACGCGCGTGATCCGGTCCCACGGCTGAATCCGATCGAGCACGTCGAGGCCCGCCACGACCTGACCGAACACCGTGTATCGCCCATCGAGGTGCGGCTGCGGTGCGTGCGTCAGGAAGAACTGGCTGCCGCCCGCGTCCGCCCATTCGAGCGCCATCCCCATCGTTCCGCGCAGGTAGGGGCGTTGGTTGATCTCGTCGCGAATCGTGTAGCCAGGGCCGCCCTCGCCGTCGCCTCTCGGGTCGCCATCCTGCGCCACGAAGTTCGGCACGACGCGGTGCCACTCGCTTCCCGCGAAGAAGCCCTTGCGCGCGAGCGCCATGAAGTTCAGGCAGGTGAGCGGCGCGTCGATCACCGCCATCTCGATCTCAATCGTCCCGCGCTCCGTGTCGATGTAGACGTGGGGCGAGACGGTGGGCGACACGAGGTCCGGCGATTCGTAGAAGGACGGCGGACGGTTGGTCGGCGCGGGCCGGATGGCCGCGGCCGTGTCGGTGGTCGATTCGATCCGCTCGAGCCGCGCGGCCGCGTGCACGCGCACCGCCCAATCCTTGTCGGCGAGCGCCTCGCGAAGCGCGGCTCTCGCTACCTCTGGACCGTACTTCAGCAGCGCGTCGAGCGACGCCGTGCGCGCGCCGTACGCCTCGTCGCGCGCCGCCGCGTGGAACGCCTCGACGAGCGCGCGGTCACCGCCGGCCGGCTTCACCTCACCGAGGCCGGACGCCGCGGCCGCGCGCACCACCACGTCGTCGTGCTTGAGCCACTCGAGCAGCGTCCCCTCGATCTTCGGCGCCTTGATCTTCACGAGCGCGGCGAGCACGGCGGGAATCACCCGCAGGTCCTGGTCCTTCAACATCGCCGAGAGGCGTGGAAGCGCCGTGTCGCGATCGCACGTCCCCAGGATCGAAGCAATCGCGGCCCGGACGCTCCAGTGCCGGTCCGCGTCGAGGCCGGACAGCACGAGCAGGAAGCTCGGCGGATCGATCTCGCGCAGGCTTCGGAACGCGGCCGCCCGGACCGCGGGAGAGGCGTGCGAGACCAGGTCCATCAGCGGATCGAGCGCACCCGTTGAGCGCGTCGCGCCCAGCGCGGCAATCACCTCGAGGTGCAGGAGCGGGTCGAGTCCCTTCGCCTGCAGCAGCGTCAGCAGCGGGCCGCCCGCCCGGCGGTCGCCGATCAGCCCCATCGCCTTGACGGCCGAGATGGCCGCCTTCGTATCCAGCGGCCAGTCCCTGGCCAGCGAGGTCAGCGTGTCGATCGCGGCCGCGTCCTTCAGCACGCCGAGGCCGCGCGCCGCGAACGCCCGGCCGACGCTGCTCGCGCCGCGCGCGAGCGCCAGCAAGGCGCCGAGCGCCCGCCGGTCTTCGGTTCGCTGCAACGCTGCGGCGACCGGCCACCACGTCACGAGCGGAGCGCCGGACGGACCGAGCACGGCCCTGGCGAGCGCGTCATACGCCTTCAGGCGTCCGAGCGCCAGGACGCCGAGACGGAACGCGTCGACCGCCGGCGGATGCGTGTCTGCCATGTCGTCGGGTGCGAGGCCCGCGACCGCGCCGGCCTTCACGTGCGCGGAGACCATCTCCCCGATCGCCGGGGCGCTGGCCGTGTCGCCCAGCACGCTCAGGGCTTCGGCTGCGCGGCCCTGCACGAGCGGAGAGCTATCGCGAAGACCTGCACGGAGCGCATCGATGGCGGACGGGTCCCGGAGCAGGCCGAGCGAGAAGGCCGCCACCTGCCTGACCTCGGGTTCCTCATCACCAGCCAGGGCCGCCGCAAGCGGCTTCGCGCCCGACCTCAGCCCGACGCGGCCGATGGCGATCGCGGCACGGCGCCGGATGCGCCCGTCGGGGTCTGCCAGCAACTGGACGAGGTCGGCGGCGGGCGGCGAGGCGACCACCGCCACGCGACCGCCCGCGGCGGGCACGGACACCAGCGAGGGCGCGACCGGGTCGTGGAGCACGCGCTGGTCCTCGAGGCGGAGGATCCAGCCCAGTTTCTGCTCGTACGTGACCACTGGCGCGGAGGGTGCCGATGGCACGCTGGCGCAGCCGGCGACGAGCCCCCACACGGGAAGCACGACAAGAACGGCCAGCGCGGCCGGGAAGCGAGAGGGCAACACAAGCCTGGTCATGGCGTCGATTCTCACGAACGGCTCCTTCCCTACCCTTTGGTTCTCGGCACGTAGTACCGCGTGCCTCGGCCCATGCCGCGGATCTGCCGCAGCAGGTCGTCGAGGGCTTCGTCGCTTCCGGCCAGGTCGAACTGCGAGGTTTCGACGACGAGCAGCGGGGTCGCCGCGTAGTGGAAGAAAAAGTGCTGGTAGGCCTCGTTGAGCTTCTGCACGTAGGCCGGGTTGGGGCTGTAAGGCTCCTGCTCTGGGTCGCGCACCCGCAGCCGTTTGATCAGGATCTCGGAAGGGGCCTGGAGATAGACCACGAGGTCAGGCAGCGCCACGTCGCGGGCCAGCAGCTCGTAGAGCCGCTGGTAGATGAACAACTCGTTGTCGTCGAGGTTCAGGTACGCGTAGATCCGGTCCTTCTCGAACAGGTAGTCGCACACCGTGGCCTGGCTGAACAGGTCCGCCTGGCGCAGTGCCTCCTGTTGCCGGTGGCGGTTGAGAAGGAAGAAGAGCTGCGCCTGAAGGCCGGCGCCGGGACGATCGGCGTAGAAGTCCCCCAGGAACGGGTTGTCCGTTTCCTCCAGGACGGTCGTCGCATCGACGTGAGCGGCCAGGCGTTCGGCCAGCGCCGTCTTGCCGACTCCGGGCGGCCCCTCGAGGGCGACATAGCGAAAGTCCAAGGCGGGGCTGAGTCTACACCAACAGGAGTCATTCTGATAAGCTCCCTCAATGGCCTGGTTCACCAAGACGCGCAAGCCGATGGCGCCGACCGACAAGGTCAGCCGCGTGCCGGAGGGGCTGTACCTCAAGTGCCCCGACTGCACCCAGTTGATCTACAACAAGGACCTGTCGGCCAACGTCGGCGTCTGCCCCCGGTGCGCGCACCACTTCAAGATGACGGCGACCGAGCGGCTCGCGATGCTGTTCGACGGCGACTACGCGATCCATGACGCCGATCTCGTCTCGACGGACCCGCTCGAATTCACCGACACGAAACCCTACAAGAGCCGGCTGCAGGCGAGCATCGCGGCGACCGGAATGAAGGACGCCGTCGTCACGGCGACCGGTTTTCTCGAGGGAATCGAGACGGAGATTGCGGCGATGGAGTACACCTTCATCGGCGGCAGCATGGGGGTGGTGGTCGGCGAGAAAGTGACTCGCGCCATCGAGCGCGCCGTCGCTCGCCGGACCCCCGTCATCATCGTCTCGTGCTCGGGCGGCGCCCGGATGATGGAGGGGGCGCTCTCGCTGATGCAGATGGCCAAAACATCGGCGGCGCTGGCCCGGCTCGACCGCGCGGGGCTGCCGTTCATCTCGGTGCTGACCGATCCCACGACGGGGGGCGTCACCGCCAGCTTCGCCATGCTGGGCGACCTGAACATCGCCGAACCGAAAGCCCTCGTCGGATTTGCCGGTCCTCGCGTCATCGAGCAGACCATTCGGCAGAAGCTCCCGGACGGATTCCAGCGGAGCGAGTTCCTGCTCGAGCATGGCATGATCGACATGGTGGTGGACCGGCGCGAACTGAAGGCGACGATCGCCCGGGCCCTGAGATTCATGGGCGCGAAGTCGACCGGCGCCCAGGCCGCCCCCCCGGATCCGACAGACCCGGGAGTCGAAATCGCCGGCGAGAAGGCGTGACCTGGGTCGACGTTCCGTGGACCCACTGACCTACCTCTTCAGCCTCGAGAAGCTGGGCATCAAGTTCGGCCTCGAGAACGTCCGCACGATCTGCGCGGGACTCGGTGACCCGCAGAACTCGTGGCCGTCCGTCATCATCGCGGGCACCAACGGCAAAGGCTCCGTGGCGGCGATGGTCGAAGCCGGATTGCGGGCGGCCGGCCTGCGAACGGGTCTGTACACCTCGCCCCACCTGGTTCGCATCGAGGAGCGCTTCGCCATCGACGGCACGCCGGTCGCGACGGCCGAGTTGATCGAGGCGGCGGCCACCGTGCAGCAGGCGGTCGCCCGTCTTCGGGAACAGCGACGCCTGGAGACCGAGCCGACGTTCTTCGAGGTGACCACGGCGATCGGCTTCGAGCTGTTCCGGCGTGCGCGCGTCGGCTTCGTCGTGCTCGAGGTGGGACTGGGCGGCAGGTTCGACGCCACCAACGTCGCCACCCCGGTTGCCGCGGCGATCACGACCATCGACTTCGACCACGAGCGGTTCCTGGGGCACACGATCGCCGCCATCGCCGGCGAAAAGGCCGGGGTGATCAAGCGCGGGATGCGCGTGGTGGTTGGGGAGACGAAGCCCGACGCGGTGTCGGTGATCGAGCGCGCGTGCCGGGAACAGGGCGCGCTGATGATCCACGCGGCAGGGGGGAGCAGGGTGGACATCCTGGACTTCGAGGGCGGAGCGGCGCTGGTGGACCTGACGACGCCGGCGCGTCACTATGGGCCCGCGCGCCTCGCGCTCCACGGCCGCCACCAGGTGCAGAACGCGGTGGTTGCCGCGCGCCTGCTCGAGGAAGTGGACGCGCTCGGCACGCCGATTCCCGCCGAGGCGATCGTCGCGGCCCTGGCGTCCACGCGCTGGCCGGGTCGCCTGGACCTGCTCACCGACGAGCAGGGCAGGATGGTGCTCTGCGATTCGGCGCACAACCCGGCAGGCGCCCGCGTCCTGGCCGACTATCTCAGGGAGGTCCATCCAGGCGGGCTGCCCATCGTCTTCGGCATCATGAAGGACAAGGATGTCAGCGGGACGTTGAAGCCGCTGCTCCCGTGGGCGTCGCATCTGGTGGTGACCCGGGCGCACACCGATCGCGCGCTCACGCCCGATTCACTGGCCGAAGCGGCGCGGCGCGCGGGATGGCGAGGGACGGTCGAGATCGAGGAGAAACCGGCGCTCGCCCTCGAAGCGGCGTGGCGTCACGCCCCCGCGATCTGCGCGGCCGGCTCGATCTTCCTGGTGGGCGAGGTGCTGGCACGATTTCGGCACGACACGTGATATTCTTGGCGAGTTTTCATCATTCGAGGACGTTTTCCATCCTAGGCACGGGCATGCGTGTTTCTCCATCGACGATCCTGATCCGCATGGCGGCGACCCTCATCTGCCTCGCGGCCTGTGGCATTTCTCCCGTCTTCGCTCAGCAGGGGCTGGCCAGCGACACCGGGTTCGACAGCTGCAAGCAGTGGACAATCGACAGGATCGAGAAGAATCACATCAAGCTGAAGGGCGCCGTCGAGTGCAAGCGCGGCGACATGCAGTTCTTCGCGGAAGAGCTGGAGTCGTGGACCGACACGCACCGGGTGATGGTCAGCGGGAACGTCACCTTCCGGCAGAAGGACGCGCAGATCTCGGCGGACCGCGCGGAGTTCAACACCGAGACCCGCCTCGGCACCTTTTATCACGCCAGCGGGTTCGCCACGCTCGCGACCGAGGCCAAGCGCAGCCCGATGGGTGGACAGGAACCGGACATCTACTTCTACGGCGACACGATCGAGAAGATCGGACCCGACAAGTACCGCATCACGCACGGCGGGTTCACCACCTGCGTCCAGCCGACGCCGCGCTGGCAGATCACGTCGGGTTCGATCACGCTCCGGCTCGATCACTACGCGTTCCTGAAGAACGCCGTGCTCAAGGCGAAGGACGTGCCGGTGTTCTACTTCCCGGCGATCTTCTACCCGATCAAGAAGGACGACCGCGCGACCGGGTTCCTGATGCCGACCTACGGCACATCGACCTACCGGGGCTTCACGCTGAGCAACGCCTTCTTCTGGGCCATCGGCCGGAGCGAGGACGTCACGTTCATGCACGACTGGTTCTCGAAGCGCGGGCAGGGCATGGGCGCCGAGTACCGCTACGCGTCGGCCCCCGGGTCCTCCGGTTTCGTCAAGTTCTACCGCCTCACCGAGCACGAGTCGCTCTTCCAGAATAGCGACGGCACCGAGGGCGTCCTGCCGGCCACCCAGAGCTACGAGGTCCGGGGCAACCTGAACCAGGCGCTCGGCCGCCGGTGGAACGCGCGCGGGCGCGTCGACTACTTCACGGACATCACCGTCCAGCAGACCTACAACACCGACATCTACGACGCCTCGCGCAGTTCGCGCACGTTCGGGGGCAGCATCAGCGGCAACGTCGGCGGGTTCACGGTGAACGGGAGCTACGACCGGACGGAGTATTTCTCGGGCGTCAACGACACGACCCTCACCGGCGGCACCCCGAGGGTGACGCTGTCGCGCAACGAGCGTCCGCTCTTCGGCTCGCCGCTCTACTTCTCTGTCAACAGCGAGTACGCCAACATCGCGCGCGAAACACGTTCGGGCGACGTCGTCACCGATCGCGGCCTCACGCGCCTCGACGTGATGCCCACCGTCCGCATTCCGTTCACGAAACTTCGCTTCCTGACCGTCAACTCATCGGTGTCGTGGCGCGGCACCTACTGGACGCGCAGCCAGGCGCTCGGGGGCGACGGCAGCGTGATTGACGAAGGTATCGGGCGCCGCTACTTCGATTTCCAGTCGCGCGTCACGGGCCCGGTGTTCAACCGCGTGTGGAACACCCCGGACAACGGCTACGCCGAGAAGTGGAAACACACGGTGGAGCCGTTCTTCACCGTCCAGCGCGTGACCAAGGTGGACAACTTCGACCAGATCGTGCCGCTGGACGGCACGGACTACATCCTCGGCGGCACGACCCGGCTGGATTACGGCGTCACCAACCGTCTCCTGGCGAAGCGCTCGGGTGGCGCGGGCGGTGCCAGCGCCCGCGAGATCCTGGGCGTGTCGATCTCGCAGACCTACTACTCGGACGACCGCGCCAGCCAATACGACGTCAACTATTCCACCAGCTTCTCGGGGCAGGCGCCCAGCAATTTCACGCCGGTCGCCGTGACCGTGCGCGCGTCCCCTGGCGACCAGGTCAACGGCAACTTCCGGTTGGAATACGACCCGAAGGAGGCGGTGATCCAGAGCATGGCTGCCGACGGGCAGGTGGCGGTCAGCGACTGGCTCCACGTGACTGGCGGCTTCAGCCAGCGGCGGCTCACGAACACGATCAACCTGGTGCCCCAGCGCGACAACTACATCAACGCCGCCGCCACGCTCCGGACGTCCGCCAACCGGGTGGGCGGCAGCTACACGTTCAACTACGACATCGGCCGCTCGACGATGCTGAACAGCCGGATCATCGGTTATTACAACGCGCAGTGCTGCGGCTTCGCGGTGGAGTACCAGACCTACAACTTCCCGCAGTTCAACCCGCTGTATCCGGTCCAGTCGGACCACCGGTTCAACTTCACGTTCACGCTCGCCGGGCTCGGCACCTTCTCGAACTTCTTCGGCGCGCTCGGCGGCGGGATGGGCCGGTAGGCGCCTGATGGGGCATCGCACATGAAAAGGGCTGATCCTCAGTGGCGGCAAGGGCACGCGCCTTCGCCCGCTCACGTACACCAGCGCCAAGCAACTTGGGGACAACTCCGAGGTCGGCATCCGGTGTTGAAGGAGCGTCCATGAACGACCCGAAGGCCTACCCGACCATCACGCGGCCGCCCCGCATCGAGGGCGTGAAGACGAAGGCGCTGCGGCTGATCCCCGACGAGCGCGGCTGGCTGATGGAGATCCTCCGCGCCGACGATGGCGAGCTGTTCACGAAGTTCGGGCAGGTGTACGTGTCGGCCACCTATCCCGGCGTCGTGAAGGCGTGGCACTATCACAAGGCGCAACTGGACAACTTTGCCTGCGTCTCGGGCATGGTGAAGCTGGTGCTGGTGGATACGCGGCCCGGGTCACCGACCGAGGGCGCCGTGAACGAGTTCTTCGTGGGATCGCAGAATCCCGTGCTCGTCCAGGTGCCGAACCTGGTGTACCACGGGTGGAAGTGCATCGGCGACACGGTGGCGCTCGTGGTGAACGCGCCGACCGAGCCATACCGGTACGATGAGCCGGACGAGTTCCGGCTCGAGCCCCACGGGACGCTCCCCTACGACTGGAGCAGAAAAGATGGTTGAGGTCCTCGTCACGGGCGGCGCAGGGTTCATCGGCAGCAACTTCGTGCGGCACGCGCTCGCGGCGCATCCCGACTGGCGCATCACGACGCTCGACAAACTGACCTACGCGGGGCGGATGGAGAACCTGCACGACGTGATGGACGATCCGCGGCACAGCTTCGTGCGCGGCGACATCGCCGACGCCGAACTGGTGCGGCCGCTGGTGATGCGGTCCAATCTCGTCGTCCACTTCGCCGCCG
>JADGOB010000094.1 GCA_017883185.1 Acidobacteriota bacterium
CCATCACCGACACGACGATCTCGTCGTCGGGCTTCAGCGCCGGGCGGGCGTAGGAGTGCGCCACCAGGTTGACGGCCTCGGTGGTCCCGCGGACGAACACGATCTCGCGCGACTCGGCGGCGTTCAGGAACCCTCGAACGGCCTCTCGCGCCCCCTCGTAGGCCGCCGTCGCACGCTCGCTGAGCGAGTGAACGCCACGGTGGATGTTGGCGTTGTCCGCCAGGTAGTAGTTCGAGATCGCGTCGATAACAGATGTCGGCTTCTGGGCCGTCGCGGCGTTGTCCAGGTACACCAGGGGCTTCCCGTGAATCTGCTGGTGCAGAATCGGGAAGTCGCGGCGGACAGCCTCGACATCAAAGGCTCGACGAACAGACCTGGACACCTGTTCCACGGCGCTCATACAAATGCCATCTCGGCGAGAGTGCCGGGCAGTTTCGCGGCCAGCAGGTGGTCGAGCTCGGTCCGCACCGGTTCGAGCGCAATTTTCCCGGTCACGTCGGTCGCAAACGCCCGCACCAGCAGGCTACGCGCGTCGTCGAGGCCGATGCCCCTGGCGCGCAGGTAGAAGAGCGCCTCTTCGCTCAACTGGCCGACGGTCGCGCCGTGCGTGCACTTCACGTCGTTGGCAAAGATCTCGAGCTGCGGCTTCGTGTTGACCTGCGCATCGTCGGACAGTAGCAGCGTCTTGTTCGTTTGCTTCGCGTCGGTCTTCTGGGCATCGGGGCGAACACGGATCCGCCCGTTGAACACGCCGCGTGCGCGGCCGTCGAGAATGCCCTTGTAGATCTCGTGGCTGGTGCCGTGCGGCATGGCGTGGTCGATCTCGGTGTGGTTGTCGATCAGCCGGACGCCGTCCGCCAGGTAGAGGCCGTTCAGCGTGCAGTTGGCGCCCTCGTCGCCGAGCACTGCGACCGCGTCGTGCCGCGCGATCAGGCCGCCAAACGCCACGTTGTGCGAAGAGGACGTGCTCGACCGGCCGAGCTGGAACTGCGTGTGGCCGATGTGAAACGCCGACTCGCTCTCGCGCTGCAGCCGGTAGTGATCGACCACCGCGCCCGCGCCGACCACGATCTCCGTGACGGCGTTGGTGAAGCCGCGGGAGGGGCCAATGCCCGCGAACGTCTCGATCACGCGCGCCTGGCTGTTGCGCCCGACCAGCACGAGCACCCGCGGGTGCGAGACGGACGGAGCCGGGGTGACCGTGGACAGGAATAGGAGCTGGATCGCCTGCTCGACCACCGTATTGTCCGCCACCACGACGAGGGCGCCGTCCTCGAACAGCGCCGTGTTGAGCGCTGCGAACGGGCGGTCCGTGAAGTTCAGGTGCCGGCCGAGGTGCGGCTCGAGGCGAGCGGGGTCGCGCTCGAGGGCGTCGGCCAGCGTCGTTGTGGTGACGCCGGGCAGCGGCGTGTCGAGCGTGGACAGCTCGCGCGAATACCGCCCGTTGACGAACGCCACGACCGGGCCGCCGATGCCGGGCACCACGAACCGCGCGGCTGCCTCCTCAGACACGGCCACCGGCGGGGCCGACACGAATGGATTGTCTGCAATGGGCGCGACGTTGGTGAACCGCCACTCCTCGTCCCTGGTGGTCGGAATCCCGAGCCGCTCGAATGCGCCTGCGGCGGAACGGCGTATCGCGCGCAACCAGGCGGGCTCGTGCGCGCGCCCGCCCTCGAGGCGGTCGAACGCCGTCAGATAGCTGCCGACGGAGCCTCCCGATGTCGTGAGTGTCGCCATGATCTCATGTCCTTCGCGTCCAGCGCTGTCTCTCGCGGGCCTGAAGGCCCCGCGCTACAAACCCGCGCTACCAACCCGCGCTACCAGCCCGCGCTACAAACCCGCGCTGCCTGACCGTTCCCGTCAGGCTCGTTCGAGCGCAGTCTCAATCCACCCATAGCCCTTGTCCTCGAGTTCCAAGGCCAGTTCCTTCCCGCCGGAGCGGACGATGCGGCCCTCGGAGAGGACGTGGACGTAGTCGGGGACGATGTAGTTGAGGAGGCGCTGGTAGTGCGTGACGACGATCGCCGAGCGCTCGGGGCTGCGGAGCGCGTTCACGCCGTTCGCGACCACCTTGAGCGCGTCGATGTCGAGGCCGGAGTCGGTTTCGTCGAGAATGGCCAGCGTGGGTTCGAGCACGGCCATCTGGAAGATCTCATTGCGCTTCTTCTCGCCGCCCGAGAACCCCTCGTTGATCGGCCGGCTCATGAGCGCCTGGTCCATGTCGAGCAGCTTCATCTTTCCGCGGATGAGCGCCATGAATTCCATCGCATCGAGCTCGGGCTCGCCACGGTGCTTGCGGACCGCGTTGAGGGCGGCCTTGAGGAAGTAGGCGTTGTTGACGCCGGGAATCTCGACCGGGTACTGGAACGCGAGGAAGATCCCTTCGCGGGCGCGCTCTTCCGGCTCGAGGGCGAGCAGGTCGTGGCCGTCGTAGGTCACCGACCCCTCGATCACCTCGTATTCGGCGCGGCCGGCGAGCACTCCGGCCAGCGTGCTCTTCCCCGACCCGTTCGGCCCCATGACGGCGTGCACTTCGCCCGTCTTCACGACCAGGTCGATCCCCTTGAGGATCTCTTTGTTGCCCACCCGGGCGCGGAGGTTCTTGATCTCGAGCATTTACCCTACCGACCCTTCCAGGCTCACGCCCAGGAGTTTCTGGGCCTCGACGGCGAACTCCATCGGCAGCTCGCGGAACACCTCTTTGCAGAAGCCGCTGACGATCATGTTGACGGCGTCCTCGGTGGAGAGCCCGCGCTGCCGACAGTAGAAGATCTGGTCCTCGCCGATCTTCGACGTCGACGCCTCGTGCTCCATCTGCGACGAGGTGTTCTTGACTTCGATGTACGGGAAGGTGTGGGCGCCGCACTGGTCGCCGATGAGCAGGGAATCGCACTGCGAGTAGTTGCGCGCGTTCGACGCGTTCTTCCCGATCTTCACCATCCCGCGGTACGTGTTCTGGCCGTGGCCGGCCGAGATTCCCTTCGACACGATCGTGCTACGCGTGTTCTTCCCGAGGTGGATCATCTTGGTGCCGGTGTCGGCCTGCTGGTAGTTGTTCGTCACCGCCACCGAGTAGAACTCGCCGACCGAGTTGTCGCCCTGCAGGATGCAGCTCGGGTACTTCCAGGTGATCGCCGACCCGGTCTCGACCTGCGTCCAGGTGATCTTCGAGTTCGCGCCGCGGCAGTGCCCGCGTTTGGTCACGAAGTTGAAGATGCCGCCCTTGCCGTTCTTGTCGCCGGGATACCAGTTCTGGACCGTCGAGTACTTGATGGTGGCGCCCTCGAGCGCGACCAGTTCGACGACGGCCGCGTGCAGCTGGTTCTCGTCGCGCATCGGCGCCGTGCACCCCTCGAGGTAGCTGACGCGCGCGCCCTCGTCCGCGACGATCAGCGTGCGCTCGAACTGCCCGGTGTTCTGCGCGTTGATGCGAAAGTAGGTGGACAGCTCCATCGGGCAGCGGACGCCCTTCGGCACGTAGCAGAACGAGCCGTCGCTGAAGACCGCGGAGTTGAGCGCCGCGTAGAAGTTGTCCGAGTAAGGGACGACCGAGCCGAGATACTGTCGGACCAGTTCCGGATGCTCGCGCACCGCGTCCGAGAACGAGCAGAAGATGATGCCGAGCTCGGCCAGCTTTCCCTTGAACGTGGTCGCCACCGAGACGCTGTCGAACACCGCGTCGACCGCGACGCCGGCCAGCGCCTTTTGCTCCTCGACAGGGATGCCCAGCTTCTCGAACGTCTTCCGGATCTCCGGGTCCATCTCGTCCAGGCTCTTCAGCGTCTTCGGCCGCCTGGGCGCCGAATAGTAGATGATGTCCTGGTAGTCGATCGGATCGTGCTTGACGTTCGCCCAGTCGGGGTCGCGAAGCGTGAGCCATGTGCGATACGACCTGAGCCGCCACTCGAGCAGCCACTCTGGCTCGCCCTTGCGCGCCGAGATCTGCCGGATGGTGTCCTCGTTCAGCCCGCGCGGCACCGTGTCGGCTTCCACGTCGGTCACGAAGCCGTATTTGTACTCCTGGGTGGCGAGTTCCTCGATCGTTCTCGTTTCCGTGCTCATACCCATTCCTCGGATGATGGCAGCCGGAGCTCGGTGCTGACCGAAACTGGGGGCCGACTCCCGGTCAGTGCGCCACTCCGACCGATATGGTCCCCAATATACCACAAATCGGACCGTTTGAGTCCTATATTTGGGGTCAGGTCTTGAATCTTGGCAGGGACCCACAGGCCCGACGTTGTTGGGGGCGACCGGCCGGTCGCCCCTACAGAAGAACCCTTTTGGTTGTGAAGGCGCTGACGAGCAAGCCGACGGCCACGACAACCATGGCCCCGACGACGTTGTACCAGAGGTAGGAGATGTTGGTGTAGCGTGCCGACCAGAGGACGGTGCCGAAGCCCACGAGCATCCCGACGAACGCGCCGTGGCCGGTGGCGCGCTTCGTGCCGATGGCCAGCACGAACGCGCCGAGCAGAGTTCCGTAGAAGAGCGAACCCACCTTGTTGACCACCTCGATGAGCGAGCCCGCGCGCGCGGCGTACAACGCGAACACGCAGGCGGCAAGGCCCCATAACCCGGTGGCCAGCTTCGACACGAGAAGGTAGTGTCCGTCGGGCGCGTGCCGCCTGATGTGCCGCTGGTAGACGTCGATCACCGTCGAGGTGGCGAGCGCGTTCATCTCGCCGGCTGCGGATGACATGGCCGCGGCAAAAATGGCCGCGATGATCAGGCCGATGAGGCCAACCGGCAGGCCCGTGGTCACGAAGGTGGGAAACACGTAATTCACATCGTCGTAGATGGCGTCGCCCGTCACCTCGCGCACCAGGCGCGTCGCCTGCGTGCGGGTGGACGTCAGGCTCGCGTTGGCCAACTTGAAGGCCGCGAGGGCCTCGCCCTGGCCGGTGTCGTTCCCCGCCTGCCTGGCCGCCGCGAAGGCCAGCGCTGCCTCCCGGCGACGCTCGAACGTCGTCGAAAACTCCCGCTCGAGCGCGTGGTACTCGCCGGCCCGCTCGCTCGACGCAACCCGCGATTCGTACACGGGGTTGAAGAGCATGGGCGGCGGCGTGAAGAGGTAGTAGGCAAACACGAGCACACCGGTCAGGAGGATGACCGCCTGGAACGGGATCTTCACGAACGCGCTCATCATCAGCGAACTGCGCCCCTCGTCAATCGACTTGGCCGCGAGGTATCGCTGCACCTGGCTCTGGTCGCAGCCGAAGTACGAGAGCATCAGGAACAGGCCGGCAATGGTCCCCGACCACACCGTGTATTTCTCGGTGAGGTTCATCGAGAAGTCGAGCGTCTGCAGCCGGCCGACGGACCCGGCCACGCGCAACGCATCACCGAGGCCGACTTCGCGCGGGAGACCGAGGACCAGCGCGACGACCGCACCGCACACTGCCAGAGCGATCACCACCATCTGCTTGACGTCGGTCCACGCGACCGCCTGCACGCCGCCGAACATCGTGTAGACGGCCGTCGGAATCCCGATCGCCAGGACGGTCAACGTCAGGTTCCACCCGAGCACGACAGAGAGGATGACCGCCGGCGCCGCGATGACGACGCCGCACGACAGGCTGCGGCCGCCGAGGAAGAGCAACGTGGCGAGACCGCGTGTCTTCGCGTCGAACCGGCGCTCGAGGTATTCGTAGGCGGTATAGACGCGGGCGCGGAAGAAGAACGGCACCACGGTCAGCGATAGGATCACCATCGCGATCGGCAGGCCGAGATAGAACTGGATGAAGCGCATGCCGTCCGCGTACCCCTGCCCGGTAGTGCCCACGAGCGTGATTGCGCTCAGTTGCGTCGCCATCACCGACAGGCCCACCGCCCACCACGGCAGGCTGCGCTTGGCGAGCAGGTAGCCGTCGATCTCGTTCGCAGACCGCGTGCGCTTCAGGCCGTCGTAGACGATCCACACCAGGTAGACGGCGACGACCAGCCAGTCGATGAAGTGCATACGAGAAGTCGGAACTGACGATGGCCAGTCGACACTGACGATTGTCAGTCGGAACTGACGATGGCCAGTCGACACTGACGCGGTCAGTCAGTTGCTGAAGTACCCGCCGAACAGCCACAAGGCCGCGACCACCAGCACCTCGACGACGATCACCGCGACGTAGGTGGGCGTTCGGCGTCGCGGAGCCGGCTCCTCGTGGGCGGCACGCTCCTGGTCGCTCATCGCTGCTCGCTCCGTTCGCGCAGCCGCGTGGCTGCAGCAGTCAGATGATTGCGCGTGTCGGCAACCCACTTGCGGTCGGCGGCAAGCGCCGCGCGAGACGCCTCGACGGCGCGGGCGGTCTCGACCGGCGCGGGACCGCCGAGCGTCTTCCGAATCTCGACGAAGTGCCGCGGGCTGAGGATTTCGGCGAGGCGATCGTTGGTGTAGTCCAAACGCCTCCCCGTGAGCTCGAGGGACGCGCTCGCTACCACGGTCGCGAGCCCGACCTGCGGATGCGCGCGGCGCGCCTCGGCCACCTTCCGCGCGATCGCGTGCGCCGTGTCGAACGGCAGGTTGTGTTCACGCACGAGCGTGTCGGCCAACTCGGTGAGCGTGATGCCGCCAGCCGCGGCCCGGGCATCGAGCCGGGGCTCGTCGAACTGCGCGGTCGCCATGGCTGCGCCGACAAGCGTAAGCGCCCGCGTGGCGTCGTGAAACAGCCGGTCCACCAGCGGCTGCAGGTCGTCCTCGGTGTCCACGATGTCGCCGAAAGGCGTGTTGTGGACGCTCATCACCACCGCGGTGGCTTCGCCCAGTGCCTTGCTGCAAATCGCGCGAGCATGCTCGAGCGCCACCGGATTGCGCTTCTGGGGCATGATGCTGCTGCCCTGCACGAACCCGTCGCCCAGCCGCAGGTAACCGAACTCGTCGGTGCACCACAGCAGCATGTCCTGGACGACACGCCCGAGGCCAGCCAGCATCACGGCCGTCGCGGTCACGTTCTCCAGCAAGTAGTCTGCGCTCGCGATGCTACCGTAGGTATTTCCCGTCGGTCCCGAAAACCCGAGCAGCGCGCTGGTCAGCGTCCGGTCGATGTCGAACCCAGTCCCGGTGATGGCGCAGGCGCCCAGCGGGCAGCGATTCGTCGTCTCGAAGGCGGCCTCGAGCCGCGTGGTATCGCGCTCGAGCTGCTCCACGACGGCAAGCAGGTAGTGCGCGACGGTGGAGGGCTGTGCGGGCTGCGTGTGGGTGTGGAGCGCGAGGATCGTCTGGCGGTGGCGGTCGGCGACGCCAATCAGCGAGTCGCGCAGGGCCAGCAGCGACTCGATCCCCGACAGGACGTACCCGCGCTGCCGCATCCGGTACATCGTCATGTCGATGTCGTTGCGGCTGCGGGCCGTGTGGAGGCGACCGGCCACGTCCTCGCCGCACACCTTCTCGATCTCCCGGTTGACATAGAAGAAGAGGTCCTCGGAGGTGCCGTCGAACTCGATCGCCTGGATCTGGTCCTCGGAAATCGAGTCGAGCGCCTGCCGCAGCGCCCGCGCATCCTCTGCCGTGACGATCCGGCGATCGGCCAGCATCACGAGATGCGCGTAGTGGATGGCGAGCAGCGGAGAGAGGAACAGGCGGCGGGCGTCCTCGAAGTTCTCCTCGAGGACGCACGAGACGTACTCTGGCGCGAACTTCATCCCAGGAGTATAGCAGCCGGAGGGCAGCGATATCGCCGCCTTGCGGCTGTATGCTATGGGCTGACAGGCCGACAGTCGCGCCCGCGCGACGCGACTGACAATCGCAAGTTCCGACTATGTCTTTCCGTATCATCACCCGTCCTCCGCGCAGCATCGTCTCCGCGCCGCCGGTCGATTCCGACCCGACCACGCTCCAGTCGTTCCTCGATGATGCCGCGCACTACCCCGGCGGGCATGCTGCCGGCGTGGTCTTCCCGAGGAGCGAGGCGGATGTGTCGGCGATTCTGCGCGAGCACCGCCGCGTGCTGCCGATTGGCGCGCAATCGTCGGTGACCGGTGGCGCGACGCCGCGTGGCGAGGTTGTGCTGAGCACATCGAAGATGGCGGCCATCCTCGAGATCGGCGACGACTTCGCGCGTGTCCAGCCGGGGCTGCCCTTGGTGACGCTCAAGGAAACGCTGGCCGCACAGGGGCGCTACTACCCGCCCGCGCCAACCTACGACGGTGCGTTCGTCGGGGGAACGATTTCCACGAACGCGTCGGGCGCGGCCACGTTCAAATACGGCAGCACGCGCAGTTGGGTGCGGGCGCTGACGGCGGTGCTCGCATCGGGGGAGGTGCTGGATATCGTGCGCGGCCGTGTCTTCGCGCACCCGGACGGCTTCTTCGAGGTCGAGACGTCGGGCGGCGTGGTCCGCGTGCCGGTACCGACCTACCAGATGCCGGACGTGCCAAAGCGGTCGGCAGGCTACTTCGCCGCGCCGGGCATGGACCTGATCGACCTGTTCGTCGGCTCCGAGGGCACGCTGGGAGTCATCGTCGAAGCCACACTGGGCATCGTGACGCCGGCGCCCGCGATCTGCCTGGCCCTCGTGCCGTTTTCCGACGAGGCTCACGCCCTTGAAGTGGTCGCGGATCTGCGGGAACGATCGAAGCGGACGTGGCGCGAGCGCACTCCGCGCGGGCTCGATGTCTCGGCGATCGAGATGCTCGATCGCCGGTGCCTAATGATGCTGCACGAGGATGGAAGCGACACGAAGCAGGGAATCGCGCTTCCTCCCAACACCGACGTGGCACTGCTCATCCAGCTCGAGCTTCCGGCCGGCACGTCAGGCGAGGACGCGTACGAGCAGATCGCGTCGGCGCTGGAACCGGGCGGCGATGGGACCGCGCTAGGTCTCTTCTGCCGGCTGCTGGACAATGCGGGCGTGCTCGATCACGTGGACGTGGCGGTGCCGGGCGACCGCGCGCGCGCGCAGCAGTTCTACGACTTCCGCGAAGCGGCGCCAGAGGCGCTGAAATATCGCGTCTCGATCGCGAAGGCCCAAGTGGACCCGGGAATCCAGAAGACCGCGGCGGACATGATCGTCCCGTTCGATCGCTTCGGCGAGATCATGCGCATCTACCGTGACGGGTACGAGCGGCGCGGCCTGCAGTACGCGATCTGGGGGCACGTGTCGGATGGCAACGTGCACCCGAACGTCATCCCGCGAACGCTCGCCGACGTGAACGCGGGCCAGGACGCCATCCTCGAGTTCGGCCGTGAGGTGATCGCCCGGGGCGGGTCCCCTCTTTCAGAACACGGCGTCGGCCGAAGCGCAGTCAAGCAGGCGCTGCTGCGGCAGCTCTATGGAGACGACGGCATCGCACAGATGCGCGCGGTGAAGGCGGCGCTGGATCCTCACTGGAAACTGTCGCCGGGGGTGCTGTTCGGACAGTAGTCGGGGCTGACGATGAAGGGTCGGGGCTGACGATGAAGGGTCGGAACTGACGATGAAGGGTCGGAACTGACGATGAAGGGTCGGAACTGACGATGAAGGGTCGGACACTGACGATGTCGGTCAGAAGGTAGCGTTGCCGGTCCGATTGGTGTGGCGCGGGCCTACAGGGCCGCGAGCTGCCCGCTGACGTCCTGGAAGAACAGAAAGGCCGCTCCGGAGAACCGGAGCGGCCTTTCTGTCTTTGTCTCCTGGTCGATCGGCCCGGAGCGTCGCGTCAAGACGCTGCTCCGGTTCTTCCGCTGGTTCGGCCACGAGCACACGCAGGCGCTCCGCTTCGTGTGCAGCGACATGTGGAAGCCGTACCTCAAGGTCGTGGCCAAGAAGGCCGGCCACGCGCTGCACATCCTCGACCGCTTCCACATCGCGATGCACATGAGTGAGGCCATCGAGGCGGTCCGCCGGGCCGAGGTCCACGACCTCCGCCGCCAGGGGCGGCAGCCGCTCCTGACCAAGACCCGCTGGTGGCTGCTCAAACGACGCGACCATCGCACCCCGGAAGAACGGGGCCGCCTGCGCACCCTCGTCCGCCACAATCTCAAGGCGGTGCGCACCACGTTGCTGCGCGAGGACTTCGAGCCCTTCTGGGCCTACCGCTCCGCCGCGTGGGCCGGCACGTTCCTCGACCGCTGGTGTGCCCAGGTCATGCGCACCCGCCTCGATCCCATCAAGGAGGTCGCGCAAATGCTGCGTCGGCACCGGCCCTTGATCCTCAACTGGTTTCGCGCTCGCGGCCAGATGTCCGCCGGCGCCGTCGAGAGCCTCAACAATAACGCGAAACTGACCACCAGAAAGGCGTATGGATTTCGTTCCTATCGCTGCGTGGAAATCGCCTTGTACCATACGCTCGCGGACCTACCGGAGCCAGAAGTGACCCACAGATTCTGTTGAAGAACCGTATTGGTTCTTCCGGGATTTCAGTGGGTCGCCGGGTAGAGCTGTAGCCCTCCACAATGGAAGAAGATGGCGGTCTTGAAGTGTTCCCGGTTCCGGAATCCGTAGGCCATCTTCTTGATCGTCTGGATCTTGGAGTTCAGGCCCTCGGCCACGGCGTTCGTGATCCGGTGCGTGAAGGAGGTCAGGACGTTCGGGAGATGGCGCTGAATCGTCTTGGCCGCTTTGATGATGCGAACCAGGCGGGAATGCGTCGCCCAGAAGTACCATCGCCGCCAGAAGACCCGGGCCCAGCCCACGCGCTGGTCGCCCCAGATCTCGCTCAGCGTCTCCTTGATCATCCAGGCCCGCGCCGTCTGGAGCGGTCGCTGCAGGAGGCCCGCCACCCGTGCCTCGTGTTTGTCCGGGACATTCTGCGCCCGGTACAGCCACAGGTACTTCGTCCCGGTCAGGCTCTCGTCGCCCTCGTCACGCAGCGCGCGGTGCTCCTGCGTGCGAACGGTGTCGACGGCTTTCCCGACGTGGCTCATGATGTGGAACTTGTCGAAGACGATCTTCCCGGCACCGCCCGGGACATGCGCCAGGACCGATTGCATGTAGGGCTCCCACATGTCCATCGCGATGGCCGCCATGCCTGTCCGCTCGGCCTCCGACCACTGCGTGACGTAGCCGTCGAGGCTCCTCTGCTTCCGGTCGTCGGCGATGTACTCCACGGTGCCCTCGTCGACATCGCAGACGATCGTCACGTACTGCTGGCCGGTGGCCGCCGCCTTTTCGTCCACGCCCAGCCGCGCCGGCACCCGCGCGACCTTGGCCTGCCGCCCGCGACGGACCGCGCGCTCCATCAGGTGCCAGGCCTCGTCCCAACTGATGCGCAAGATGCGCGTGGCGCCGCGCACATCGGTTTCCTTCAGCACGTCGATGGCCAACCGCTCAAAGAGGGCCGTGAAGCGCGCATGCGGCTCGGCCCAGGGCAGCCGCACCTGGCGGACACCATGATCGGGGCACCTGACCCGCGGCGGGCGCGCATGCAGGTACGTCAAGAACTGACACGTATCGAGATGCCGCCACGCCCGTTCCTCCGCGTGGTCGTCGAGCGGCAACGCGGTGCCGCACTCGGGACAGGGCCACCGGTGTCCGTCCCCATGCTCGGCCCACACATCCACGCGTTGCTCCGTCACGCCCAGGTCCACTCGGGCGACCGTCCAAGGCGACTCCAGCCCCAACACGTGCCGCTACAGTTCGAGATCGCGCATGGCTCCCCACCTCACTCGTGGGACGTCATGTGTACCAGATCGCGGCCGCCCTGTGGAAGATGACGGAGCCGTGGACGCACAGAACGCGCCCACCGCTCCTTGGAAAACCGCACAGCATGCGGTTTTCCACACCTTCCACAGGGCCTCATCCTTGGTCATCTACCCGCGGAAAACCCGGAAGAGGCGATCATTCCTGATACACCAAAAGTCCCGCTCGTGGCAGACTTCGGTCTGATTGTCACGGAAAGTTCGGTCCGGCATGGATTAGTAGAATCTGCTGCGAACCAACGCCTTGCGCTCGCAGCAAGACACACTGAGTGGCAAGTCGGTCAAATACCAGAAATGTCCCACCTCCTCCACCGCCTCTCCGCCGTCGAGTACTTCACGTTCGGCTTTGGCAGCATGGTCGGCGTCGGGTGGCTCGTCCTCATGGATGACTGGCTCGGGCGCGGGGGGCCGGCCGGCACGATGCTCGGCTTCCTCGTCGGCGGGCTGCTGTTGCTGCCCGTCGCACGCACCTACGGCTCGCTGGTCCGTCGCATCCCGGACGCGGGCGCCGAGATCGCGTACACCGAGGGCGTCTTCCCTCCGCTCCTCTCGTTCACCACCGGCTGGACGATGGTGCTGGCCTACGCGATCGTCTGCCCGTGGGAGGCCGTGGCCATCGGCAACCTCCTCGCTCGCATCATCCCCTCGCTGAACTCGGTGCCGCTCTACGAACTCGCGGGGAAGACGATCTACGCGCCGCGGCTGGTCGCGGGGCTGCTTATGACGGGGCTGATCACCTTCGTGAACCTGCGCGGGATCCGGCCGAGTGGACTGTTCCAGGATGTGACGACGTTCGGGCTGCTCGCGGCCTTCGCGGTGTTCGCCTCGCTTGGGGTGATGCACGGCAACGCCGCGAACATGGAGCCGCTGTTCGCGAGACCGGGCACGGCCGGCGCACTGCTGTCCATCCTGCTCGCGGTGCAGGTTGTCCCGTACTTCATGACTGGCTTCGAGTCGGTGGTGAAAGGGTCAGAGGAAGCGAAAGTCGGGTTCGACCGCCGGCACTTCGCCAGAGCGATGTACCTCGCGGTGGTTGCCGGACTCCTGTTCTACGTGGTGATCGTCGGCGTGGTGTCGTTCGTTTACCCATGGCGCGAGATTGTCGCGGGGCATGTAGGCACCGAGGTCGCGTTCGAGCGGACCTTCGGATCGCGCGGCATCGCTCGACTGATCCTGGCAGCTGCGTTCCTGTCGCTGCTCAAAGTCTTCAACGGGAACTTCGTCGCGGCCACGCGCCTGGTGCTGGCGATTGGACGGCGCGGCCTGGTGCATTCCTCGCTGGCGCGCGTTCACCCCACCCACGGCACGCCCTCGGCCGCCATCTGGCTGGTCGCCGGGCTCACGGCTGTCGCGTCATTCATGGGCGACGCCCTGCTGGTCCCGATCACCGAGGTGGGATCGCTGGCCGCCGGGGTCGGATGGCTGTCGGCGTGCGTGGCATGGCTGCTGCGGGTGGACGACGAGCCGCGCTGGCCGGCCTACGCCGGCGCCGGGGTCGCCGCGGTGTTCGTGCTGATGAAGGTGCTCCCGTTCGTGCCGGGCAGTTTCACGCGGATCGAGTGGTTCGCGCTCGGAGTCTGGCTCGCGCTCGGGTGGGGATTCTGGATGGCCAGAGAGAATCCGCGGGCCTGATGGTCCGCCCTACATACCCGCCGGCCGAACTCCGACTGGCATCGTCAGTTCCCGACTGACCGCATAGGTTCCGACCCTTCAGCGTCCGTTCCGACCCTTCATCGTCAGCACCGACCCCTCATCGTCAGCACCGACCCTTCATCGTCCGTTCCGACCCTTCATCGTCAGTTCCGACTATTTGAACAAATCGTCGAACGCGCGCCTGGTTGAGCTCACCGACACCGAGTGGGTCTCGCGCTCGACGGTCCTGCGCGGCTCCCACAACGTGCAACTGTTCTTCGCGTCCTTCGGCGCAATCCGCTCGGGCACCGGCTGCATGCACTGGAAGCGCGCGCCCGGGTCGAAGTAAACGCACTGCCCGCAGGTGTGCAAGTCGGTGCCGCAGCGCGAACAGCGGCTCTCGATGCCGAACGGCGACGTGATCTCGCCGCCGCACTTCGCGCACCGCACCACCTGCCGCGTCGGCATCAGGTTCGGCGTCTTCGGGCCTTCCGGCCGGTCGCCGCGCGGTGCCGGCCCGGCCGGTCCCTTCGGCTTCTCCGCCGGCTTGCGGTCCCGGTCCTCGTCCTGGTAGCCGCGTTGGCGATACTGGCGATCACTCATACATCAGGGATCAGGGATCAGGTCAAAGGCCCCTTGGCACACGAGACGACGGAACACGATATCGGGAATCCTGAACAGGGCGCTCGGGACCTACGAACTCTATCACAGCACCTGCCCGCGGGAGCGCGATCCCACAGCTCATGCCACGGCTCATCCCACAGCTCAATCCCACAGCTCATCCTGTTGACACTCGCGGGTCTTCCTGTTAGACCATGCACACGCGTATCCGACGCGCGATCTCGTATTTCGGGCGAAAACCAGCTAAGCTGTTTTCTGGGTCACACACAGTCAGAGCCGTAATATGAGTTCGTGCCAGCTACGGGTCCCTGCCCACCGCCAAGGCACGGCTCTTGCCGTACTTCGATTTCGACGATGGCGCAAACCTTCGATCGCAGTGCCAACACCATCTTCGTGGTGAGCTTGGTCGGCCTCGTGCTCCTGGTCGGCGGCCTGATCGGCCTGGCCTACGGCCTCCAGAGCTCCCCCTACGTCACGCGCGCGTTCGACGCCCGGGCGCAGCCGATCCAGTTCAGCCACGAACGGCATGTCGCCGGCAATGGCATCGATTGCCGCTACTGCCACACCTCGGTCGAGACGTCGGCCTTCGCCGGCATCCCGCCGACGAAGACCTGCATGAACTGCCACTCGCAGATCTTCTCGGACGCCCCGTTGCTCGAACCCGTCCGCGCGAGCTTCCGCGACGACCGGTCGATCCAGTGGACGCGGATCCACGACCTGCCCGACTTCGTGTATTTCAACCACAGCATTCACGTGAACAAGGGCGTCGGTTGCGCCACCTGCCACGGCCGCGTGGACCTGATGCCGCTGATGTACCAGGTGGAGACGCTGCAGATGTCGTGGTGCCTGGACTGCCACCGCAATCCCGAGAAATTCGTGCGCCCCCGCGAGGCGGTGTACCAGATGGATTACAAGGCGCCGTCGAACCAACTGGAGCTTGGGAAGAGGCTGGTGGCGGAGTACCAGATCCAGAAGCTGACGAGCTGCTCGACGTGCCATCGGTAGGGATCGGGGATCAGGGATCAAGGGTCGGGGGGCAGGGACCAGGAGTCGGGGAACAGAGGCCAGGAGTCGGGGAACAGAGGCCAGGAGTCGGAGGGCAGGGACCAGGAGTCGGAGGGCAGGGACCAGGAGTCGGGGAACAGAGACCAGGAGTCGGAGGGCAGGGACCAGGAGTCGGAGGGCAGGGA
>JADGOB010000005.1 GCA_017883185.1 Acidobacteriota bacterium
GTAGATGCGGCCCAGTCCGCCCGTCGCGAGAATCGTCTCCTTCGCCAGCAGCGACTGCACGCGTCCCGACGCGTGATCGAAGACGTACGCGCCCACGCACGTCGGCTCGGCGTAGATGTCGAGCGGGTTCCGGGAGTGATGCGAGAGCGACAGCAGGTCGATCGCGGTCTGGCCGCAGAGGACGGTGGCGTTCGGCTCGCGACGGACCGCGGCGAGCATCGCTTCTTCAATCGCCCGACCGGTGTCGTCCTTGTGATGGACGATGCGCGGGAGCGAGTGGGCGGCCTCGGCGGTGAGATCGAGCGTGCCGTCGGGGGCGCGATCGAACGGGACGCCCGCGTGGCTGACCAGCACCTCCTCCACCAGGCGCGGCCCCTCGCGGCTCAGCAACTCGACGGCCTCCGGGTAGCAGAGCCCGGCGCCCGCGGCCACGATGTCGGCAGCCAGGCGCTCCGGCGAGTCGTTCACTCCCCGGTAGATGATGCCGCCCTGCGCCTCCCACGTGTTGGAGTCTTCCGCGCGGACGCCCTTGGTGAGCATGACGACGTGGGCGCCGGCGCGAGCGGCGGACAGCGCTGCCGCGCAACCCCCGAGGCCGCTGCCGATGATCAGAACGTCGATCCGGTCGCCTGTAGTCATAGTGATCGTGAAGTCAGGTCATGATCGAAGTCGAGGGCGAGGTCCACCGAGGGCGCAGAGTGAGTCAAGGCGCCGACGGAAATTGTATCCACTCCGGTCTCGGCGTACGCCCTGATATTCTCCAGCGTGATCCCGCCCGAGGATTCAATCCAGACCGATGCCCCGCCCGGCCTTGCACGGACCATCCCCACGGCCTCCGCCGTGAGCGCCGGCGACATGTTGTCGAGCAGGACCGCGTCGATCCCGACGTCGAGCGCCTCGGCGAGCTGCGTCAGCGAATCCACTTCGACCTGAACGGGGACACTGGCCGTGCGGCGCCGGGCCACTTCCTGCAGCGCCGCGGTGACGCCACCGGCTGCGGCGAGGTGGTTGTCCTTGATCAGGACGCCGTCGTAGAGGCCGACGCGATGATTGCGACCGCCGCCCATGCGCACGGCGTACTTTTCGAGCAGGCGCAGCCCGGGCGTGGTCTTGCGCGTGTCGGAGACCGACGCGCGTGTGCCGGCGACGGCCTCGACATAGCGTCGGGTGATGGTGGCCACGCCCGACAACCGCTGAAGGAGGTTGAGCGCGAGCCGTTCGCCTGACAGGATGGGCGCCGCCGGCCCGGCCAGGCGCATCAGTCGCGTGCCCGCCGTCACCCGTGCTCCGTCGGTGAGCAGCGGTTCGGCCGACAGGTTGGCGTCGAGCTCGGCGAAGACGACGCGCGCCACCATCAGCCCCGCGACGACGCACGCCTCCCGCGCGACGATCCACGCGCGCGCCTCGGTCCCGGCCGGCACCGTCCACGCCGTCGTGATGTCACCGCCGCCAATGTCCTCGCGCAGGAACCGACGCACTTCGTGGCGCACGAATGCCGGGTCGAGATCGACCGGCGTCACGCGCTCATCTCCAGCATCCGCTGGAGCGGCGCCAGGCACTTCACGCGCAGGTCCTCGGGGAGCGTGATTTCAGGCTGCCGGTCCCGCATGCAACGGTACACCTTCTCGAGCGTGTTGAGCCGCATGTAGGGGCATTCGTTGCACGCGCACCCGTTGTCGGGCGGCGCCGGGATGAACAGCTTGTCCGGGCGCGCCTTCTTCATCTGGTGGATGATCCCCGGCTCGGTCACGACGATGAAGCTGGCGGCCGGGCTCGTGATCGCGTAGTTCAGGATCGACGTCGTCGATCCGATATGATCCGCCAGCCGCAGCACGCGTTCCTCGCACTCCGGGTGCGCGAGCACGAGCGCGTCGGGATGCTCCGCCTTCAGCCTGATGATCCGGCGCTCGGAGAAGGTGACGTGGACCGAGCACGACCCGGGCCACAGCACCATGTCGCGCCCGGTCTTCTTGATGACGAAGCGCCCGAGATGTTGATCGGGCGCAAACAGGATGGGGCGGTCCGCCGGAACCTGGCGCACGATCCGTTCGGCGTTGCTCGACGTGCAGATGATGTCGCTCAGCGCCTTCACGCCGGCGCTCGAGTTGATGTAGGTAATCACGGTGTGGCCGGGATGCGCGCGCACGAACTGTTCGAACTGCGGGGCCGGGCACCCGTCGGACAGCGAGCACCCCGCCGCGAGATCCGGGAGCAACACGAGTTTGTCGGGATTGAGGATCTTCGCCGTTTCGGCCATGAAGTGCACGCCACAGAAGACGATCACCGACGCCTCGGTCTTCGCCGCCGCCTGTGCGAGGGCCAGGCTGTCGCCGATGACATCCGCGATGTCCTGGATGTCCGGTTCCTGGTAGTAGTGCGCCAGGATGATGGCGTTCATCTCCTGTTTGAGGCGGGCGATTTCGGCAAAGAGATCGATCATGGGGTCCCTGCCTGGGGTTGAAAAACGCTGTTGTTCCGTCTCCGGCTAGTTTAACGTAGATGACGGATTGCCGCCGCCACGAGCGAAGGACCGAAATCCCGTGCGGACGGGCGGCCTGCGGTTGCGCCTGCTGTGGATGATGTTTTCAACTCGTGTACCAACCGACCTTGCTCCCAATCGCCTCACCACGGCCGAGCTGACGCTTCGAGCGCGCGGTCTCAGGCCGATCGACCTGACCGAAACGAACCCGACCCGTGTGGGCCTCGCCTACCCGGATGAGTTCCTGACGGCGCTCTCCGCGCCCGCCGGGCTGGCCTACGATCCGCACCCTTTCGGTCTCCAGGGCGCCCGGCTGGCCGTTGCGGAGGAGCTCGGCGCCGGCGGCCAATCCGTAGACCCCTCGCGCGTGATCCTCACGGCCAGCACGAGCGAGGCCTATTCGTTCCTCTTCAAGTTGTTGTGCAATCCCGGCGACCAGGTGCTGGTGCCGGTTCCCAGTTACCCGCTATTCGACCATCTTACGCGCCTCGAACTGGTCGAGGTGCGCCAGTATCCGCTCGAGTATCACGGCACGTGGTCGATCGACGTGGACGCGCTCGAGGCGGCCGTGACGCCCCTCACGAGGGCGGTGCTCGTGGTCAGCCCGAACAACCCGACCGGGTCGACGCTCGGCCGTCGTGACCTGGCGGCGCTCGCGCGGCTCTGCGCCTCACGCCAGCTCGCGCTGATTGGAGACGAGGTGTTTGCCGACTACCTGCTCGACGCCCGAGCGGACGCCGCGCGGGTTCTGGACCAGGCCGAGGCGCTGACCTTCAGCCTCGGCGGGCTCTCGAAGTCGGCCGGCATGCCGCAGATGAAGCTCGGGTGGATCGTGGCTGGCGGACCCGCGACGCTGGTCGAGGCGGCGCTGGCTCGCCTCGAGATCGTGTGCGACGCGTTCCTCTCCGTCTCCACCCCGGTCCAGCAGGCGGCGGGCGACCTCCTTGCGGCTGGCCGCCAGATCCGCGCCCTGATCCGAGAGCGGATCGCGGAGAACCTGCGGGACCTGCACGCGCTGATCCTCCAGCATCCGTCGTGCTCGGTCTACCGCGTGGAGGGTGGCTGGTCGGCCGTCATTCGCGTGCCCGCCATCCGCCCGGAAGAGACCCTGGTGCTCGACCTGCTCGAACAGGACCTAGTGCTCGCTCATCCCGGCTACTTCTTCGATTTTCCGCACGAGGCGTTCGTCGTGGTCAGCCTGCTGCCGCAACCCGGAGACTTCCGGGCCGGCGTGACTCGGCTGCTGGCCCGCGCCTCCCACTGAGGGAACGGATGTCGCTTGCCGCCGGCCGACACGCAGGGCTTCTCATCCCGTTGTTCTCCATGCCGTCGCGCGCGAGCTGGGGCATCGGCGAGATCGGTGACATCCCGTTCATCGCCTCCTGGCTGCGCGGCGCCCGGCAAGACTTGCTGCAGCTGCTGCCCATCAACGAAATGGCGATCGGTCAGCGTTCGCCCTATTCGGCGATGACGGCGATGGCGATCGATCCGATCTTCATCAGCGTGCATGAGGTGGCCGACTTCCAGCAACTCGGTGGGGAATCGGCGATGGACCGCGACTGGCAGCAACGCCTGGCGGATGCCCGTCGTTCGCCCGCGATCGACCATGCACTTGTGCGCAGCGTGAAGGAGCCCGCCCTCCGCGCGGCCTTCGACGAGTTCGTTCGCCGGCATCGGGAGCCGGCCACCACCAGGGCGCGCGCGTTCGACGCCTGGTCGCGCGAGCAGTCCTGGTGGCTGGACGATTACGCGCTGTTCCGCGCGCTGCACGCGCATCAGCAGGATCGCGCGTGGAGCGAGTGGCCCGCGCCGCTGCGCGACCGCGACCCGGACGCGTTGGCAGGCGCCCGCCGGGAGCTGGCGCGAGAGATCCTCTACCGAGCGTGGCTCCAGTGGATCGCCGACACGCAGTGGCACGACGCGAAGGCGCAGGCGCGGCCGGTGTCCCTGATGGGCGACCTCGCGTTCATGGTTGACGGCGACAGCGCCGACGTGTGGGCCCAGGCTGCGTCGTTCATGCTCGACGCCTCGGTGGGCGCCCCACCCGATGCATTCAGCGAAACAGGACAGAACTGGGGCGTGCCGGCCTACCGCTGGGGCCTGCTGGCCGAGCGCGATTTCGCCTGGCTTCGCGAACGCGCGCGCCGGACCGCGTCGCTGTTCGACGGCTACCGCGTCGACCACGTCGTCGGTTTCTACCGCACGTACGTGTTTCCGGACGACGGCTCGCCCGCCTTCTTCACGCCCGCCGGGGAAGCGGCCCAACTCGAGCTTGGCGAGACCGTGCTCGCCATCTTCGGCCAGGCTGGGTCGCGTATCACCGCCGAGGATCTTGGCACGGTGCCAGATTTCGTGCGTCGGTCGCTCGCGCGGCTGGGCGTTCCTGGGTACAAGGTTTTCCGGTGGGAACGGCACTGGGAGACCAAGGGCCAGCCCTACCGTGACCCGTCCGCCTACCCCGCCGTGTCCGTGGCGACGTCGGGCACGCACGACAACGAGCCGACGGCTGCCTGGTGGGACAGCCTCGACGCTGACGAACGCGCCGCGGTCCTCGCGACGCCCGGCGTGGCCGAGCGCGTTGGAGTTCTCGACGAGGCGGCAGACGCCTTTTCCCCGGCCCTGCGCGACGCCATGATCGAGGTTCTGTTTGCGTCGGGGTCCGACTTCCTCCTGCTCCCGGTCCAGGACGTGTTCGGGTGGCGCGACCGCATCAACATCCCGGCGAGCCGGGGTGATCACAATTGGACGTGGCGCCTTCCCTGGCCGGTCGATACCTTGGCCTTGCAGTCGGAGGCCGTGGATCGTGCCATCGCGTTGCGGGCCTGGAGCGAACAGTACCGGCGGGGATGACGCCTTCCTGACGACCCCACGCAAGATGCCGTCAGTCTTGGTGGGGCGTTTGACCAAGCCCATTTCGCGATCACAGCTTTTGCTCGGGTCCGCCGGAATCGTTAACGGTCCAGAGCGCCGGCCTTTCGCGATCCGCCCGCATTTCTTCGAAAATCCACGATATTTCGATAGGACGCTGGCACCGGCCTGTGGTTCTACTCTTGCAAGACATTTTGTCGCTTGTCACATTCCGGGACGTGGCATGACGAGAGACACGAAGAGATAGCGAGGCCTGACGTGCAGACATCAACCTTCGTGGACGGACTTGGACGCCGATCGCGGACGCTGGAGCCGACCGGTGAGGAGGTCGAGACGCTCCGCTTGTGCAGGGAGCTATCCGAGTCGGCCGCCACTGAAGCCGCGCTCATCGAGTGCGCTGGTCGTCTCGCCGCCTTCTCCCATCCCTCCTTCGCCCAAGTGCGCAAAGTCGAGCGCCTGGGCGGGCCGCTCGGCGGACTCGCGGTCATCTCGACCGCCGTCCCCGGGGTCCGACTCTCCGAGGTTCTGCGGCACGCCCAGCGCAAGTGGGTGACGCCGGACCTCGATGCCGCAGCGTGCCTGCTCGACCAGATCACCGGCGCGCTGGCCGATTTCCACCGCCACTCCGTGGATTTCGCCCACGGCGCCCTTGGCCCGGAACGGATCGTTGTCCGGCCCGACGGCCGCGTGGTGATCGTCGAACACGCGCTGGCCCCGGCGATCGAGCGGCTGCAGCTGGGAAGGACGCCGCTCTGGACGCAATTCCGCGTTGCGGTGCCCGCCGTCGCCGGCACGGCACGCTTCGACCAGCTGACCGATGTCGTGCAGCTCGGGGTACTCGCCCTCGCCCTGGCGCTTGGGAGGCCGATCCGCCGCGACGAATACCCCCACCGGCTACAGGACCTGATTGCCGAGGCTTCGACCCCCGATCCGCTCGGCGAGCGGCCGACCCTCTCGAGGTCGCTCCGCACCTGGATCCTGCGGACGCTCCAGCTCGAAACGCGCTCCTCTTTCCGGACGGCAGCAGATGCCGAGACCGCGCTCGACGCCGTACTGGCCGAAGAACCGCGCCCGAAACCCGGGTTCGCGGCCGTAGCCAGGTACCTCGCCGCGTGCGCCCCGGGGCCGGACGCCGAACAACCGGCTCCATCAATCGTGGCGGTGCCTGCCGCCGGCGACGTCGTGCCGGCGACTGCTACCGAAGCCGAATGCGCGGTCGGAACGATCACGGCCACGGACCGGTTTGCGACCGTTCGCGTGTTCCGCCCGGCGACCCCCGTCCCGGAACCGCTGTCCGCTGATTCACCCGCGCCCGTTGAAACAGTCGAGCTGTCATCCGCATCCCGCGGTCACCAGGTGGTGCGGGTCATGACGGATGCCGCGCTCGCATCGCTTCGATACGCGCGGGCGTTCGACCGGACGTTCTCGCGCTCCGCCCTGCGCGTGACGATGGTGTCGATCGGCCTCGTGGCTCTCTACGGCGTCACCTACCTGGGCGCCCGCGGATATCTTGGCCTACCCGGCTTGATCAGCGGTCGAGGCACTCTCGTCGTCGAATCGCGCCCCGCCGGCGCCGACCTCTACGTGGACGGGTTCCCGAGCGGGCAGACGCCAGCGACGCTGGAGTTGCCCGCCGGCGAGCATACGCTCGCGCTCCGTACAGGCACGGGCACGACCCTTGTTCCCGTGATGGTCGTGGCCGGCGCGCGAAGGGTCGAGCAGATCACGGTCCGTCAGCGCCGACGGGCGCCGCGCTCCGTCGCACCGCCGCGCCCCGTCGTCATCTTGCCAGGCGGAACGACCCCGTTGCCGGCGGAGCGCCTTCAGCAGTAGACTAGCACCGAGATGCTCAGATGGGCGGTGGTGGTGGGGCTTACGCTGTGCGTGGTCCCTGGATCGGCGTGTGCTCGGAAGAGCGAGCCGGTGCGGAACACGCGCCAAGCCGACATCCATCTCGTACCCGAGAGCGAGTTGATCAACGGCCGCGTTCCCCGCAACGCCACCCTGGCCAGCCTGCTGCAGTCCTCCCGGCTTCGCCCCGATTTGATTCCGGCAATTGTGTCGATGACCGGAAAGGTCTTCGATCCGCGGCGGATGAAGGCCGACCACACCTACCGGCTGGAACGAACGCCAGGTGGCCTGGTCCGCTGCTTCGAATATGAGATCGACGCCGACCGATTCCTCCGGATCCTCGGCCCATCCGACCGCCAACCGGACGAGTTGACCGTCGAACTGGTGCCTTACCAGAAGCAACGGGCACTCTCTTCGGTGCGAGGGGAGATCTCGAAGGCGTCACCGTCGCTGTTTGCCGCGATGCACGATGCGGGTGAAGGGCCGGACCTGTCGGTGGAACTCGCGGATATTTTTGGCGGCGAGATCGATTTCAACTCGGACCTGCAGCCTGGCGATAGCTTCAGCCTCACGTTCGAGAAGGTGTACCGCGAAGGAGCGTTCTTGTCATACGGGGCGGTACTGGCGGCCGAGTTCTCGAACGACGGGCGCGTGCTGAAAGCGGTGCGGTACACGATCCCGGGCGGCAAGCCGGCCTACTACGACGACCAGGGGCGGTCGCTGAGACGGTTCTTTTTGAAGTCGCCTCTCGAGTTTGCCGCACCGGTCAGCTCCCGATTCTCGAACGCCCGCATGCACCCGGTACTGCGCATCGTGCGACCGCACCTGGGGGTGGACTACCGAGCCCCGTCGGGCAGTCCGGTCGTGGCCGTGTCGAACGGCACCGTGGTGTCGGCGGGATGGAGTGGAGAGGCGGGCCGGCTGGTCCACATCCGGCACTCGAGCGGCTACGACACGCTCTACATGCACCTGTCGTCGATCGCGGTGCGAGCCGGACAGCACGTGGCGCAGGGCGAGTTGGTCGGCCGGGTCGGCATGACCGGGCTCGCCACCGGTCCGCACCTCGACTACCGGGTGAAGAAAGACGGTCGATACGTCAACCCGCTTGTCGTGCTCCGCTCTCTTCCACCCGGAGAACCGATCCCGGCGTCATCCCTCGCGCAGTTCCAGGCCGAGCGTGCCCGCGTGATGTCGCTGCTCGTCCGCCCGTCCGCCGACGCGGTCAACGCCGGGGGACAGACCTCCAGTCCTTGACACCCATTCAGGCTTCAGGTAATTAAAGGTTACTTGGTGGCCTTCTGGCCTCCAGCCTCCAGCCATCGTAACCCTCTGCGCTGCCCGGCAAGCGGGCGGCCCGCCGCGAGTCATCAGATGTCTACTATTCGTCCGTTCGCCGCACTCAGACCATCGCCCTCGAACGTCGACCGTGTGTCCGCCGTCCCCTACGACGTCGTCAATGCCGAAGAAGCGAGGGCCATGGCCGCTGGCAACCCCCTCAGCTTCCTGCACATCTCGCGCGCGGAGATCGATCTCCCGCCCGCGACCGACCCGTACTCGGACGCTGTCTACAACAAGGCGCTCGAGAACTTCACCAACCTCCGCCAGGCGGCGCCGCTGGTGGTCGAGGATGTGCCCGCCGTGTATTTCTACCGGCTGAAGATGGGGAATCACAGCCAGACCGGCCTGGCCGCCTGCTACTCGGTGGGCGAGTACGACATTGACCTGATCAAGAAGCACGAGAAGACGCGGCGCGACAAGGAAGACGACCGCACGCGGCACATCAGCACGCTTCGCGCGCAGACCGGGCCCGTCTTCCTGATCTATCGCGCGTCGAAGGCGATTGACGCGGTCGCGGACACGGTGACAGGCGGTGCGCCACTCTTCGATTTCGAATCTGCCGACCAGGTTCGCCACACCGTGTGGAAGGTGACGGGGGCGGACCTCGCCGCGGTCGTCAAGGCGTTTGGCGAGCTGCCGTGCGTCTACATTGCGGACGGGCATCACCGGGCCGCCAGCGCGGGCCGCACGCGGAAGTACCTGGCCGAGAAGTCGCCGAACACCGACAACAGCGAGGCCAACTGGATGCTGGCCGTCGCGTTCCCGGACAACCAGACCCAGATCCTGCCCTACAACCGGGTGGTCAAGGATCTGGCCGGCAAGACCCCCGAGGCATTCCTCGCCGAACTGAAGATGCGCGTCAAGGTGGCGGACGGGACGCCGAACCCGACGAAGAAGGGCGAAGTGGGGATGTACCTGGCCGGCAGCTGGTATACGCTGTCTCTCGAGGCGGCTGCCCGCGCGACCGATGTCGGCAGCACGCTGGACGTGAGCCTGCTGCAGGACCAGGTGCTCTCGCCGCTGCTCGGCGTCGGCGACCCGCGGACCGACAAGCGGATCGACTTCGTCGGCGGCATCCGCGGAACCTCGGAGCTCGAGAAGCTGGTGAATGGGCGCAAGGCGGCGGTGGCGTTCTCGATGTTCCCCGTGGGCGTCAACGACCTGATTCGAATCGCGGATGCCGGCGAGATCATGCCTCCCAAGTCCACCTGGTTCGAGCCGAAGCTTCGTGATGGCCTTCTCACTCATCTCATCTAACCGGACGCGGGTAGCCGCGTCCAAGGATGGACAGCCATGAAAGTGCTTGTTGCTGACAAGTTCGAAAAGAGCGGGATCGAGGGGTTGACGACGGCGGGGTGCGAGGTCATCTTCGAGCCAGACCTGAAGGACGCCACGCTCACGGAAGCCATCGGGAAGACCGGAGCCGACGTGCTCGTCGTGCGCTCCACGCAGGTGACCGAGCCGATGATGGACGCGGGCAAGCTCGCGTTGATCGTCCGCGCGGGGGCCGGCTACAACACGATTGACGTGAAGGCGGCCAGCAAGCGCGGCATCTACGTGTCGAACTGCCCGGGGAAGAACTCGATCGCGGTGGCGGAGCTGGCCTTCGGCCTGATCCTGGCCCTCGACCGCCGTATCCCGGACAACGTCGTCGAGTCGTTGCGCGGCAAGTGGAACAAGAAGGAGTACTCGAAGGCGAGGGGGTTGTATGGCGCCACGCTCGGTATCCTCGGCTTCGGAAAGATCGGGCAGGAGCTGGCCAAGCGCGCGATGGCGTTCGGCATGAACCTGGTGATCTGGAGCGAGCTCGGCGTGCGCGTGGACCGCGATTCCATCCCCGTGGACCTGCCGCTGCTGTTGCAGGTCAGGCCTGGTTCTGGCGCGCTCATCGAAGAGCGCATCACCGTCGTCGAGACGCCGGGCGAGGTCGCGGAGAAGTGCGACATCCTGAGCATCCATCTCGCGTCGAGCGCGGCGACGAAGAACATCGTCAACGCTGACGTAATCGGCAAGCTGAAACCGGGTGCGTTCGTCATCAACACGGCGCGCGCGGACGTGATGGACTACAAGGCGCTGGCGAAGGCCGTGAAGGAGAAGGGCGTCCGCGCGGGGCTGGACGTCTATCCGGGCGAGCCGACGAGCGCAACCGGCGACTTCGCCCAGGAACTGCTGGGGCTGCCCGGCGTGTACGGCACGCACCATATCGGCGCCTCGACCGACCAGGCGCAGGAAGCGATTGCGGCCGAAACCGTGCGGATCGTGAAGACCTTCAAGGAGACCGGCCGCGTCCCGAACGTCGTCAATCTTGCCAAGAAGACGCCGGCGAAGTACTCGATGATCGTCCGCCACAAGGACCAGCCGGGGGTGCTCGCCTGCGTGTTCGGGAAGCTTGGAAGCGCCAAGATCAACGCGCACGAGACCGAGAACATCGTCTTCGAGAACGCCGAAGCGGCCATCGTCCGTATCAACGTGGACAAGCAGCCGCCCGCCGAGCTGGTGAAGTCGCTCGAGACGTGCGACGGCATCCTCGAGGTGACCGTGGTCGAGCTGGTCGGGTAAGGTATCCTGTAAGGGCTTTTGGCCATTAATCGATTTTTCTTGAGGAGATCATCCCAATGGTGACGACCACCCGAGTCTTCAACTTCGCGGCCGGACCTGCCGTCCTGCCGCTTCCCGTGCTCGAGGAGGCGCAACGCGACCTGGTGGCGCTGCCCGGCGTCGGGATGTCGGTGCTCGAGATCAGCCACAGGTCGAAGGCGTTCGAGGCGATTATCGGCGAGTGCGAGGCCAACACGCGCAAGTTGGCCGGCATTCCCGACAACTATCACGTGCTGTTCCTGCAGGGGGGCGCGACCACCCAGTTCTCGATGGTGCCGATGAACCTGCTGCCAGCCGGTTCGTGGGCGGACTATATCGTGACCGGCGCCTGGTCGTCGAAGGCGGTCAAGGAAGCGAAGAAGGTGGGCGCCGTCAACGTGGCGTTCGACAACAAGGCCGAGAACTACCTCCGGCTCCCGAAGAAGGGAGAGCTGCAGCTGACGCCGGGTGCCGCCTACGTGCACGTCACGACCAACGAGACGATCCACGGCGTCGAGTTCCACCAATTGCCCGACTTCGGCGACGCGACGGTGGTGGCGGACACTTCGTCGCACATGTTCAGCCGCCCGATCGACGTCACGAAGTACGGGTTGATCTACGCGGGCGCGCAGAAGAACATCGGCCCAGCGGGTGCGACGCTCGTCATCGTCCGCGACGACCTGGTGAAGAAGGCCGCCGAGCGGCCGTCGTACGCGAACCTCCCGGTCATGCTGCAGTACGGCACGCACGTCTCCGAGAAGTCGCTCTACAACACGCCGCCCTGCTTCACGATCTACACGATCGGGCTGGTGATGAAGTGGCTGGTTGCAATCGGCGGCCTCGAGGGAATCGACAAGATCAACGAGCGCAAGGCCGGGAAGCTGTACGCGGAGATCGACCGCACCGGTTTCTACCGCGGCCACGCGGCGAAGGACTGCCGCTCGCGGATGAACGTCACCTTCCGGCTGCCGAACGAGGAACTCGAGGCGAAGTTCGTGAAGGAATCGAAGGCGGCGGGCCTCGACGGCCTGAAGGGCCATCGCTCGGTGGGCGGCCTGCGCGCGTCGATCTACAACGCGTTCCCGGAGGAAGGCGTGGACGTCCTCGTGTCGTTCATGCAGGATTTTGAACGCAAGAACGGATAAGCGGCAGACAGCCGGCAGCCGGCAGCCGACTCCCGACAGCGGGCAGCTGTCAGCGGGCAGCCTGCCGCGCGATGCCCAGGGCGGCGCGGGACTTCCATCCCGTGCCGTGACGACGATCCGGGCCGCCCGATGCCTATCGGGCGGCCCGTCGCTTTTCGCGGTGAGTATCTCCGCTGGCCGCCTTCCCTCGATCAACTGGCCGGTGAGGCGGCGGACGCGGCCCGGTCTGTCCTGCCGGGCTCCGCTCGGCAGACCTCGCAAGTCGCCCGTCACGCCAACCCGGGCCACGTCCGCCTCTCTCGTCTGGCCGGCGGCTGTGGGGCGACAGCGGCGGACGGGGGTGGGATGGCTCGCGACCCCCGCGGCGCCTTCGGGGCCGTGATCTTGCAGCGCGGCGCCAAGCCCGGCAGAATGGGGGCCTCCCATGCCGGGAATCGGGGGCCAATCGCCATGCCACCAGACACACAGACCGTTCGCGAACGCGCCGAGCAGTTCCTGAAGGCCGCGGCCGACTTTCACCTGGGCAGCCTCCTCACGGAGTCGTCGCACCCACGCACGGTCGACTTGAGCGACGTGGCTCGCGGGAGCGCCGAGGCGGGCCTGGCCGCGCTCTTCGACGTGGACCGCGACGTCGTCGCGAAGTACGTCGCCTGGTCGCAGACCAAGCAGCCCGGACGGATGGCTCGGGCCGCTCTTGAGACACTGAGACGAGGGGGGCGCATCTTTTTCACCGGCTGCGGCGCCACCGGGCGACTCAGCATCCAGCTCGATTCCATCTGGCGCGCCTTCTGGCAGGACCGGCGGGCGGGCGGGAACGCCGCGCCCTCTCCCGATGGGTGGGAAGACCGCACGCGAAGCGTGATGGCGGGCGGCGACTACGCGCTGATCAAGTCGGTCGAAGGCTTCGAGGATTTCGCGCCTTTCGGCCGCAAGCAGATTGCAGACATGGGCCTCGCAGCAGGCGACGTGGTCTTTGCGATTACGGAGGGCGGAGAGACGTCCTTCGTGATCGGCACCGCCTGGCAGGGCGTCGAAACCGGTGCGCGCGTCTTCTTCGTCTATAACAACCCGGACGATGTCCTCCGCGACGTGCGGCGCAGCCGCGAGGTGCTGGACGATCCACGCATCGAGAAGATCAACCTGACGTCCGGTCCCATGGCGGTCACGGGCTCGACGCGGATGCAGGCGACGAGCATCGAGTTGCTGGCCATGCTGACCGTCCTCGAGGTGGTGCTGCGCGATCTCCTGGGCGCGAACGGCCGGCTCGGCGCCGGGGTCGGGAGGGCCGAGGACGTGGTGGCCGAGATGAGGACCGCGATCGAAGAGGTTCACGCCGAACTCTCGAGTTCACGCGTCCTGCAGCCGCTCGCGCGGATCGTGGAGACTGAGGAGCGGGCCTACCGCGGCGGCGCACGGACGTCCTACTTTGCCCATTCGCTGGGCATCGACGTGCTCACAGACACGACCGAGCGCAGCCCCACGTTCTGCACGCCGTCGTTCAGGAAATGGGACGACACCGAGGCGTCGGAGTCGTGGGCCTTCCTCTTCACCCCGGAGGCGACGACCGAGGCGGCGTGGCCCGGCCTGCTGCGCCGTGCCCCGCAGACCATCGAATGGACCGAGGAGGACCTCCGCGCGCTCCTCGACGACGAGGCGGCGGCCCGGCAGGCGGCAGTGCTCCGCGATATCGGGCATCGCGATCTGATGCGGTTCCGCATCGGGTTGGACGGCCTTGCATACAGGCCGATCCGAAAGGGCGACGCCGTCACCCTCGTCGTGTCCGAGGCCGACTTGCTCCTGCTGGCCGCCCCCGGCGCGACCTTCGCGAGTTGCCTGATGACCGCGTCCGAACGCGGGGCGGACGGGATGCTGATCGCGGTCGGCCGGCGGGAAGCCATCGACGGCCTGGCCTCGTCAGCCGGGCGCCGGCTGGCCAGCCGGTTCGTGGCATTGACCGTTCCCGACACGCCATTCCTGCTGAATCCGATGACCAGGATCGGCGTGAAGATGCTGCTGAACGCGCTGTCCACCTGCACGATGGTGCGCCTGGGGCGGGTGCTGGGCAACCGGATGATCTGGGTGGTCCCGAGCAACCTGAAGCTGATCGACCGGTCCACCCGATACGTCCGGGACCTGGCGAAGGTGTCGTACGAGCAGGCGTGCCACACGCTGTTCGAGGTCATCGACTACGTCGAGCCTCGCCGCAGCGCGGGAAAGGCCTATCCGCCGCCGGTCGGCGTGGCCATGATGCGCCTGCGTCATCAGATCGGATTGGAAGAAGCGGAGGCCAGGATTCTCGAGGAGCTGTCGATCGCACCCGGCCCCTGAACGGAGAGCTCCCCGAAATCCGTCTGCCGTCGGCTATTTCTTCACGAACTTCTTCACGAACTGCCCGACCAGCTGTTCCAGGTTCGGCGTGCCGATTTCCTGCAGCTGGTAGGTCACGCGCACGGTCGGCTTCTTGATCTTGACGATGCGGTTGAGGTCGATTGGCGTGCCGATGACGACGACATCGCACGGCACCTTGTTGATCGTCGCCTCGAGGTCTTTCACCTGTTCGGTGCCGTAACCCATCGCGGGCAGCAGCATCCCGATTCCCGGGTACTTCTTGTAGGTCTCGGTGATCGACCGCACGGTGTAGGGCCTCGGGTCCACCAGCTCGCTCGCGCCGTACTTCTGCGCGGCGACCACGCCGGCGCCGATCTTCATCTCACCGTGCGTGAGCGTCGGCCCGTCCTCGACCACTAGCGCCCGCTTGCCGGTCAGCCGCTCCGGGTGGTCGATGAAGATGGGCGATGCGGCATCGACCACCACCGCCTTCGCGTTCACCGTCCGGATGTTCGCGCGCAACTGGTCAACGGCCTTCGGATCGGCGCTGTCGATCTTGTTGATGATGACGATGTCCGCCATGCGGAGGTTGGCCTCGGCCGGGTAGTAGGACAGCTCGTTGCCGACGCGCAGCGGGTCGGCCACGACGATCGCCAGGTCGGGCTTGTAGAACGGCATGTCGTTGTTGCCGCCGTCCCACAGGATGACGTCTGCTTCGGCCTGAGCCTGCTCGAGGATGGCGCCGTAGTCCACGCCGGCGTAGATGATGATCCCCTCGACGATGTGCGGCTCGTACTCCTCCATCTCCTCGATGGTGCACTTGTGCTTCTTGAGGTCGGCCAGGCTCCCGTAGCGCTGCACCTTCTGCTTCTCGAGGTCGCCGTACGGCATCGGGTGGCGGATGGCGGCAACCTTCAGCCCGTGCTGCTGCAGCAGGTGCGCGACGCGGCGGCTGGTCTGGCTCTTGCCCGACCCGGTGCGCACGGCGCAAACGGAGATCACCGGCTTCGTGCTCTGAATCATCGTCGGCTGCGCGCCGAGCAGCTTGAAGTGGGCCCCGCACGCGTTGGCGATCGAGCTCCGGCTCATCACGTAGTTGTAGCGCACATCGCTGTAGGCGAAGACCACCTCTTCGACCTTGTGCTTGCGGATCAGCGACTCGAGCTGCAACTCGGCCACGATCGGGATCCCCTTTGGGTAGAGGCGGCCGGCGAGCGATGCCGGGTACTTCCGCCCGTCGATGTTGGGGATCTGGGTGGCGGTGAACGCCACGACCTCGTAGCGCTCGTTGTCACGATAGACGGTGTTGAAATTGTGGAAGTCGCGCCCGGCGGCTCCCATGATGATGGTCTTGATCCGGTGCATGTAGTCCTCGCTGCCTTTGATGATTGATGGAGGGGTGATCCCTATCCTTCGATGACCTTCTTGATCCGCTCGACCGCCCAGTCGATCTCGTCCTTCGTGATGACGAGCGGCGGGGCGAACCTGATGACATGCTCGTGGGTTTCCTTGCAGAGGATGCCCTCTTCCTTCAGCCTTTCGCAGTAGGGGCGGGCCGCGCCGGTCATCTCGACGCCAATCCACAGCCCGAGGCCGCGCACCTGCTTCAGGCACGGGCTCTTGATCTCCTGCAGCCGTCCGAGGAAGTACAGCCCGAGTTCCGCCGACCGCTCCACCATCTTCTCGTCCACCAGCGCCCGCAGGGACGCCCGCGCGATCGCGCAGGCCAGCGGGTTGCCGCCGAAGGTGCTGCCGTGATCACCCGGCTTGAAGACGCCGAGCACCTCCTTGGACGACAGGACGGCGGACACCGGGTAGAAGCCGCCTGACAACGCCTTGCCGATGATCACCATGTCGGGCTTGATGCCCTCGTGCATGTAGGTGAACAGCTTGCCGGTCCGCCCAAGCCCCGACTGGATCTCGTCGGCCAGGAACAGCACGTTGTTCCGGCGGCACGCGTCCCAGGCCTCGCGCAGGAAGCCGGCCCGAGGGATGACGATCCCCGCCTCTCCCTGAATCGGTTCGACGAGGAACGCGCAGGTATTCGGTGTGATCGCCTCGATCAGCGCCTTCGTGTCGCCGTAGGGGATGATCGTGAAGCCCGGCGTGAACGGGCCGAAGCCGTCGCGGTACTGCGCATCGGTCGAGAAGCTGACGATGGTGATCGTGCGGCCGTGGAAGTTGTTCGAGCAGGCGATGATGTCCGCCTGGCCGTCTGGGATGCCCTTGACCGTGTAGCCCCATTTCCGCGCGGCCTTCACCGCGGTCTCGACCGCCTCGGCGCCGGAGTTCATCGGCAGCGCCACCTCGAAGCCGGTGAGGTCGTGCAGTTCCTTGTAGAGCAGCGGCAACTGGTCGTTGCGGAAGGCGCGCGAGGTCAACGTGACCTTGCGCGCCTGGTCCAGCATCGCCTGCATGATCTTCGGGTGGCAGTGTCCCTGGTTCACCGCCGAGTACGCCGCCAGGCAGTCCAGGTACTTCTTGCCATCCACGTCGTAGACCCACACCCCCTCGGCGCGCTCGATCACGACATCGAGCGGGTGGTAGTTGTGGGCGCCGTACTCGTCCTCGAGCCTGATGAAATCCTCTGTCTGCATCTGTCTCTCCTCGTCACCCGATCTCAACCACAAAGGCCACAAAGGACACAAAGACGATGCGTGCCCAGCGACCGCACAATGCAGTGGTCGCGCGGTGGCGCCACCCGGTCGAAGCCCTCAGCGGGTAGCCGCGGCGATCTCCGTGATCTCCGTGGTTGTCTCCCGTCGTCGTCAGCTGGCCTTCTGCCCGAGCAGGGCTTCGGCCCTGCTCTCTACTGTTCGTCCCACAACATCGTCAGCAGCGCCATGCGGACGTACAGCCCGTTGGTCGCCTGGCGGAAGTACAGCGCCCGGGGGTCTTCGTCCACCGACTTGTCGATCTCGACCGTCCGCGGCAGCGGGTGCAGGATCAACGCATCCCGCTTCATCGTCTGGAGCACCGACGCGTTGATCGTGTAGCGGCCATGGCTGCCCCGGTCCGTCAGTCGCTCCGGGCGGATGCGCGTCTGGTAGACGACGTCCACCTCGCGAAGCACCTTCGCCGTATCCTGTTCGAGGGCAAACCAGACGTCGTGCTCCTCGAGGTGCTCGAGGATGTCCGCCTTCATCTGCATTTCGGGCGGGCTGACGAAATAGATCTTCACCCGCTCGAACTTGCTGAGCAGGTAGGCGAGCGACCGCACGGTCCGCCCGCGGTCGAGCTCGCCGATGAACGCGATGCTCAGCCCCTCGATCGGCCGCTCCCGGGAGATCGTGTAGAGGTCGAGGAGTGCCTGCGTCGGGTGCTGCCCACCGTTGCCGTCGCCGGCGTTGATCACCGGTACCTTCGACACCTGCGCCGCGCGCTTGGCCCCGCCCGCCTGCGTGTGGCGGATGACGATGACGTCCGAGTAGCCGCCGAGGATCCGGATCGTGTCTTCGAGCTGCTCGCCTTCGACCTCGGACGAGAAGAACCCGGCCTGCTCGGTGGAGAGCACGCGGCCGCCGAGGCGGTACATCGCCGCCTCGAACGAGAACCGGGTCCTGGTGGACGGCTGGTAGAACAGCGTCGCCATGATCCGGTTGTGATAGTCGTTGGTGCCGCCACGCGCGGCGATCTTCTCCATCTGTCGCGTGCGGCCGAACAGCTCCATCAGGAGCGGCACGGTGAACTGCTGCGACTCGACGACATGCTGTAGCTTCATAACAATCCGAAGGATTCGGGAGCCGGGATTCAGGTTCCTCCTGACTCCACTATTCTCGTACTATGTGCGTGCCCGCCTCGCCGTGCGCGGCCGCGCGGAGGTGCTCGTACGACGTGACGATCACCTCCTTGCCGCCGTTCTTCAGGAATCTCAGCGCCGATTCGACCTTGGGCCCCATGTTGCCGGGCGGGAATTGTCCCGCCGCGTAGTGGGCCTGTAGTTCCGACGCGGTCACCCGCGCGAGCGGCCGTTGCGTCGGCTTGCGGTAGTCCACGTAGACCCGGTCGGCGTCCGTGGAAATGATGAAGCAGTCGACGCCCAAGCGGGTTGCGAGCAGCGCGGAGACGCGGTCCTTGTCGATGACCGCTTCCACGCCCCTCAGGCCTTCCGGTGTTCGCACGACCGGGATGCCTCCGCCGCCAGCCGCAATGACGAGCACGCCGTGCGCGAGCAGCGTGCGGATCACCTGTTCCTCGACGACCTCGGTCGGCTCGGGCGACGGCACCACGCGGCGGTACCCGCGCGCGGCATCCTCCACGACCTGCCACCCGAGCAGGCGAGCCCGCTGCTCGGCGTCGCCCCTCGAGTAGAACGGCCCGATCGGCTTGGTGGGGTGACGCATGGCCGGGTCGTCTGCGCACACCACCGCCTGCGTGAGAACCGTGGCCACCGGCACCTGGAGCCGTGCGGCCTGCAGTTCGTTGTAAAGCGATTGCTGGAGGAGATACCCGATTTCCCCCTGCGTGGTGGCGTCGCAGACGTCCAGCGATTGCCCGTATACCTGGTCGGACGCGCGTTCGGACCGCAGGAGCGCGGCGCCCACCTGCGGCCCGTTCCCGTGCGTGAGCACGAGGCTGAAGCCGTCCTGGATCAGGCCGACGACCGCCCGGGCGGTGCGGCGGGTGTTGGCCAACTGCTCGTCGATCGTGCCCTTCTCGCCGGCACGGATGAGCGAGTTGCCGCCGATGGCTATCAGTGCGGTCCGGGACATGTCTAGCACATCAGTTCGAGCATGATCGCCTTCTGCGCGTGGAGGCGGTTCTCCGCTTCCTGGAAGACGACCGAGCGCGGCGAGTCGATCACGCCCGCCGTCACTTCCTCCCCGCGATGCGCCGGCAGGCAGTGCATGAAGGACGCGTCCGCCGCGGCGTGCGCGAACATCGCCTCGTTCACCTGGTACGGCATGAACAGCGTCTTGCGCGCGTCGGCCTCCGCTTCCTGGCCCATGCTCGCCCACACGTCGGCGTAGATCACGTCGGCACCACGCACGCCTTCCACCGGGTCGTTCGTGATCACGCAGCTGCCGCCGGTGTTCGCCGCCTGCGCCGTCGCCCACGCGGTCGCGTCCCGCTTCGGCTCGTATCCGGGCGGCGTCACGATCGAGACGTGCGCGCCGAGCAGCGCGCCGGCGAACATCAGCGAGTGCGCCACGTTGTTGCCGTCGCCCACAAACGCCAGCTTGAGCCCGTCCAGGCGCCCCTTCACTTCCTTGATCGTCAGGAAGTCGGCCATCGCCTGGCAGGGATGGCTGTAGTCGGTCAGGCCGTTGATGATCGGGACCGAGGCTTCCTTGGCCATCTCCTCGACGATCTGGTGCGCGAAGGTGCGGATCATGATGCCCTGGACCATCCGCTCCAGGTTCTTCGCGACATCGTGGATCGACTCGCGCTTGCCGAGGTTGATCTCCGCGGGCGACAGGTACAACGAGAACCCGCCCAGTTGCTGGATGCCGACATCGAACGTCACGCGGGTGCGGAGCGACGGCTTCTCGAAGATCATCGCCAGCGTCTTGCCCTTCAGCGCGGTCGAGAACTCGGCGGGTCTCGCCTTGATGTCGGCGGCCAGCTCGAGCAGGTGGTGGATCTGGGTCGGCGTGAAGTCGCGGAGAGAGAGGAAGTCGTTGGCGAACATAGGCGCTCCATGAATTGGCAAAGGCCGGCGCGGGCGAACGACCCGCCACGGCGGTCCCCCGTGCAAGCCGCGATTACACTCCAGGCGCTTGCGGCAGGTCAAGCGAACGGAAGGTTATGCAGAGGGGGGTAGGCAGTATGCAGCGGCCAGCAGGCAGTGTGTCAGGCGTGATTGACTGGCAACCGACCACTGGCAACTGACCACTACAATGTCCCTATGGCTGAACCGGCCCGCGAGGCCGGCGGCGGCGGCGGCGGCGAGCGGGGAGGCGCGCGGCCGGCGGCTGGAGCGCGCCGCTCTCGGTCAACTCGGCCACGAGTGCGCGCCAGCGGGCCACGGCCTCTTGCGACCCGCCATGGATCTCGAGCCACGCGAGCGCGTCAGGAAAGGCACCGCGTATGAGCAACGCCCGCGCCGAACGCGGGGAGATGTTGGGATCGCGCAGCCGGCGTTGAAGCGCGACGACCTGGTACAGGCGTTCGATATCGCGCCGCGCGACCGGCAGCGTGCCAAGCCACGGACCAATCGCCTCGCGCGCCGCGTGCCCGCCATCGAGCGAGAAGCCGAGGGGGACGAGCAGGCTGCCAAGCAGCACGGAGTTCGTGAACGCCCCGGGAACCGACGAGAAGCGCTGCCGGTACGCGTCGAGCCGCTCGAGCGACTGCCACACCGGCTCCGCGCTGGACGGGCGCTGCAACTCGGGCGTGATCGCCTCGAGCAGGCCGAGGCGCGCCGCGGTGCGAAAGACGGATGCGCTCGCGCCGGTCCGCAGGACCTTGTAGTACTCTTCGATCAGCCGCGCGGGGGCGCTGCGGGCAATCTCGCCGCGGTTCCCGCGAATCGCCTCCTCGACGGGAGGATCGAGCGCGAACCCCAGCCGCTCGGCAAACGCCACCGCACGCAGCATGCGCACCGGGTCTTCGCAGAACCGTTCGTCGGGATCCCCGATCGCGCGGATCACGCGCTCGCGGAGATCGCGCAACCCGTCTACGTAGTCGATAATGGAAAAAGTTGCGATATCGTAGAAGAGGGCGTTGATCGTGAAGTCGCGGCGGAACGCGTCTTCCTCGGGCGTGCCGAAGGTGTTGTCGCGATGGATCAGCAGATCGCGCGCCGCCGCGGACGCCGAGATGCCCTGCCCGGCGTCGTCGGGCGGCGGCAGCGGATCGTCGATCGCTTCGGCTGGCGGCACGTGCCTGCGAAACGTCGCGACCTCGATAATCTTCTGTCCGAACTTCACGTGCACCAGCCGGAAGCGACGACCGATCACAAAGCAGTTGCGAAAGAGTCGCTTGACCTGGTACGGATGCGCCGAGGTGACGATATCGAAATCTTTCGGCCGGCGACCGAGCAGCAGATCGCGCACGCTTCCACCGACGAGGTACGCGATGAATCCCGCGTCCTTGAGACGGTACAACACCTTCAGCGCGTCGTGGTCAATGTCGCGACGCGACAAGGGATGTTCGGAGCGCGGGATGACGGTCGGCTCCACCATGGCGAGAGGATTATATCAAATGCCGGGCTATCAACACACACAAGTCCCTGCTCTGCAAAGGGTTAGCGCACGCATCCTCCAGGCGGCGCTTCTGGCCGCCCTCTCCGGCCTGCCGGCGCAGGCCCAGGGAGGCCTCGAGTTCGCCCGCCAGCTCTACAATCAGGGACGCTACGATCAGGCGATCACAGCCGCCGCGCGCCTGCGCTCAACCCCGGTAGCCGACGCGGCCTACCTCGTCCTCGGGCGTTCGTACCTGGAACGGTTTCGGAAAAGCACCGATCACGCCGACCTGGTCGCCGCTCGCGAGGCGCTGAACCAGATTCGCACGGCGCGGCTGGCCTCGCGAGATCGTATCGACTACCTGGTGGGCCTAGGCGAGTCGCTCTATCTCGGGGAATCCTACGGACCGGCCGCCGAATTGTTCCAGGGAGCCCTGGAGCGAAGCCAGGACATGGGACCCCGCGCGTTTGAACGGGTGTTCGACTGGTGGGCCACCTCGCTCGACCGCCAGGCGCAATCGGGAGAGGCGGAAGACCGGGATGCGGTCTACATCATGGTTCGCGACCGAGCCAGGGTCGAGTTAGGGCGAATGCCCTGCTCGGCCGCGGCCGCCTACTGGCTGGTCTCGGCATATCGCAGTTTAGGGGAACTGACCAAGGCATGGGACGCGGCAGTGGCTGGATGGGTTCGGGCACCGCTCGGCGAGGACCAGGGACGTGCGCTGCGGGCTGACCTCGATCAACTTGTCCTGCAGGCGATCATCCCCGAACGCGTTCGCGTCATGGCCTCGAGCGACCGCGACCGCGACCGCGCTGCTACCTCCATGCGGGCGGAGTGGGACGGAATCAAGAAAGACTGGGCGACGAAGCGGCCATAGACCCGGCCGGTTGCGGCAGCGGGGGGAACGTGGATGCGGCAGGGCAACGCGCGCTCCTCCTCTCCATTTTTGGGGTTCGGCAAATCACTTTTTGGCTTCCCGCCAGTTCCTCCCGACGCCGATATCGACCGTCAAAGGAACAGATAGGGCAACTGCCCCTTCCATCCCGGACCGAACCAGCGCTGCCACTTCATCTGTCTCGTTCTGAGGCGCCTCGAAGAGCAGTTCGTCGTGGACGGTGAGGATCATCCGCGCCCGCCCTCCCGCCGTCCGCCGAACCTCGAGCGCACGGTGGACGTCGATCATGGCCCGCTTGAGGATGTCTGCCGCCGTCCCCTGGATCGGGAGGTTCACCGCTACCCGCTCGGCTGCCGACCTGACCTGGCCGTTCCGACTGGTCAACTCAGGCACCAGGCGGCGTCGGCCGAACAGCGTGTTGACCACTCCGGTCCGCCGTGCCTCCTCCAGGAGGTGATCGATGAACCGGCGCACTCCGGGGAAGCCGGCGAAGTAGGCGTCGATCAACGCCTGGGCCGCCTGTTGCGACACGCCGATGTCACGGGCCAGCGTGAACGCCGTCTTCCCGTACAGCAACGCGTAGTTGATGATCTTCGCCCGCCGCCGCAGTTCGTGCGGGCCGAGGCCGCTGTCTGGGCCAAACACCCTGAGCGCCGTCTGATCGTGGATGTCGTCGCCCCGGCGGAACGCCTCGGTGAGCGTGGCGTCGCCTGAGAGGTGGGCCAGCACCCGCAGTTCGATCTGCGAGTAATCGGCCGAGATCAAGACGCTCCCGGGTTCCGCGACGAACGCTGCCCGGATCTCGCGTCCAAGCTCGGACCGAATCGGGATGTTCTGCAGGTTCGGATCGCTGCTGCTCAACCGGCCCGTGGCCGCCACTGCCTGGTTGAAGCAGGTGTGAACCCGCCCGGTCGCCGGGTTGACGAGTTGCGGCAGCGCGTCGATGTAGGTGCCCTTCAGCTTCTGCACGCTGCGCCAGTCGAGGACCAGGCGCGGCAACTCGTGCATGAGCGCGAGTTCCTCGAGCACCTCGACCGCCGTGGAGGCCACGCGTGTCTTTCCGGTCCGCTTGCCCGCCGGCAGTTTCAGCTTGTCGAAGAGGATCTCGGACAACTGCTTGGGCGAGTTGATGTTGAACGACTCGCCCGCCAGTTCGAAGATCTTCGCGCTCCGAACGGCCAGGTCGCGTTCCAGGCGTTCCGACAGGCGCCCGAGCACGGCGGAATCCACCTTGACCCCCGCTCGCTCGATGTCGGCGAGCACGGGAAAGAGCGGCAACTCGAGCTCGCGGTACACCTGGTCGAGGTGCTCGGCAGCAAGCAGGGGTGCCACGCGTCCGGCAATCTGTAAGGCCAGGTCCACGCGCTCGCCCGCGAAATCGATCAAGGCCGCGGGAGGCAGGTCCGCCGTCCCCAGCGCCTTCGCGCCTCGCCCGAAGACGTCTTCCTCGGTCAGCGCCTTGTAGCGAAGATGCTCGAGCGCGTTGTTTTCCAGGGAATGCGACGACCGCGTCGCGTCGAGCAGGTAGCTGGCCAGCATCGTGTCGAACGCCATCCCGCGCAGCTCGATCCCGTAGCGCGCGAGCGTGATGGCGTCGAGCTTCAGGTCGTGGCCCACCTTCTCGACCGCCGCATCTTCCAGGACATCCTTCAACGCCTCGAGCGCCGCCCGGCGGTCAGCCTGCGGTCCGGCGTCGAGGGCGTGGTGCGCCATCGGGACGTACCTCGCCTGCCGGTCACTCGTCGCGAAGGCGATGCCGACGAGGTCGGCCTGCACCACCGGGCCCATCGTGGTCAGGGTGCGGAGGGCGAAGCGGCCGGCGCCCCTCAACTCGGACGCGAGCGCGTTCACCCCCTCGAGGGTCTCGACGATCGCGTAGTCCTTGGTCACCGTCTCCGCTGTGGGCGCAAACTCGCTCAGCAGCGACCTGAACCCGAGCTCGCCGAACAGCTCGAAGCACGCCTGCCTGTTCGGCCCCCGGTAGCGGAACGCCTCCACCTCGAAGGTGATCGGCGCGTCACGCCGGATCCGCGCGAGTTCGCGGCTCTGCTTCGCGAGGTCGGCGTGAGCCAGCAGGGCTTCCCGGTACCTCTTCTGCGGCACCTCGCCGGCACGCTCGAGCAGTGCGTCGAGCGACCCGAACGTCGTCATCAGCTCTCGTGCGCCCTTCTCTCCGACGCCCGGCACCCCCCTGATGTTGTCGACCGCGTCCCCGGTCAGCGCCAGCACGTCCACCACCTGGTGCGGCGGGACGCCGAACTTCTCTTTCACCGCGACCTCGTCGTACCAGGTACCCTCGTCGCGCGGGTTGAACACGCGCACGCCGTCGTGCACGAGCTGGAACATGTCCTTGTCGCCCGTGACGATGACGACGTGATACCCCTCGTGGATGGCCCTCTCGGTCACCGTGCCGATGACATCGTCGGCCTCGAACCCCACGCACGAAAGGATCGGGACGCCCAGCGCTTCGCAGGAGCGGTGGACGTACGGAATCTGTTCGGCAAGATCGTCGGGCATCGCGGGCCGGTTCGCCTTGTAGTCGGCGGCGAGCGCGGATCTGAAGGTGGGGCCGGCCAGGTCGAACGCGCACGCGATCAACTCGGGGCGCTGGTCGGCCACGAGCTTGCGCAGCATGGCCACGAATCCGTAGACGGCGTTGGTCGAACGGCCGTCCGGCCCGGTCAACTCGCGGATCGCGTGGTAGGCGCGATACATCTGCGAGTTGCCGTCGATGAGGAACAGGATCGGATGCGAGACCATTGTGTGTTCGGTGTTCATGGAAGACGCGGATCAAGAGTGGCGGGTGAAGTCAGTATATTATCATTGCCAGTCATGCTGAATGTTCGGGTATCGCGCTGGTGGTGTGCGGCCTGGTGCCTGGTCACGGTGGTTGCCGCCGCGCTGCTGACGACCGGGTGCAGGCGCGGGTTCCTCCGGCAGTACGAGTACGAGTACGACGAGGACATCTACCTGTCGCTGGACGGGTCGGCCACGATCGACGTGAACGCGTCGCTGCCTGCCCTGGTGGCGCTGCGCGGCGTGGACCTCGACAAGAGTCCCTCCGTGCGTTTCGACCGGGCGAAGGTGGCGGCTATCTTCGAGAACCCTGGCATTCACGTCGTGCGGGTGACCAGTTCCCGGCAGCGCGGCCGTCGCTTCGCGCACGTCCGCCTGGAAGTGAGCGACATCCGGAAGCTGCCAGCGGCGCGTGTCTTCTCCTGGGCCTCCATCAGGTTCGACCGGATGGGCGAGCTGTACCGCTTTCGGGAAGACCTCGGGGCGTCCGCGAACAAGCCGGTCGGCGACGTGGGGTGGAAGGGCAGCGAGTTGGTCGGCTTCCGGCTTCACCTGCCCAGCAAGATCGCGTACCACAACGCGGGGGAAGACAACCTGTTGCGCGGCAACATCCTCGCCTGGGAACAGCCGCTGGCCGATCGACTCGCCGGTCAGCCGCTCGAGATGGAAGCGCGGATGGAGCCGACCTCGATCCTCTATCGGACGCTCTGGCTCTTCGTCGGCAGCATGGCTGCGGCCTTCACCATGCTCGCGCTGATCATCTGGTGGGTGGTGAAGAAGGGCAAGGACAGGATCGGCGAGGCGACAAAGTAGTTGCCAGTTGCCAGTTGTCCGTTGTCAGCACCTGCACGCGATTGGGCGCCGAGCGGCCGCCGTTCTGGAGCGACCCCTGCACGACGCCCCGAGCCACGGCGAGATAACCGGCCCGGCGGGACGTTCGCCACGCTGAACGACCCAGTGGAGCAGACACTGACCATGGCCACCAACGTGCTGGTCGTCGAGGACGAGGCGCACATCCGCGAACTGGTCTGCCTCCACCTGCAGGTCGAAGGGTATGCCTGCATCCCGGTCGGCGATGGCCGGGAGGCATTGCGGATCGCCGGCGAGCAACCGCTGGACCTGGTTGTGCTCGACCTGATGATCCCCGGCGTGGACGGCCTGACCGTGTGTCGCGCGATCCGGCGCGAGGGGCCGAATCGCGACGTCCCGATCCTGATCCTGACCGCGCGACGGGAAGAGTCGGACAAGGTGCTCGGTCTCGAGAGCGGCGCCGACGATTACCTGGCGAAGCCGTTCAGCGTGCGCGAACTGGTGGCCCGGGCGCACGCGCTCCTGCGTCGCGTGCGACGGGCGGCCGCGGCGGCCGAGGCCGAGCCGGCCGCGCAGGCGGACGGCAAGGACGCGCCGCGGCCTGTCTCCGCGCACGGGGTGGAGATCGATCCGGCCCGCCGGCGGGCCCGCATTCGAGGGCGCGAGGTAGTGTTGACGAACCAGGAGTTCAACCTGCTGCGGCTGTTCACCGGGCACCCGGGGATCGTCTTCAGCCGCGAAGCGCTCCTGTCGAAGATCTGGAAGGGTGACACGTACGTGACGGTGCGCAGCGTGGACACGCTGGTCAAGCGGCTCCGTCACAAGATCGAAGCCGACCCAACGCAGCCGACGCTGATCCTCACGCAGTGGGGCGTGGGGTACAAGCTCGCGGACGTGTAGCCACCCTACTCGCTGGGCCGCGGCGAAAGGCGGCCGGGATGCCACCGATGGCCGAACGCGCCTGGTATCGAAGCCTCTACTGGCGAATCGCGATCGGCTTCGTCGTCTTTCTCGGGGGCACGCTCGTCATCCAGGCCAGCCTGTTCCTCTGGATCGTCGTCCGCGGCGAACGCGACGTTCCTGCCCGGTCGCTCGACGGCTTCGCGTCGCTCGTCGCCGCCGACGTCGCCGCCGAACTCGACAGCAACGGCATCGCCAACATCGAGCAGCACCTCGCTGAGCGGTACGGAAGCCTGCCGCGCCCCATCTGGGTGGTGATGAACGACGGCTCGGTAATCTCCGGGCGCTGGGGACCGCCACCTCTCGGCCTGGTGCGCCGCCTGCGCCTGCGGTCGCAAATGGGCGGCACGCTGCTCCCGCAAGGGGCCGATGGCACCGGTGTCCTGCGGCTGCGGCGGATCGCGGCCGCCTCGATCGTCGTTCGGGGCCGGCCCGTCGGCGTGGTGGTGGTCCAGGCTGGACGCCCATCCGAGCTGGTGGCGCGCGAGTTCGGGCCAATGCTGCTCCTCATCGCGCTGGGGCTCGTCATCGGGGTCGGGGCGCTGGCCTCTCTCCTCATCTTCCGCCCGGCCAGTCGTCGCCTCCAGGAACTTTCCGACACCGCCCGGCGGCTCGGCGCCGGCGACACCGCCGCCCGCGCGCCCGACACGGGCGGAGATGAGATTGCCGGCGTGGCCAGGGCCTTCAACCAGATGGCCGGAGACCTCGTGCAGCGCGCCGAGGCGCTGCAGACCTCGTACCGGGTGCGCCGACAACTGCTCGCTGACGTGTCGCACGAGCTGATGACGCCGCTCACCGCGATTCTCGGATACATCGAGACGCTCGACATGCCGTCGGTCGCCCTCGACGAGAGATCGCGCAGCCGCTATCTCGGGATCGTGCGCGAGGAATCGCTGCGCCTCGAGCGCCTGATTGGCGACCTGCTCGACCTCGCCCGCCTCGAAGCGGGCGGAGGCGCGTTCACGATAGAGGATGTGTCGGTCGGGCTGATCTTCGCGCGCGTGCTGGCGCGCCACGAGCACGCGGCGCGCGAGAGCGGCGTCCATCTCGACGCGCGCGGCGACCAGGCCATCCTCGTGCGCGGGGACCGACTGCGCCTCGAGCAGGCGCTGCAGAACCTCGCGGCCAACGCCTTGCGGCACACGCCGGGGGGCGGCCAGGTGATCCTCGACGTGGCGCGGCGCGACGACGCGGTCGTGCTCTCCGTGAAGGATAGCGGCGCCGGCATTCGCCCCGAACACCTTCCCTACGTCTTCGACCGTTTCTACAAGGCCGACGAGTCGCGCACGGAAGAGCCAGGCGCAGGCAGCGGCCTCGGCCTCTCGATCGTCAAGGCGATCGTCGAGCGCCACGGCGGCCGTATCAGCGTCCGCAGTTCGCCCGCCGTCGAGACGGTGTTCGAGATCGTCCTGCCCAACGAAGACGCCGGCCTTGCCGGCGACTGAGAGGTGATTGCGGCCTACTGCCTGCCGGCTGTTGGCGGTCCGCCGTCGGCTGTCCCCTTCTCCAGCTTTTCCATCATCGCCCGCATCTCCGCGTCGGTCCTCAACTCGTTCCGCACCGAGAACGCGCCGAAGGCGCTCGCCAGCGAGCGCGCCAGCATTCGTTCGACGTTGTTGTTGACAACGCCAGTCAGCGTGACGCGGCCGTGTTCCACCAGAATGTGGATGGGAGGGTTCGCCATGGCCGCGTAGGGCCAGAAGGCCGGGTTTCCATAGATCGACCGCGCAATGCCGTACCGCAGTTCGTCGTCGAAGAACGACACGGGCAACACTTCAATCTCGTTTCGCACCTGCTTGACGCCCACGACCCTCGACACTCGCCGCTCGATCTCCTTCACCTTGTACGGCATCGTCACCTTGCCCTTGAGCGTGACCACCCCCTGGTCCACGCTCCCGGTCACGTCGTCGAAGACGGTGAACCGGGGATAGGTGACGACTTCCTGTGCGATGTCGTTGAATACCTGGAGGTTCTTCCGCTCACCCTGCGCCATCACCGCGCCAGGCAGCACGAGCACTGTCACGGCACAAACCGCGAGTTCTCCGAACATGGGATGCCCCTCTCTCTCACTGACTGATGGCCGGTTTCAGATTCCCATGCCGGCGCTGGCAGTCGATCAGCGAGAAGGCAAAGCACATGCCAGAGGCATGCGCCCAAAAGCACGCGGAGATCGCGGAAAACTCGGAAAGTCGTTCCTTTCAACTGTGCTCCTGAAAGGACAGCCCGGACACGATCCGAATGGAAATGAAGAAGTGTCAGCCGCCGTGGCTACTCACGCAACCAGAAGGCCGTCGCCATGCCCCCAACCAGCAGCAGGAGTTGCTTGAAGGCGCCCCCGTCCACCTTGCCCTTGTGAAGATCGGGCATGAGGTCGGCCATGGCGATGTAGAGGAAGCTCGCGGCGGCGAATGTCAGCGCGTAGGGCAGGAACCCCGGCATGCGGTCGAACGCCAGGAACGCGGCGACGGTTCCCGCGACGGCGCCCGCGGCCGACAGGACGCTCAGCCCGAGCGCGGGAGCCCGCCGGTAGCCGGCGTTGAGCAGAATGGCGAAGTCGCCCACCTGCTGAGGCACCTCGTGGAGCGCGACCGCGATCGCGGTGCTGACACCAAGAGGCATAGATGTCTGGACCGCCGCCCCGATGGCGACGCCGTCCACAAAACTGTGGAACCCGTGGCCGATCAGCACCAGCGCGCCAGGACGGCTGTGCGCTTCGCAATCCTCGCTGTGGCAATGGCGCCAGAGTACGAGCTTCTCCAGGATGAAGAAGCTCATGATGCCGGCGAGCAGCACCATCCCTGTGCTGGTCGGGCTGAGATCCTCCAGCACTTCCGGCAGGATCGAGAGCAGCGCCACGCCAAGCAGGGTGCCCACGGCGTAACTGACGAGATGCGGCACCAGCGCCATCCGGGTCTTGGGTTTGACGGCCAGAAGGCCGGACGCGAGGAACAGGCTGCCGAAACTGCCGAGCACGCTCAGGGCGAGAGCCGATGCGAATAGATGCACCCGGGCATCATAAGTCAGCCACTGGTCGCCAGTCGACCTCTCCTCACGGACGCCCAGACCCCGAAGCGCGATGGACCGCCGAACCGTATGCTGTACGGGCCTGGTCCTGGCCACGGAGATTGGCAAGCGCGGTAGGATAAGAATTCCGGTGCCGCTCTTGACCAAAGAGGAGAGCGTCGCAGAGATTCTCGAGGAAGAGAAGCTATGGACGCCCCCGGGCATCGGCGGCGAGTAGAGGAGTAGACATGAACCGCGTTCGTCTCGTGATGGTGGCCGCCCTCGCCGGCGGCATGGCCCTGGTGCTGTCGGTTCAGCCGGCAGCCGCGCAGTGGCAGATAGACAGCAAGGACGGGAAGAGCAACATCAAGATCGGGTTCCTCGCGCAGCCGCAGTTCGAGCTGCTCGAGACGCCCGACACCACCGGCCAGTCGAAGAATGTGTCTCTCCGCCGGATCCGCGTCATGTTCGGTGGGAAGATTTCGGATAAGTGGACGTTTTTCTTCGAGACCGACAGCCCGAACATCGGGAAGGCCTCGCCTGAGAAGACGGGCAACCCGACCGGGGCGAAGGAAGCAGGGAACATCTACATCCAGGACGCGTACTTCACCTACAACGAGGGAGACGGGTTCAAGGTGGACGCCGGGATGATCCTCATCCCGCTCGGCCACAATCACAACCAGTCGGCGGCGACGCTGCTGCCGGTCGATTACAGCCCCTACTCGTGCACCGAGGGGGCATCGCTCGGTTCGAGGATGGGGCGCGACTATGGTGTGCAGGTGCGCGGCTATCCGCTGAAACAGCACCTCGAGTACCGACTCGGCGTGTTCCAGGGCGCGCGCGGTGCCGAGGCGCGCAACGGGATGAGGGTGGCCGGGCGCGCGGTGTGGTATCCGTTCGCCGCAGACACCGGGTTTTTCTACAGCGGCACGTTCCAGGGCAGCAAGCGCGTGGTCGGCGTTGGCGCCGGGTTCGACACCCAGAAGGAGTACCACTCCTATGCTGCCGACGTGTTCATCGAGCAGCCCGTCAACGAGGGGGAGCAGGGACTCACCGCGCAGTTCAACTGGATGAGGTTCGATGGCGGGACGTTCCTCCCGGCGCTGGCCAGAAACGACGCCATCCTGGTGGAGGCCGCGTTCCACGTCAAGAAGGGGAAGGTGTCGCCGCTGGTGCAGTACTCGCGGAAGACGTTCGACAACGCGCTGACCCCGGAGCAGAGCATGTGGCAGGCGGGCGTCGCCTACTGGATGGCCGGCCACCAGCGGAACATCAAGGTGACGGTTGGCCGCCAGCACATCGACCGGCAGCCGGACCGCACGCAGCTACTGGTGCAGATGCAGATATTCCACTTCTGATCGGGTCGTCCTGGCGGCGGACCACTAAGGCTCGAGCCCTTGTGTCTTGAGCCCCTCGGTGAACCGTTGTCCTTCCCGGTCCGCCAGGATCCGGACGGGATGGAACCCGGCTGCCTCGAGCAGTTTCGCCGACCCTCCCTCCGCCCGGAAGGCATCCAGGCCCGCGGGCCGGGTGCGAACCAGGCCGAAGAACTTCGGGGCCTGGCCCTCCACGATCACGACCCGCCCGCCAACCCGGAGGGCGCGGTGCACCGACCTGAGGAGGTTGGCGCGCCCGGTCGCGTCGAGGCCCGACAGGAGGGTGGGCCCGGCATCCAGGACGGCAACGTCGAACTCGCCATCCCCTACTGGGAGGGTGGGGAGCGCACCACGCTCCACGTCCATCAGCACGCCGCCGCTGGCCGCCGCCGCCTCAACCCGGGCAGCGGCCGCCTCCGAGCCCACGACGGCGCAGCTCCGGCCTGTCAGGCCTGCCTCGGCCGCCAGTTGCGCGAACAGCTCGACGTCATCGCCAACGAGCAGTTGTCGTTCGCCCATCCGAACGGCGGTCATCGCGACGGCCAGCGCGTGAGGTCCCGAGCGGTCGCGGTCGAAGAGGAAGTCGCGGAAGCTGGACATAAGCCCCTGTTGGATGATTGGACACCGGAGCGGCTCTGACGGCCGCGCGCCCTTCGAGAGGAAACCAGCGAGACAGATTCCAGGGGGGCTTACAGAAACGTGCTTCAAAGATGACGATCTCAGCCCTGGAAGATGTCTAGACAACCGCTCATGATATAGTTCTTACCCGTGAAACAACCAGCCGAAATCGCCCCGTCTCAGGGAAAACTCGGAATCCTGCTCGTCGGCCTCGGGGCCGTCAGCACGACGTTCATTGCAGGCGTCATGGCGGTTCGCAAGGGGATCGCGCGCCCAATCGGCTCGCTGACGCAGATGGGCACGATCCGTCTGGGCAAGCGCACCGACGGGCGCACGCCCCTCATCAAGGATCTCATGCCGCTGGCCTCGCTCGACGACATCGTGTTCGGCGGGTGGGACATCTTCGACGACAACTGCTACGAGGCCGCGACGACCGCGGGCGTCCTCGAGCCGTCGCTGCTCACGCAGATCAAGCCGGAGCTCGAGGCCATCAAGCCAATGTCGGCGGTGTTCGACCGCCACTACGTCAAGCGCCTGGACGGACCGAACGTCAAGACGGGCGCCAATAAGATGGAATTGGCCGAGCAGGTGCGCGCCGATATCCGCCGGTTCAAGCAGGAGAACATGCTGGATCGCCTCGTCATGATCTGGTGCGGCAGCACCGAGATCTTCATGGTCGAGAACGAGGCGCACCAGTCGATCGAGGCGTTCGAGAAGGCGCTGCAGCGCAGCGACGTGAGCATCCCGTCGAGCATGGTCTATGCCTACGCCGCGCTGAAGGAAGGCATCCCGTACGCCAACGGCGCGCCGAACCTCACCGTGGATATCCCGGCCCTGATGGAGTTGGCTCAGCAGAACGGATCGCCGGTTACCGGCAAGGACTTCAAGACCGGCCAGACCCTGATCAAGACGGTCATCGCGCCCGGTCTGAAGGCGCGCCTGATCGGCATCAAGGGCTGGTACTCGACCAACATCCTGGGCAACCGCGACGGCGAGGTGCTCGACGATCCCGAGTCGTTCAAGACGAAGGAAGAGAGCAAGAAGTCGGTTCTCGACTACATCCTGCAGCCTGACCTGTACCCCGAACTCTACAAGGACCTTTGTCACATCGTGCGGATCAACTACTACCCGCCGCGGGGTGACAACAAGGAAGGCTGGGACAATATCGACCTCGTCGGGTGGCTCGGCTACCCGATGCAGTTGAAGATCAACTTCCTTTGCCGCGACTCGATTCTCGCGGCGCCGATCGTGCTGGACGTGGTGCTGTTCCTCGACATGGCGGCGCGCGCGGGCCTGAGTGGCATCCAGGAGTGGCTGTCGTTCTACTTCAAGAGCCCGATGCACGCGCGCGGCCTCTACCCGGAGCACGACCTGTTCATTCAGATGATGAAGCTGAAGAACACGTTGCGATTCCTCAGGGGCGAGGAACTGATCACGCACCTCGGACACGAGTACTACGACTAGGTTCGAGGCAGTGTCGCCGTAGGGGCGAGGCAGGCCTCGCCCCTTCCCGCTCGGTCAATCATGGTGATCCCCATGACTTCCTCCAAGTTCCAGCCGGCCCTGCTCGGTGGACTCCTGATCGGGGTGCTCTCGGCCCTGCCCATCGTCAGCATGGGCAACGCCTGCTGCTGCCTGTGGGTCATCGCGGGTGGCGCCGTGGCCGCCTACCTGCTCCAGAACAGCCAGCAGGCACCGATCACCGCGGGCGACGGCGTGGCCGTTGGCTTTCTGGCCGGTCTGATCGGCGCCATCGTCTGGCAGGTGCTCGCGGTCCCCCTGACGATTCTGATGGGGCCGATCCAGGCCCGCATCACAGAACGCCTCCTGAGCGCCGGCGATCTCCCCGACAACGTCCGGTCGATCTTCGAGACGCTCCGCCAGAACGCCGGGTTCAGCGTCATCCGCTTCATCATCGGCGGCTTCTTCACGCTGATCGTGAGCGTCTTCTTCTCTACGATCGGCGGTCTGATCGGCGCCGCGCTGTTCCGCGCGAAGACGCCGCCGCCTGGCCCCGATTCCCAGGATATCGTCGCGTCGTGATTCACCGGGAGTCGTCACCCCCTCACCCCACACTGGAGGAACATCTGGCCCCGCGGCGTCGTATCTTCCGGGTAGAATTGTCGAGAGGACGTCTGTACCGATGGCACTGATTGAAACGCGCGACCTCTGGAAGTCCTACGTCATGGGCAGCGAGGAAATCCATGCCCTGAGCGGCGTCACGCTCGAGATCGAGCGCGGCGAGTATGTGGCTATCATGGGTCCGTCCGGATCCGGCAAGTCCACGCTGATGAACCTGATCGGGTGCCTCGACACGCCGAGCAAGGGCAGCTACCTGCTGAACGGCAAGCAGGTGAGCCAGATGAACGACGACGAGCTGGCGAGGATCCGGAACGAGGAAATCGGCTTCGTCTTTCAGACGTTCAACCTGCTGCCTCGCGCCACGGCGCTGCACAACGTCGAGTTGCCGCTCGTCTACGCGGGTGTGCCGGCGAGCGTTCGGCTGGAGCGGGCGCGTGGGGCGCTCCAGCGAGTGGAGCTGGCCGATCGCATGACGCATCGTCCCAACCAGTTGTCGGGCGGACAGCGTCAGCGCGTCGCCGTGGCCAGGGCGCTGGTCAACAACCCCTCGATCCTGCTCGCCGACGAACCGACCGGCAACCTCGACTCGAAGACCGGCATCGAGATCATGGCCCTCTTCGACCGGCTGCACCACGCCGGCAACACCATCGTCCTCGTCACCCACGAAGCGGACATTGCCGCCCACGCCCACCGCGTGCTCCACATCCGGGACGGGAAGATCGAAGACGACGTGCGCCGCGCCGCGTGACACGCAGCGCGAATGCGGAGTTGAGAATGCTCAATTCCCCGTTCTCAATCCTCCATGTTCAGATGGCCGCCCAATGCCCTTGGTCTACCTGCCTGAGCGGCAGGCGGAGATCGACACTGCTCGCGTCCCACTCGATGCGCGTCGGCCGCGTGTCGGGATCGGGGATCGGGATGGCAGACAGCAGGGCGCGCGTGTAGGCGTGCGCCGGGCTCCGGAACAAGGCCGCCGTATGGCCCATCTCGAGGATCCGCCCGCGATACATCACCGCCACCCGATCGCAGATGTGTTCGACCAGCCGCAGGTCGTGCGCGATGAACAGGTAGGTGAGCTTCAGGCGTTCCTGCAGGTCGATCAGCAGGTTGATCACCTGGGCCTGCACCGACACATCGAGCGCGGACACCGGCTCGTCGGCCACGATGAGCGACGGGTTGAGGGCGAGCGCGCGTGCCAGCCCGATCCGCTGACGCTGGCCGCCGCTGAACTCGTGAGGATACCGGTCGAGATGCGCCGGGTCGAGACCGACCAGCCGGAACAGCTCCGCCACCCGTTCCCGCCTCTCCGTCTTCGTCCCCAGCTTGTGGATGACCAGCGGCTCCTCGACGATGGTCCGGGCCCGCATCCTGGGATTCAGTGACGAGTAGGGGTCCTGGAAAACGATCTGCATGTCGCGCCGGGTGCGGCGGAGTTCCTCGCGCGACAGTGCCAGCACGTCCCGATCCTGGAAACGCACCTCGCCCGATGTCGGCTCGACCAGGCGGAGGATGCACCGCCCCGTCGTCGTCTTCCCGCTGCCGGACTCTCCCACCAGGCCGAATGTCTCGCCGGGCTCGATCGAAAAGCTCACGGAATCAACCGCGCGGACGACGGACGGACGTCCCCACCAGCCGCGGCTGCGACTGAACTCCTTCACGAGATTTCGGACGGTAAGTAGCGGCATGACGGAACGGAAACGATCAACGAAGAACGGAGAACGGAGAACAGGCGAAGCATCGCACCACGCGACCCGGCCCGATGTCGGCGATCGGGGGCGGCTCCAGCTGACATTGCGGGAGGGCGTCCGGGCAACGGGGCGCGAAGGCGCATCCTCGGGGCAACTCGGTGAGCGGGGGCACGCTGCCCTCAATCGCTTTCAGCCGCCGCCCGGTCGCCCCGCTCGGGATCGACGCCAGCAGCGCCTTCGTGTACGGGTGAGCTGGCGAACGGAACACATCACGAACAGGGCCTTGTTCAACGAGGCGCCCGGCGTACATGACGGCGATGCGGTCGGCGCTGCCGGCGATGATCCCGAGGTCGTGCGAGATGAGCAGCATCGAGAGGTCGAACGCCTCGCGCATCTCGCGGAGCAGGTCGAGGATCTGCGCCTGGATTGTCACGTCGAGGGCGGTGGTCGGCTCGTCGGCGATCACCAGTGATGGTCGGCAGGCGATCGCCATGGCGATCAGCACGCGCTGCCGCATCCCGCCGGAGAGCTGGTGCGGGTAGTCGCGAACGCGGCGATCGGGCTCGGCTACCCGCACGGCGTCGAGCAGTTCCACGGCCCGTCGTTTCGCCTCGGCCCGGGTCGCCAGGCCATGCACGAGCATCGCCTCCGCGATCTGATCGCCGACCGTGAAGACCGGGTTGAGCGCGGTCATCGGCTCCTGGAAGATCAGCGCAATCCCGGCGCCACGGACCTTCCGCATCTCGCGTTCGGGAAGCGCCAGCAGGTCGCGCCCCTGGAACAGCACGCGGCCGGAGGCGATGCGGCCGGGAGGCTGGACCAGCCGGAGAATCGAGTAGGCGGTGAGCGACTTGCCGCTCCCTGATTCGCCCACCAGTCCCAGCGTCTCTCCCTTCCTCACCTCGAAGCTCACATCGTCCACGGCGCGCAGGGCGCGGCCCGCCACGTCGAACACGGTGGTCAGGTGCTGGACGTCGAGCAGCGGGGAAACCGATGGGTCCATGGTCTGCGAGGACAACGCCCCATTCTACCCGCCTTCGCCGCGGGGCGGCTACGGCGTGGCCCGCCCGCCTTCGCCACGGGGCGGCGACGGCGCGGCGTTCGCAGGCTGGCGGCAGTGAGGCGCGTGTCGCTGAAGAGGTAGACATCCTACAGCCCTGGATGTAGGATGCCTACATCCTATGGCCAAGAGCGACCGCTATCAGAACCGCATCGAGTTGCTCCAGGGGACGCTCGACTTCCTCGTCCTCCAGACGCTCCAGTGGGGGCGACAACACGGATACGGCATCAGCCAGGTGATCCGGATCAACTCGGGCGACGTCCTGCACGTCGACACCGGCTCGCTGTACCCCGCGCTGCATCGGCTCGAGCGGCGAGGCTGGATTGCCGCCGAGTGGCGGTTGTCGGAGAACAACCAGCGGGTCAGGACTTACGGCCTGACGGCTGCGGGCAAGAAGCAGCTCGTTCACGAGCGGTCCCGGTGGCGGCAGTTGACCCAGGCGGTCGCGGGCGTGATGAATCCCGACGCGACGGAGAGCGGAGTATGACGCGCCCGTCCTGGCGTCGGCGGAGGCGCGACGAGGAGTTGAGCGAGGAGCTCCAGGGCCACCTGCGGATGGCGATTCGCGATCGGATTGCCCGGGGCGAATCACCCGAGGAGGCTGCTGATTCAGCCCGCCGCGAGTTCGGCAACGTCGACCTGGTTGCCGAGGTCACGCGGGACATGTGGGGATGGCGGTGGCTCGACCAGTTCGCGCGCGATGTGCGGCATACCCTGCGGACGATGCGCCGCAGCCCGGGGTACACCGCGATCGTGCCGACCACAATCATTGGCGTGGTCGGGGACGTCAGGCAGTCGGACCTGGTGACCGAGATTCGGCCAATGGCGTACTGGCCGCACCCGCAGCTGCCATACTCGGCGATGACACTGGCCGTGCGCACCTCGGGTGAGCGACTCGCGATGGTGCCGCTCGTCGAACATGAGATTCGCGGCCTCGACCCGGACCAGCAGTAATGACGCTCCTCCGCCGCAGGGGCCGTCACTGTCGGTTCCTTGACACCCCGGGATCCCGCCCGTAGAATGCGGAGCACGAGCGGCCGCTTGCGAGGCGACGCCCGATTCACCCCGCAATCATTCACATCGTGCGTTCCGTCGGGTTCAGCCAGAAAGTGTCAGGGGGCCAGACCAGGCCGGCGGCCAGATAGGGGAGCAGCTGTGGACGAAGCTGTGAACCGGTACGCTCGAGAACTTGTCGATGCGATCAATGCCGCCGTGGCGCAGGACCCTGCGGTGCAGGCATGCCGTGATCGGGTGCGCGCGGCGGGTTTCGAACTCGAAGTGTCGCTCGAAGCGGTCGTGGGCTTCGTCGATCGCAGCCAGCCGGTTGCCCGGACTGGCACGGCTACCATCCCTCCCGCGCGCCGGCTGATGCCGGCGCAGCGGTCCCATGAAGTCACCGCGGCGGACCGGAGATTCCTGCGGTCCCTTCGCATCGCCGCGGCCGAAACCACCGAAGAAGTGTAGGGCGGGGCTCTGGCTCCCCCGGACGGCGGGCCTGAAGGCCCGCCCTACATCTCCTGTCCTGCCGTCTCCACCGTGGCGCGCTGGTCGGCCTCGGCTTCCAGTTGCAGCGCCTCGGGCTCGATCTCGCGGACGGCCGGTTTGTCATCGCGCGTCACCACCACGATGCCCTGGTCGGTCACCGTGTGGCGGCGGCGGTCGTCTTCCAGGTTGTATCCGACCAGCGCGCCGCGCGGGATGAACACGTCGCGGTCCACGATGACGCGTCGCAACCGCGCATGACGCCCGACCCGGACGCCGGGCATCAGGATGCCCTGGTCGATGTCAGAGAAGCTGTGCACCCGGACGTTCGGGCACAGGATGCTTCCCGAGATCCGGCTTCCGGACACGATGCAGCCAGGCGAGATGATCGAGTCGAGCGCGTGCCCGCAGCGTCCTCCCTTTTCCGCGAACACGAACTTGGCGGGAGGCGCCTGAGGTTGGTAGGTCCGCAGCGGCCACTCGGGATCGTACAGGTTGAAATCCGGGCTGACGCGGACGAGGTCCATGCTGGCCTCGAAGTACGCGTCCAGTGTCCCGATGTCGCGCCAGTACTTCGCGGTCTTCTTGTTCTCGTCGTAGAACCGGTAGGAGAAGACGGGCACGGCGCCGATGAGCGCCGGGATGATGTCGTTCCCGAAATCGTGCGTCGTGTCGCGTCCCGCGTCCGCCTCGAGCGCGCGGATCAGCACGTCCCCTTCGAAGATGTAGATCCCCATCGACGCGAGCGCGAGGTGCGGGGCGCCCGGGATCGGCATCGGGTTCTTCGGCTTTTCCTGGAACCCGATCACGCGGTCGTCCTCGTCCACCTGCGCGATGCCGAACCGCTGCGACTCCTCGAGGGGCATCTCAATGGTCGAGATCGTCACCGCCGCCTGCCGGTCGCGGTGGAACCGCAGCATCTTGGCGTAGTCCATCTTGTACACGTGATCGCCAGCGAGGACGATCACCTGGCGCGGATTCTCGCGCACGATGGAGTAGAGGTTCTGGTACACCGCGTCCGCCGTCCCCAGGTACCAGTTCTCGCCCACGCGCTTCTGCGGCGGCAGGATCTCGATGAACTCCCCGAGTTCCTCCGACACGATGCTCCAGCCCATGCGGATATGGCGATTGAGCGAGAGCGACTTGTACTGGGTGGCGATGAAGATGCGGCGGAGCCCCGAGTTGAGGCAGTTGCTCAGGACGAAATCGATGATCCGGTAGGGGCCGCCGAAGTAGATCGCCGGCTTCGCGCGTTCCTGCGTCAGCGGGTGCAGCCGCTCGCCCGCGCCGCCGGCCAGAATGATGACCATTGCTTCATCAAGCATGGGCACTCCCCAGGAAACTGCCATCATAGCACGCGCCCCGGGGACAGGCCTACTGACGAGCTGGCTGATTTTTGACTTTCCGGCCGGCGGGCGACTATGATCTTAAAGATTCGTCATTTTCGACGCACATTGGGAGTAGAGTCGTCATGCATATCCGTACCCGGGTGCTGGCTGTATCCAGCGCCTTCGCCGTCGCGCTGTTGGTGACCGCCCTCGCTATCTCCGCGCAGGACAAGAAACCCGCCGCGAAACCTGACAAGGCCCTCCAGGCCGAGACCGCCGCGGTCGTGAAGATCGTGGACGATGTCGTCGCCGGTCAGCCGGCGCCGGCGGATTTCAAGTTCACCTGGACCAACCACTCGATGAAGAGCCGGGATGGCAAGGCGTATGTGCCGTTCATGCTGACGTTTGAGAAGGGGCAGGTGCTTCCGACCGGCGTCACCTACTATCTTCGCGCGGTCAGCCGGGCCACCGTCGGGGATACGCAGAAGGCGATGGCCGCGCACAAGGCGGCCGTTGACAAGGCGGCCAACGCTGCGAGGTTGGACCCGGAGAACACCGAACTCGCAGAGGCCGAGGCCAGGGCCCGCGCCTCGGCTCCCAAGGTGGAGTACGCGTTCGAGGACCTGAAGTTCGTGGATTTCAACGCGCAGGGTGGCTCGTTCTTCCGGATGCCCGCGGCCATGGGCGTCGCGGCTGGTGACTACGACGTCTACGTGCTGGTCAAGGAACGCGTGGCCAACCAGAAGGACAAGAAGGCGCAGCCGCGTGCCGGCATGCTCAAGGTCGCCCTGACGGTCCCAAACTACTGGAGCGAGGAGTTGATGATCAGCTCGGTGATTGTCACCAACAGCATCCAGCAGTTGACGGCTCAGCCGACCGATGCCGAGTTGGCGAAAGACCCGTACATCTTTGGCCTCACCAAGGCCACGCCGCCGGTCGAGGCGAAGTTCTCCAAGAAGGACGAGTTGTCGATCCTCTTCTACATCTACAACTCGGGACTCGACAAGACGACGGGTAAACCCGACCTGACGGTGGACTACAACTTCTACAACAAGGTTGAGGGGGCCGAGAAGTTCTTCAACAAGACGAGTCCGCAGGCGATGAATGCGTCAACGCTCGGTCCGCAGTTCGACGTGAAGGCGGGCCACCAGTTGCTCGGCGGCCAGGGGATCCCGCTCGCGAGCTTCCCCGAAGGCGACTATCGGCTCGAGATCAAGATCGTCGACAAGGTGACGGGTAAGACGAAGATCGAGAACTCGCTGTTCACCGTCACGGCGGGGTGACGGACAGGCCGTTCGCGGTGCGGCCTGCCCGGACGGGTACCGCCGGGCGCGAACGCCCGGCAGAGCGGGCCCGGGATCACTCCCGGGTCGCGAAGGCCATGTTATGAACCGCCTCTTCGCACTCGTCGGGTCTGCGGTCGTCGTCGGCCTGGTGGAGTGGTCCCCCGCCGCGCTGGCCCAGTCCGGCGCTCCTCGCCTCGTCGCTGACGGGCAGGTGCGGCGCGTCGCTTTTGCGCTGTCCGGCACTATCGAAGGGATCGTCGTAGACGAGCGCGGGAATCCCCTCGCCGGGGCGATGGTTTCCGCGCTCGGCTCGACCAGCGCCCTGGCGGTGACAGACCGCGGTGGGGCGTTCGTGCTCCGCGCCCTTCCGGCCGGAGCCTACATGGTGCGGGCGCACCTCTCCGGCTTCGCCCCGTCGCGGCGCCAGTTCGTCGAAGTGCGTTCCACCGCGCCCGCTCGCTTCACGGCCACGCTGCAGCGCTCGACAGCGCTCGCGTCGGCGCCTCAACCCAAGACACCGCCGCCGCCGCCCAAGGTCCTGTCTGCAGGCCTCGTGCCCCTCGGTTCCGAGTTTGGTCCTCTCCGGCTCGACCCGCTTGACCTCAAGGAAGATCCGGCGACCGCGTCGGAGGATCGCTCGGAGAAAGCCTGGCGGATTCGCCACCTGCCGCGCAGCGTCCTCAAGGAAACCACCGAGCGCGTGGCACGGGCCCCCGGCAACGCCGGAGCGGTTCAGAAGGGACAACCGGGCACGGCCGCGGCTATCGCTCGGGCGATGGGGGCCCCGGCACGGCTCCTGGCCGACCTGCCGCTGACCGGCCAGGTCAACTTCCTGACCTCCGGGTCGTTCGACGGCGGTCCGAGCCTGGCATCGTCTGACAGCACGGTCCGCGGCACCGCGTACCTCGCGGTGGCGGGGCCTGCCTGGCGCTACGGCGACTGGTCGGCGCGGCTCGTCACCCAGGCCGACTTCGGGTCGTGGTTCCTGGCCGGCGCATTCCGGAACCGCGCGCCGTCACGCCATCTCTACGACGTCGGCTTCTCGTACAGCACGCAGAGAATGCCGGCGACGACGACGCTCGCCCGATGGGCGCTCGCGCGCACTGAGGAGGCTGGTCGCGCAGCGGGTTCGATCTACGGCGTCGGTCGGCTGGTGTTGTCGCCGCGGTTGGTGGTGGACTACGGTGGCCGCTACTCCCGCTACGACTACCTCGGCGGAGCCGGCCTTTTCAGCCCGAGCGTGACCGTCACCCTGGTGCCGCTCGACCGGTTCCGCATCCGGGCGGGCGCGTCCCGCAGGATGCTGGCGCCCGGCGCCGAGGAGTTCCTGGAACCGTTGACGGCAGGGCTGTGGGTGCCGCCCGAGCGGACATTCGTCGGGTTCTCCCCGATGGTCCCCGAACGGACGACGCAGTACGAGGTGGCCATCGAGCACGACCTCACGCCGCGCGTGATACTGGCGTTCCGATCGTTCCAACAGAACACCACCGACCAGCTGGTGGCCTTTTTCAGCGGCGTGCCGTCGGGCCAGGAACAGCGTCACTACGGCATCGGCAACGCCGGCGACCTGGTGGCTCGCGGCTGGAGCATCGGGGTGACGCATCGTCTCCTCTCCCGGTTGCGCGGTTCCATCGCCTACGGGATCACCGAGGCCAGGTGGCTGCCTGGCTCCGCGTCAGGGCGGGAACTCCTGCTGCTCGGCTTCGCGCCGCGCGCCGAGGGCGAGCGCCTGCACGACGTGACGACGTCGGTTGAAACGGACATTCCGATCATCGCGACACACGTCTACCTGACCTACAAGATCAACACGGGATTTGCGCGACGTGAATCCGACTGGACCAGGGCGGGCCTCGACTCCCGCTTCGACCTCCAGGTGACTCAGCGCCTGCCGTTCCTCGACTTCACGTCTGCCCAGTGGCAGGTCCTGGTGGCGGTCAAGAACCTGTTCCGCGATACCACCCGTGACAGTTCCGTCTACGACGAACTGCTCGTCGTCAGGCCGCCAACCCGCGTGCTGGGAGGCGTGGTGGTGAGGTTCTGAGACGCTGGAATCCGGGAATCTGTGAATTCGGGAATAGCGATGACGAGGCGGGCTTGGGGCCCGCCTTCATCGTCTCCAAAGAGAGATCCACTTTTTTGGAGCACCGCTCCATCGAGTTGGAGCAGGGCTGAATCTTTCTTTCGCTAGTTGACGATAAATGGCTTATCGCCGATATCTTGCAGGCACCTCGGAGGACGGAAGCCGTGGTACGCCGATTGCTACCTCGACGACCTGACCCGGCCGAGCGGAACCAAAGAGGCGTGGCCGGTCAACCGGCCGCGTCTAAGACAGATTCCAGGGACCCCACAGAAAATTGCTTCAACCGTGAAGATCTCAGCCCTGGAAGGATGTCTCGTGTAGCGATTCGGCGATGAACAAGCAGTGGAACACGGCAGCCGCCAAGTCCGGACTCCGGTGGCGCTGGCCCGGTTGGGCGGCGGTCACGCCGGCGTTGCTGACCGTTGCCATTACGGCCATCCTTCTCTCCCTCGGCCTGGCCAACATCGTCATCCGGGCCACCTGGCACGAGGCCGACGACGGGGTGTTGTGGGTGAGCCGCGTGGAGGGCGTGACGGCGTTCGACGTGGCGCCGGGGACGCCCGCGGATCGGGCCGGAATCAGGGCGGGCGACCTCCTCGAGGCGATTGACGGGCAGTACGTCGAGCGGCCGTCGGACGTCGCGGACCTGCTCCACCGCGCAAAGGAAGGGCAGCCGGTCAATTACCGGGTGCTGCGGCTTGGTACCGCCGAAGCCTTCGATTTCCGTCTCGCATCCGTGCCCCGCGGCAACACCAGCCTCTACCTCGTGCTCGCGCCGGTGGGCCTGTTCACCCTGCTCGTCGGCGCGGCCGTCCGGTTGCGTCGGCCCAGCCACCCGGCCACGCTGCACTTCCTCTGGCTTGCCGGGGCGTTCTTCGGGTGGACCGTGTTCTCGTTCAGTGGTCGCCTGGACCGGCTCGACTGGCTGTTCTACTGGTGTGACGCCGGGGCGGTCCTGCTGTTGCCGCCGCTGTTCCTGCACTTCACGTTTTTCTTTCCGGAACGCCCCCGCACCTGGGTGATCACGCCGCTCGGAAGCCGCTTCTGGCCGCTGATCTACCTGCCGGCGTTGCTGCTGGGCGCGACACGGGTCATCGCGATTGGCAGGGCGGCGCAGGACGAGCAGTTCTACATTAACGGCATCGTCGAGGCGCTGGACCGGTTCGAGCCGCTCTACCTGTCCATCTACCTGGCGGCCGGTCTCGTGGTCATGGCTACCGCCTTCCGCGAGGTGCGCACCGTGACCGCGCGGCGCCAGTTGCGCTGGATCGCGTGGGGCACGGCGCTCGGCGGCCTTCCGTTCGTGTTCGGGTACGCGCTGCCGTACGCGGTTGGCATCAACGGGTCGCTGCCGATGGACCTGTCGGCCATCCCGCTCAGCCTGATCCCGCTGACGTTCGCCTGCGCCATCGTGCGATACCGGCTGGCGGACGTCGAGGTGATCGTCAAGCGGGCGATGGTGTGGGCGGCGGCGTTGACGGCGATCGCGGCGATCTACGCGGTGCTGCTGCGTGTGGCCGGCTGGATCTTCCTCGAGGACTCGCACCAGCACAACTCGGTGATCGCGGTGCTGGCGACGCTCGTCGTGGTGCTGGTCGCACGGCCGCTGAAGAACGCCATCCAGGCCACATTCGACCGCGCGTTCTATCGCGACCGCTACGACTACCGCCGGGCGCTCGTGGGTTTCGCGCGCGACCTCAGCTCGGACCTCGATCTCTACCGCCTCGGCGATCGGATTGTTGCGCGGGTCACCGAGACGCTGCTCGTGGACCGCATGTCCCTCCTCCTTGCCGAGGAGCGGACGGCCGAGTTCGTGGCCATCAGGTCGGCAGGGCTCTCGGGCGAGCCGGCGCGGCTCGGCCGCAACTCCGCGCTTGGCGCGCGGGTGTCGGCGGGGGTCGCGGTGGCGATGGACGACCCGACGACTACGCACGGCATCCCGGTCGGGGAGCTCGAGCCGTGGCGCGACCGGGAGTTGTATTACTTCGTCCCGTGCGTCTCGAAGGAGACGACGATTGCGGTGCTGGCCCTCGGGCGCAAGCCGCACGACGAGCCGCTCAACTCAGAGGACCTGGCGCTGCTGGCAGCGGTCGCCGGCCAGGCGGCGACGGCGCTGGAGAACGGTCGCCTCTATCGACAGCTCCACGTGAAGGCTGAAGAGTTAGGGCGGATGCGCGAGTTCAACGAGAGCATCCTGGAATCGCTGGACGCCGGCCTGGCCGTGGTGGACGTGCACGACCGGGTGATCCGGTGGAACCGCGCGCTGGAGACGACCCATGGCGCCGCGCGGGCTGAGGCCGTGGGCCGGACCCTGGGCGAGTTGTTCGGCGCGGCGTTCGTGACAGCGGTGAGGGCCGCGCGCCAGCAGTCGCTGCGGGGCGGCACGTTCTACCGCTTTCCGCTGGCCACCCGGACGCCGGGCGATAACCGCACGCTCGTCAACATCACCACCGTTCCGCTCCAGTCGCTCGCCGGCAGCGGCGCGGCGGACACCGGCACGGTCATCATCGTGGACGATGTGACGGCGCGGGCGCAGCTCGAAGAGCAGCTGCAGATCTCGGACAAGATGGCGTCGATCGGGCTGCTCGCCGCTGGCGTGGCGCACGAGGTGAACACGCCGCTGACCGGCATCTCGAGCTTCACGCAGATGCTGCTCGACGGGGCCGACCCGCAGGATCCGAAGACACGCCTCCTCGAGAAGATCGAGCGCCAGACGTTCCGCGCGGCCAAGATCGTCAACGGTCTCTTGAACCTGTCGCGCCCGGCGACCGCGGCGCCCGAGCGCGCGCCCGTGGATCTGAACGTCGTCGTCAACGACGTCCTGTCGCTCCTCGAGCACCAGTTCAAGATCTCGCGGATCCAGATTCGTCGCGAGATGGCCTCCCCTGGTCCCGTGGTGATGGGCGCCGAGTTCAAGCTGCAGCAGGTGTTCCTGAACCTGTTCATCAACGCGCGCGACGCGATGCCGAAGGGCGGCTGGCTGTCGATCGCGACGCGGGTGGTGGACGGCACCGCCGTCGTCGAGGTGGGCGATACCGGGGGTGGCATCCCGAGTGAGTGTCTCGCCCGCATCTACGACCCGTTCTTCACGACCAAGACGATAGGCCAGGGCACGGGGCTCGGCCTGTCGATCACCTACGGCATCGTGCGGGAGCACGATGGTACGATTGCGTGCGACAGCGAGGTGGGGATCGGCACCCGCTTCACGCTGTCGTTCCAGGTGGCGGCCGTCTCGGCGGTCCCACGGTCGGGCCGCGCCGGCTGAGACGGTGACGGCACTCGATTCCGCCGCTGCGATCGCGGAGACGTCTCCCGATCCACTGTCTGTTCACACCTATGGCTCGTACCGGCACCGTCCTCGTCGTCGACGACGAAGAAATCATGCGCGAGATCCTCGACGCGCTGCTGACGCGCGAGGGGTACACCGTCCGCCTGGCGTCCAGTGGCGCGGAAGGGCTGGACATCGCGCGCGAGGTGCCGATTGCCGCGGCCGTCGTGGACGTGATGATGCCCGGTATGGACGGGCTCACGGTCCTCGACGAGCTGAAGAAGATCGACGACGACATCGCGGTGATTATGATCACCGCCTTCGCGTCGGTCGAGACCGCGATTGCCGCGATGAAGCGCGGCGCCTTCGACTACGTCACCAAGCCGTTCAAGAACGACGAGGTGCTGCTCGTCCTGCGGAACGCGGTGGAGCGCGGGCAGCTGGTCGCGGAGAACCGCGCGCTCAAGCAGAATCTCCAGGAGCGCTACAGCAAGTTCGGGAACATCATCGGGCGCAGCCAGCGCATGCGGCAGGTGTTCGACCTGATCATCCAGGCGGCGCCCAGCCGCTCCACGATCCTCATCGCCGGCGAGAGCGGCACCGGCAAGGAGCTGGTGGCCCGCGCGATTCACTCGAACTCGCCGCGCGCCACGCGAGCGTTCGTCACGGTGAATTCCGGCAACCTGCCGCCGGACCTGCTCGAGTCGAACCTGTTCGGCCACGTGAAGGGCGCCTTCACCGGGGCGGTGTACCCGAAGAAGGGGCTGTTCGAGATGGCCGATAGGGGCAGCATCTTCTTCGACGAGATCGGGAACGTGCCGATCGAGACGCAGCCGAAGCTGCTGCGGGTCATGCAGGAACGCGAGTTCATGCGCCTCGGCGGGGTGGAGAACATCAAGGTCGATGTCCGCATCATCGCGGCGACCAACGTGGACCTGCGCCAGATGATGGAGGAGCAGCGGTTCCGAGAGGATCTCTACTACCGCCTCCATGTCATCACCGTGCAGTTGCCCGCCCTGCGCGAGCGCAAGGACGACATCCCGCTGCTGGTGCAGCACTTCCTGCACAAGTACGGGACCGAGAACGAGAAGCCTGGCCTCGAGCTCCGGCCGGACGCCCTCGACTTGCTGCTGGAGTACGACTGGCCGGGCAACGTCCGCGAACTGGAGAACGCGATCGAGCGGGCGGTCGTGCTGTCCACCGGGCCGACGATTGGCGAGGACCTGGTGCCGGATCAGGTCCGGAACCGGCCCGTCTTCAAGATGCCGCAGTTCACGCTGCCGGCCGAGGGCATCTGGTTCAACGAAGTGACGGCGGATTTCGAGAAGCGGGTGATCGAGTCAACCCTCGAAGCGGCTGGCGGCGTACAGAAGAAGGCGGCCGAACTGTTGCACCTGAAGCCGACGACGCTCAACGAGATGATCAAGCGCCACGACATCGGCACCCGCCGCAAACGGTCCGAGAACGGCGCGGCTGAAGACGCGGCGGAGACACCCGACCAGTAGGGGTGACCGGCCGGTCGCCCCTACCGCTTGGCGAGCCTCCCCATCATCCTGTCGTACTTCGACAGGATGACATCCCACCGGTAGCTCTTGCGGACGTAGTCGCGGCCGTTCTGTCCGAGGGCGGCACGCAGCCGTTCGTCCGACACCAGCAGGCTCAGGCACTCGACGAACTCGTGGCGGTCGGCGTAGAACAGGCCCGCGTTGCTGGTGAGGCAGTGGTCGACGAGCACCTCGCTCCTGGCATTCGCGAGCACCGGCGTGCCCACCGAGAACGCTTCGAGGGCGAGCAGCGACAGGCTCTCGTACGGTGACGGGACGACGACGACCGTGGCCGCCTCGAGGGCCTGGCCTCGCTCGGTGTCGGAGAGCAGGCCGGCGAAGTTGATGAACCGCTCCTCGGGGAGTGGCATCAGCTTCACGCCCATGAGCACGAGCGACGCGTCGCCTCCCTCGCCGACGTAGGTGCTGAAGTACTCGATCAGTTCCTCGCACCCCTTGCCCTTTTCGATGCGGCCCCCGTAGAGCACGAAGGGACCGTGCAGCCGGTGGCGGCGGCGAAACATCGCCCCGCGCGAGGTGAGGTGCGATCGGAATTGCCGCCTGTCCTGCGCCTCACCCGCGGGCGGAGCCTCGACGTCGCCCTCGGTCGCGTCGCCCGCTCCCGGCGAATGCCGGGGGTAGGCGTGATGCTGCGGCAGGTCCACGCCGCACCCAACTGTCTCCTCGGAGACGGCGTGGACCGAGAACTGCGTGGTGAGGAATCGTCGCTCGGCCTCAGTGTTGTAGGCGATGGCCGCCGGCAGGCTGAAGACCTCCTTGTAGATCGACAGGCGAATCGCCGGCTCATCGTGGGCGGTCGGCACCAGGATACTGCGAGACGGCGCGACCTTCAGGCCGAGGACGGTGGGTGCGTAGAGGTAGGTGAAGAAGATCAGCGCATCGTAGGACGCGTGATGCTGCTGCAGGTAGTCGAGCAGCGCCGGGCACCACGGGCCCTGTTGCTGCAGCCACTCCATCTCGTCGGCCTCGGTGTGCGGGTTCGAGAAGATCCAGTCGGAGTACCGGTTGAACGATGCGAGATCGCGCGTGCGCGCGTTCGGGAACCGGCGGACCGTGACGCCGCGGATCCGGTCGGGCGCCTCCGGGTACTCGTTCTGCCACGTGATGTAGTCGCGGGCGCAGGTGGTCAGCACCTCGACCTGGTGGCGCTGCGCCAGGCGCTCGGCGATCAGCCGGCAGTGGTACTCGGACCCGCCGAGAATCTCGGTGCCGTAGCGTTGAATGATGAACGCAATCTTCACGCTTCCCCCGAATCGATCCGACAAGACCTACGCCACGCGCGCGATGACGGACTGCAGTTCGCGGCAAACGCGCGCGTCGCCGAAATCTGCCAGCCGCCGCCGCTGTCCCTCGATCACCGATCGCCTCACCTCGTCGTCGAAGGTCAGCACGCCGAGGAGTTCCGCGGCGTACTCGAGATCCTTCGGCGAGAACTGCATGCCAGCGCCGCCAAGCGTGTCGGGCACGGCGGCCGCCGCGTAGGCCAGCACCGGCACGTCCGCGGCCATCGCCTCGAGCAGGGGGACGCAGAACCCCTCGTGCTCGCTCAACGACACGTACACGCTCGCCATCCTGAAGTACGTCGCGAGATCCTCGTTCGGCGCCGGGCCGGTGAAGATGAACCGGTCCGGCGGCAGGTCGTACTCGCGGATGAGCGCGCGTATCGTTGAATAGTAGCGCGGGACGCCGTCGTACCGCCCGACGAAGATGAACCGGTAGTCGGTGTTGACGTAGCGCTTGTACTGCTCGGCCAGCCGGATGTAGTCCTCGATCTTCTTGTTCGGGACGATCCGGCCGACGAAGAGGAAGTTCTCCAGGCCGTCGTCCAGGATCTCCTCGAGCGCAGGGCGACGCGGGGCGCGCGTGATGCGATCGGTGTCGATCGCTATCGGCATCACGCCCGTCGGTCCGAATCCCATGCGCTCGAGCTCGGCGCGGTTGTACTCCGAGTCGCCGAGCGCGAGGTCCACTCGGCCCACGAGGGTGGACAGGTCCTGCCGGCCGAGCCGCGCGAGGCGAAACAGGTTCGTGTCGTACGGCGCGAAGAAGTGGGCCGGCGTGATGTTGTGATACTGGAGCACCCGCCCGCGCGGAAGGTCGCCGAACAGGCTTGTCATCGGCGAGGGCAGCGCGAAGTGGAAGATGGTGACGTCGCCGCCGCGGGTCTCGGGGTGGTCGAACGATCGCGCGACGCCCTTCAGGTCGTCGTCGATCGTCATCGCGTAGAGCTCAGACGCGTGGCCCATCCCGCGCAGCAGCGCCTGCACTCGGCGGGCGCTGTCGCCGATCGCGTCGCCGCGATGGGCCGCCGGCACCCACTGGTTGACGGTCAACGCCATCAGACAATCCTCGATGGCGCCTTCGGCAGCGCGCAGTACAGAGCCGGACGGAACTGCGTGAGCTCCTCGAACTGCTCGAATGACGCCACCTGGTCCCAGAAATCGTCCGTGACCGCCCGCTTCGTCTGACGCGGCGAGGCCACGACCCGATCGATGAAACCGAGGAGCGTCCTCGGGAAGTTCTTCGCGAGCAGCCGGTCGAGCGCCGCGTCCTGGCCCGCCACGATCTGGTCGCGAAGAGCGGCGTTCGACACCACCTGGTCGATCAGCGCGCCCACGTGCGCGGGATCCTTGGCCGAATAGAGCACGCCGGCGCCGTCCATCGTGGCCGGCACCGCTGTCGCCGCGTAGGCCACCACGGGAATGCCCTCGAAGAACGCCTCGACCAGCGGCACGCAGAACCCCTCGTGTTCGCTGGCGCAGAGGAACACGTCCGCCACGTCGTAGCACGCGGCCAGCTCGGCGTTGCTCACGTGGCCGAGGAAGCGGACGCCATTCGTCCCGAGCCGGGCGACGAGTTCCTGCAGCATCGCGTGGTAGCGATCGAAGCCCGAGTAGCTGCCGACGAGGAGCAGGCGCGACCGCGGGTTGAACAGCCACTGGTAGGCGTGGAACAGCCGGATGACGTCGTCGATCCGCTTGTTCGGAATGACTCGGCCCACGAAGATCACGTTCGTCCACGCATCGTCGAACTCCGCGGCGACGCGGCGGTCGGGGGCGACATCGAGATGCGAGAAGCCGGGGACGACGGGGAGCACCGCGGTGCGGGGGAAGTTCATCGCCTCGAGCTCCTTCCGGTTGAACTCGGAGTCGCCGAGGGCCAGGTCGCAGCGCTCGGCGTACGCGGAGAGTTCGCGGCGCCCGCGGTAGCACTGGCGGACCAGGAGCGGGTGGACGTCCACGAAGTACTCGGGCGGCGTGATGTTGTGATAGACCAGCACCATCCGATCCGGCAACGCGTACGCGATGCGCGAGGCGCGCGAGCCGATCGAGAAGTGATGGATCAGGATGTTGTCGGGCCTGCTGAACGACGCCAGGTCGCGGTAGTCGCGGGTGAGGTGCTCGAGGCGCGAATCGGCCGTCTCGACGAAGATCTCCGACGCGTAGCCGGCCTCGCGAAGGACCCGGCGGATGCCGAGCACCTCGTGCCCGATCGCATCCCCATAGCCGAGCGTCGCCAGCACCTGGTGAACCTGAGGCTTCATGATCGTCGGGACGGTCCCTTGGGTAGTCTTTCCAGCACGTACTCCGCCGGGGGCAGCGTCAGCTTCCGCCGCTGCCACCAGCCTGGAAGGGGTTCGGATAACGGTCCGCCGCCGGACGGCTTCTCGCGCGCGAGATCGTCGAGCAGGTCCATGTACTGCTTTTCGACCACCGGCCAGGCGTAGTGCCGCCGGAAGTAGGCGCACCCGTTCGCGCCCAGCGCCCGCGCCTGCTCGGGTCGGCGCGCGAACCACGACAGCGCCTCGGCAAACTCGTCCCAGGTCTCGTAGAAGAGGCCGGCGTTGCTCCGGAGGCACTGTCCCTTCAGCACGTCGCACTTCGCGTTGGCGAGGACCGGCTTGCCCGTCGCCCACGCCTCGAGCGCCACGATCGACAGGCTCTCGTAGTACGACGGCATGACCAGGAGCTCCGACGCCGCGATCCCGTCGAACTTGTCCTCGTCCGGGACGAACCCCAGGTGCCGGATGCGCGGGTTGTCCGGGATGGGCAGGATCGAGTTGCCGCACAGGACGAGCTGCATCGGGCTCCGCTCGCTTCGCGTGAAGCGCACGAAGAAGTCGAACAGCTCGTCGCACCCCTTGTTCTGATCGATCCGGCCCACGTAGATCGCGAACGGTCCCTCGATCCCGTACTTCTGGCGGAACCGTCCCGGCTCCACGCGCTCGGGAACCTCCGACCCGCTGCCGGCGACGATGGACGGGATACTGTCGTTGCCTGACGCGCCGTTCACGAGATCCCGCTCTTCGGGCGTCAGGTAGACGACGCCGCGAACACCGTTCAGCAGGGGCCTGAACAGCGACACGCCGATGGCCGGTTCCCGTTCCGCGGTCGGCACGAGCACCGCCCGGTCCGGCACGGCTCTCGCGCCGTAGTACGCCTGGTAGTAGCGGAAGCTCCAGAACAGGAAGAAATCGTACGCGTCGCGGTTCGAACGGATGTACTCGATCAGCCCGGGGCTCGTGGGCCCTTCGGCGTCCAGCCAGGCCAGTTCGTCGGCCACCGAGTGTGTCTGCTGGAACACGGTGGCCGACAACCGCCCGAAGCGTTCCACGCTGCGGCGATGGCGCACCGGGAAGCGCCTGACCATCAACCCGTTCACGACGTCACGTCCGGCCGGCAGCTCGTTCCGCCACGTGACGTAGTCCCGCGCGCACGAGGTCAGCACCTCGACTTCGGCGTACTTCGACAGGTGCTCCGCCACGTGGCGGGCGTGCAACTCCGCGCCGCCCGCGATGGCGGTCCCGTAGCGCTGAACGACGACGGCGAGTTTCACTGGTCTTCGCGGTCTGGGGCCGTGGGCGCGTCCGTCCCCGCCGCCCGTTCCCTTCCCTCGTCATCGCGGCCGCCAGACTTGGGTGCCTGGTCGTCGGGGCCCGATGACACGGCTTCGTCGCCTGTCCCGTTCGCGCCCGCAGCCGCGCCTTCGCCCGGCACGCGGCTCGTCGGGCCACCCCGCCGTCCGCGGCGCCTCCTTCGGCGTCGCCGCGCCTCGATGCCGGCCGCCTGGTCGGCGTCGGGCGCAGGCGCCTGTGCCGACGGCCCAGGCTGCGCCGGCGGGGCCTGCGGGGCCTGCGCGTGAGGAGCGCGCCCGCGAGCCGGCGCCTCGGCGGTCTTCTCCTCGGAGCGGTACTGCACGATGCCCTCGAGCGCCCGCGCGCGCCGTTCCGCGAAGTCGAAGCGGCTCGACATCGACTCCACCCGCATCTTGAGATTCTTCACCTCGATGCTCAGGCGCGTCGTTTCGAGGACGAGGTTGTGGAGCAGTTCGTACGAGATCTCGGTGTACTGCGTCTGTCGGGTGTTGATGTCAGCCTGCATGTGCAGGACGTGAATCAACGGGTTCGGGTTGAATTGCAGCTTGAGGATCGGGCGGAGCAGGCGCCGGATCCACCGCAGCGGCGCGCGGTGGGACTCGAACAGCGTCGTGTCCTCGAAGGAGTAGTTCTCGAGCGGCGAGATGCCGCCCTTCCGGAACTGCTCCAGCAGCCCGGAGCGCACTTTCTGCGGATCGAGGAACCGTTCGAGCTTGACTGCCGCCAGTTCCCGAATCTGCTGCTCGGTGTAGTCCACGCCACGCTTCTCGCGGATCTTGGCGCGGATCTGCTGCATGATCTGTTCGACGTTCACCGAGTCGGACCGGATGTTGAAGTCGGCCATCAGTTATCGAATCCGAGTTCGTGCCAGTTGTCGGTCGCCGGCGGGGGCACGTCCGGCGCCGGCCACTTATCTCTAGTATCTCCGCCCGAAGACGCTGCCCGGTTCCCCGGACCCGTACACGATGACGACGACCGCCGCGGCCCAGAGGGCCACGCACACCAGCAGGGGCCGGTCGGTCAGCAGCATCTCGGCCGGGCTTCCCCCACCCTCTTTCTGGTGAACCAGGTAGAGGTACCGGAAGATGCCGTAGAGGGGGAATGGGATGGTCAGCGCGAGGTACTCCGTGTTGAAGTTCTGCACGGTCTCCGGGCTAATCGTGTAGAAGATGTACGCGATCAGCGTTGACGCCGCGACGACGCCGATCATCTGGTCGAGCAGGTAGGGGCTGTACTCGCCGAGGATCCGCCGGTGCTCGGTCGCTCCCGACGCGAGCAGCGTCAACTCGTGCCGCCGCTTGCTGAGCCCCAGGAACAGCGCGAGCAGCACCGTGCACACCAGCAGCCAGTGGCTAATCGCCACGTTGATCACCACCGCGCCCGCGACCGCCCGCAGCACGAACCCGATCGCGATCGTCAGCACGTCGATGATCACGATGTGTTTGAGCCGCGCAGAATAGCCGGCGAACAGCACGACGTAGGCGACGGCGACGAGGCCGAAGACCGGGCGCAGCCAGAACGCCAGCGACAGGAACACGACGCCCAGGACGATCGCCGCCGCGAGCGCCACGCCAGGCGACAACTGCCCGGACGCGATCGGCCGCCGTGATTTCAAGGGATGACGACGGTCCGCGTCACGATCGGCGATGTCGTTCAGGAGATAGACCACGCCCGACAGGGCGCAGAACACCACGAAGGCGGCACAGGTGACCGCCAGGGCCCTCGGCTCGAACAGTTGCTTGCCGAACAACAGCCCCGCGAAGACGAACAGGTTCTTGGTCCACTGGCCGGGTCGAAGCGAAACGACCAAGCTGGCAAACCTTGAACGAGCCGGGGCGCCTCCGACAGCAGAGGCGTCCCTGGTCACGGCATCCACGAGTGGCTGGCGCGCCATGCAAGCGCGGGATGGGGAGGGTTAGACACCCGTCGAGCTGAAGCTCTTGACGGCATCAGCCTCGGTGTCGAACGTCTCAAAAATTGTGAGCAGCTTCGTGATCGCCAGCAGGTCCTGGATTCGCTTGGTCAGGCTGAGGAGCTTCAGCGCGCCCCCCTGACGGCTGACGGTCGTATAGGTCCGGACGATCTCGCCCAGGCCCGCGCTGTCGATGTACGGCACTCCCGCGAGGTTGAGCACGAGCTTCTTGTGGCCCTGCTGAACCAGGCTGTTCACCTTGTCCCGCAGCAACTCGTCGCCTTCACCCAAGGTCAACTTCCCGCTGAGGTCGATGATCGTTACGTCCCCGGCCGATCTCTGATGAATCTGCATGCCGCCAACTCCTCCCGCCTTCTGGCGCGCAGCCGAACCGCCACCGTGGCGATCGACGGTCGCAATTTGCCATTCAGAGGCGCTTCATCTTATCGTAGCGCCGAAAACAGCGTCAACCTCGCCAGTACGGACAAAAAAGAAGAGGGGCCGCACTGGCGTGCGGCCCCTCCCGTTTCTCCGATGAGAATTCCCCTACACACCGGCTCCGCCGGCCCCCGCGAACTTCCTCTGCTGGAAGCACTCGCGGCAGTAGACCGGGCGACCCTGGGTTGGCTTGAACGGAACCGTGGTGACTTTTCCACATTCCGAACAGGCCGTCTGGGTTTCGACACGCTCCCGGGCCGGACCCGCCCCTGCCGGCCGACTGGCCCGCTTGGTCTTGCACGACTTGCACCGCTTGGGTTCGTTCTTGAAGTTCTTGTCGGCGAAGAACAGTTGCTCACCCGCCGTCCAGACGAACTCCGTCCCGCAGTCCACGCAGTGCAGGTTCCTGTCTTGGAATTCCATCGGTGGATCCCCCCGTTCTCGCTATTCCAACTCGCGCCGGAGCTTCTTACGGCTCCGCTTTCGCGCCAGCGCCTGCTTGGCCCGAAGCTTGTCCCCGGGTTTCAGGTAGAAGGAGTGCTTCTTGATATCCTTGATGATATCTTCCTGCTGAACCTTCCGCTTGAATCGCCGCAGGGCGCTCTCGACCGACTCGCCATCCTGAACTTTGACTTCAGCCACGCCCTCGAACACCCCCTCACCGGCCCGGCTGGCACGTATCGTCTTCCGTCAACGTAACCGGAATATGCTAGGCTATCACAGGTAGGGGCGGATTCTAGGCTTAAAGATGACGTGGAGTCAACCAAAATACTGACGAGCTTCAAGGCCAGTTCCACGCGGGCAAGTCATCGCTCCCATGAAACTCCTGGTGATTGGTTCGGGCGCCCGTGAGCACGCGTTGGTGTGGCGGCTCGCTCGGGATGGCGGCGTCCGTGATGTCGTCTGCGCCCCGGGCAACGCCGGCATCGAATCGATAGCCCGAGTGGCGGCCGTGGATCAGGGCGACCCCGACTCGATGCTCGCGCTGGCGGAGCACGAGCAGGCGGACCTCACCATCATCGGGCCCGAACTGCCTTTGACGCGTGGGGTGGCCGACCTGTTCGCCTCACGCGGCCGCCTGCTGCTCGGCCCGTCGCGGCTGGCCGCGGAGCTCGAGTCGAGCAAGGCGTTTGCGAAAGATTTCATGGCCCGGCACTTCGTGCCGACCGCGCGATACCAGGTGTGCGAATCGCCGGACATCGCGCTGGCCGTGCTCGCGACCCGCGAGTTCGGCTACCCGATCGTGATCAAGGCAGACGGGCTCGCCGCGGGCAAGGGTGTCGTCATCGCCACCGACCAACTGAACGCGAGCCTCGCCATCCGCGGCATGATGGTCGAGCGGCGCTTTGGCGACGCGGGCGCGCGGATCGTGATCGAGGAATTCATGCAGGGGCAGGAGGTGTCGGTCTTTGCGCTGACCGACGGCCAGCGCGCGGTGCTGCTGCCCACCGCCCAGGACCACAAGCGCGCGTTCGACGGGGACAAGGGGCCGAACACCGGCGGGATGGGGGCGTTCGCGCCAAGCCCGCTCGTGGACGACACGCTCCTCGACCACATCCGCGACACGATCATTCTCCCGGTCATCGAGGGACTCCGCGCCGAGGGTCGCGAGTTCCGCGGCTTCCTCTACGCCGGGCTGATGCTGACCGCGGACGGTCCGAGGGTTGTGGAGTTCAACGTGCGCCTGGGCGACCCGGAGGCGCAGGTGGTACTCCCGATGATCGACGGGGAGCTCGCGCCGCTGCTCCGGGACGCGGCGGCGGGCCGTCTCGGCCAGGACTCCTGCCGCGTGCGCGACTGGCCGCGCGTGGGCGTGGTGCTGGCCTCGGCGGGCTACCCGGAAAAGTACGAGACGGGCAAGGTCATCAACGGATTCGGGGCGGCGGCCTCGGTCCCGGGCGTGGTCGTCTTCCACGCCGGCACCGCGCGGCGCGGCCACGAGATCGTCACCGCCGGTGGCCGCGTCCTGACCGTCGTCGCCGAGGGGCAGGACTACCGGCAGGCGATGTCCCGCGCCTACGAAGGCGCGCACCGGATCTCGTTCGACGGCGCCTTCATGCGCAAGGACATCGGGCGGAAAGCGATCGGCTGTCGACCGTAGTGGCCAGTTGCAAGCCGCACCCGGAGCGTGCCCCAGTCACAGGAAATCGCGCGATTCGAATATGAGTATGTCGATGATCTCCGTCCTGGTCCTGATGGGTTCAGGTTCCGACGCGCCCGTGATGCAGCCGGCCGTGGACCTGTTGCGGGAGTTCGGGATCCCGTGCGAGATGACCGTGGCGTCCGCCCACCGCTCGCCCGCGCGCGTGCAACGGTTGCTTGACGAGGCTCCCGCGCGAGGCGTGAAGGTCTTCATCGTCGGCGCGGGTGCCGCCGCGCACCTGGCCGGGATGGTGGCCGCGCACACCACCTGCCCCGTGATTGGCGTGCCCATCGATTCGTCCGCCCTCAAGGGGCTCGACGCGCTGCTGTCCACCGTGCAGATGCCGCCGGGCGTGCCGGTGGCCACCGTCTCGATCGGCAAGCCCGGCGCGATCAACGCCGCCGTTCTTGCCGCTCAGATTCTCGCGGTCGGCGACGTCACCCTTTCATGCCGGCTGGAGAAGTACAAGGCCCAGCTGGCCGAAGAGGTGGACAGGGCCGCTGAGAAACTGAAGATCTAGCCTGTTTCGACAAATCCGACTGGCGACTGGCGACCTGCGGCCTGGCTCACGAGAACACCGTGCTGGCCGCCAGCCGCCAGCCGCCAGCCGATCGCAAGATGAAGTACTCGGTCCTGACCTTTGGATGCCGCACCAACCAGGCAGACTCGTGCCAGATCGAACACGAGCTGCAGGCAGGCGGAGGTGTGCCGGCGCCGTCCGAGTCGGCGGACGTCGTAGTGGTCAACACCTGCACGGTGACCGCGGCGGCCGATCAGGCGGCCCGCCACGCGATTCGACGGGTCGCCAGGATCAATCCGGCGGCGCGAATCGTCGCGACCGGCTGTTACGCGACACGCCGGCCAGGCGAGGTGGGCGCGCTGCCCGGGGTCATCCGCCTGCTGCGGAACGACCAGAAGGGCGAGATTGGAGAGTGGCTGTCGGGGGAGATCGGGTCTCGGGCCCAGGCCGGCCTCCCTCCAGGCCTGCGCCCGGGCGACAGGGGACGCACCGCGTATCCGCTCCGTGTTCAGACCGGGTGCGACGAGCGGTGCTCCTACTGCATTGTCCCGAGCACGCGCGGGGCGAGCCGGAGCCGTCCGGTGTCGCACGTGCTCGAGGATGTGCGGCGCCTTTCGTCAGCCGGCTTCAAGGAGCTGTGGCTGACCGGCGTGCACCTGGGTTCATACGGCAGGGACCTGCAGCCGCCCTGCTCGCTGCTGGACCTGCTCGGCGCGCTCGGTCGCGAGGTCGAGTCGCGGGACGTGACGTTTCGCCTCAGTTCGCTCGAGCCGATGGACTGCGGCGAAGCGGTCGTCGATCTCCTGGCGCGTTCGCCCCGATTCGCTCCACATCTTCACCTGCCGCTTCAGCACGCAAGCGACCGGGTGCTCGCGGCCATGCGGCGGCCGTACACGCTGGGCAGCTACCGGGCGCTCGTTGACCTCGTCCGCGCGCGCATGCCCGAGGCGGCGATCGGCAGCGACGTGATGGTCGGGTTTCCAGGGGAGACGGATCGCGAGTTCGAGGAGCAGGTCACCTACCTGAGCGGGTCTCCGCTGACCCATCTGCACGTGTTTCCGTATTCCGACCGCCCGGGCACCCAGGCATCGCAACTGGCGGGGAAGGTCCCGGGCGCGGTGATCCGCGACCGGGCCGAGCGAGTGCGCACGGTCGGGCGCGAGCTGAACCAGCGCTTCGTCGAACGCCAGGTTGGTCGGCAGCGGCCGGCGCTCACGCTGGAGGACGGGTCGCTGGCGTTGACGGACAACTACTTGAAGCTGCGGATCGCCCCGGGACACGCCCGAAATGAGCGGGTGCGGGTCCGGGTTGTCTCGATCAGCCCGCTCCGGGGGGAGGTGGTGCAGTGAAGACGCTCGCGCTGCTCGGCACTACCCTCGGCTTCGCCTTCGCGGCGGGGCTCAACCTCTACGCGACGATCGTCGTCATCGGCCTGTCGATCCGGCTCGGCTGGGTGGCGCCACCACCGCAACTGGCGGGTCTGTTCGTGCTCGCGCACCCGGTGGTGCTCGGCGCCGCCGGCGTGATGTACCTGGTCGAGTTCCTCACCGACAAGATTCCCGTCGTGGATCACGTCTGGGACGCGATTCACACCGTGGTCCGCCCGGCGGGAGCGGCATGGATCGCGTGGAGGACGATCGGCGGCGCGGGGTTGCCCGAACCGATCGAGGTGGCGCTGCTGTTGATCGCCGGCGGCGTGGCGCTGTCGGCCCACGCCGGGAAGGCCGGAACCCGCCTGGCCGCCGCGTCGGTGGGCGGTCACTTTTTCGGCATCGGCATCTGGCTGAGCCTGCTCGAAGACGCGATCGCGGTCGTCATGGCGCCGCTGGCGCTCCTGCAACCGCTGCTGGCCCTCGGGGTGGTGCTGGTCGCGCTGGCCGGCCTGGCCGTCATGATCCCGCTGGGCATCCGCGCCATCCGCGGGCGGCGAAAGCCGGCTGCACCGGCGACCTGAAGGGGATCCGATCCGGATTCAACCACGAAGCTCACAAAGACCACGGAGACGTGCGAGCGAAGGCTCCGACCGGGGCTACGTCGGCATGGCCGCCGCGAGCTTCTGGCCCGCTGACTTCTCGGTCTCTTCCACGATCAGTTGTCCGCACGCCGCGCGGATGTCGCGACCGCGGCTCTTGCGGACGGAAACGGTCAGGTGCCGGTCCGCGAGGATCTGCGCAAATTCGTCCACGCGCTCGTCGGTGGGACGCGAGAACGGGATGCCGGCGGCCTCGTTCAGCGGGATCAGGTTCACTTTCGACCGGATGCCGTTCAGCAGCGAGACCAGGCGCTTGGCGTCCTCCCGGCTGTCGTTCACCCCGGCCAGCATTACGTACTCGAACGTGATCCGGCTCCGGCGCTTGATTGGGAACCGCCGGCACGCCTCGATGACCTCGGCGATGTTGTACTTCTTGTTGAGCGGGACCAGCAGGTCGCGCTGCGCCTCGGTCGTGGCGTGGAGGGACACGGCGAGGTTCGGCATGTACGGCTCCTGCGCAAGCCGCTCGAGCGCCGGCACCAGCCCCACCGTCGAGATCGTGACGCGGCGCGGCGACACGGCCAGGCCGTCTTGGTCGCCGAGGATCCGCAGCGCCTTCATCGTCTCGTCGTAGTTGTGGAGGGGCTCGCCCATCCCCATCAACACGATGTTGAAGCGCGCGTCGAGGAGTCCGATCTCTTCGGCCAGCACGCGCACCTGCCCGACGATTTCGCCGGCCGCCAGGTGGCGGGCGAGACCCATCTTGCCGGTCAGACAGAAGGCGCACCTCATCGCGCACCCGACCTGCGTCGAGATACAGAACGTCTGCCCCGGCGAGTCCGGGATGAACACCGACTCGACCCGCCGGTGGTCGTCGAGTTCCAGCAGGAGCTTCGCCGTGCCGTCGGCGGAGTGTTCGCGGCCGACTACGGCCGGGCGGGAAACGCGGAAGAGCTCCGGGAGGCGCGCGCGGAGCGACTTCGACAGGTCGGTCATCTCCGCGAAGTCCGTCACGCCGCGTTTGAACACCCAGCGGAAGAGCTGGCGGGCGCGATAGGCCTCGATCTCCCTTTCCCGTAGCAGGGATTCGAGTTCTTGTCGTTCGAGCCCGGCGATATCGGGCAGGAGGCTGGTCTGCGGCACGGTCACCTGGCTTTCGTGGAGGGTTCCTGGAGCTATTATGCCCGATCCGCGGGGGAACCTTCCCGTTGAAGGGCGGGCCACGGCATGCTATGATGGCCCTGTGTTGGTTGGTCATAATTCGTTGTCCTTCAAGTACTTGCAGCCATTCATCCAGACGGATCACAATCACGTGCGCACGCTCCGATTCCCGGAGCCTGTCGTCACCCTACGGTGAAAGGACCGAACCGCCCCATGATTGTCCGTGAGGTCCTTGGCAACGGTCTTCGCCTGCTCACCGAGTCGATGCCCCACGTGCGCTCGATCAGCGTCGGGGTGTGGCTGACGCGGGGTTCCCGGCACGAACCCGAGGACCGGAGCGGCATCGCCCATTTTGTCGAGCACATGTTGTTCAAGGGCACCGCGACGCGGAGCGCCGAGGACATCGCGCAGGCGATCGACTCGATCGGCGGCCAACTCGATGCGTTCACCTCCAAGGAGTACGCCAGCTATTACATCAAGGTGCTCGACGAGCACCTGCCCCGCGCCCTCGACGTCCTGTCGGACATCGTCTTGCACCCGGCTCTCGACGCGGACGACATCGAGCGCGAGAAGAAGGTGGTCCTCGAAGAAATCAAGATGGTCGAGGACACGCCGGACGACCTCGTCCACGAACTGTTCACCCAGAGCTTCTGGGAAGGGCATCCCCTCGGCCGGCCGATCCTGGGCACGCGGGAGACCGTGGAGGCGCTGACCCAGGAGTCGCTGCGCGAGTATTTCCGCCGGGTCTACACGGCGAACAACTTCGTGATTTCCGCGGCCGGCAACCTCGAACACGCGTACGTGCGGGCGCTGGTGGAGAAGGCGTTCGCCGACATCGAGCCGAGGGGCGACGTGGCCGCCGACCGGGCGCCCATTGTCGCGCCGAAGTTCGCGGTTCGGAACAAGGACCTGGAGCAGAGCCACATCTGTCTCGGCACGGCCAGCTATGCCCAGAGCCACGGCGACCGGTACGTCACCTATGTGCTGAACACCCTGCTGGGCGGCTCGATGAGTTCTCGTTTGTTCCAGAACGTGCGGGAGAAACGCGGCCTGGCCTACGCGGTGTTCAGCGGCCTCAGCGCCTACCGCGATGCGGGCTCCCTGACGATTTATGCCGGTTGCGCCAGCGAGGCGGTGGGCGAGGTGATCGACCTGACGGTCGAGGAACTGCGCGGCATCAAGAACACGGAGGTTCCCGAGGCGGAACTGCGGCGGGCGAGAGACCATATCAAGGGCAGCCTGGTGCTGAGCCTCGAGAACACGGCCAGCCGCATGTCGCACGTCGCGCGCCAGGAAATCTACTTCGACCGGCAGTTCAGCCTGGACGAAACGCTCGAGGGCATCGAGCGGGTGACGGCCGAGGGCCTGCAGCGCGTCGCGGCCGACCTGTTCTCGGACGTGGTGCTCGCGGGAACCGTCCTCGGCCCGTTGGACGGCTGGAAGTACCCCGCGGAACGGTTGCACCTGGGCTGAAACTCCACCGGCGGGTGGCCTGTGTGCGACGAAACCACTCCGGGAGTGATTTTCTCGCACGGTCGTCGACGGAAGCGACGTGGACGAGATTGCTCCCGGGGTGATGTGCGGCGAGGACGTATGATTGCGCGATACACCGGCGCGGCGATGGGCCGGATCTGGAGTGAGCAGCGGCGGTTCGAAAGCTGGCTGCAGGTCGAGATGGCGGCGGCCGAGGCCATGGCCGAGGCCGGCATCATTCCCGAGGCTGCGGCACGGGCCATCCGTGAGCGGGGCGGCTTCGACGTCGCGCGTATCGAGGAGATCGAGGCGAAGACCAAGCACGACGTCATCGCCTTCACGACGGCCGTGGCGGAGCGCGTCGGCGAGGAAGCCCGCTGGCTCCACTTCGGCCTGACCTCCTCGGACGTCATCGACACCGCGCAGGCGCTGCAGATGCGCGAGGCGTGCGACCTCATCCTCGACGGCCTGGCGAAGCTCGGGGACGCCATCCGGGCCAGGGCCGACGAGCATCGCCACACGCCGATGATCGGCCGGACGCACGGCGTGCACGCGGAGCCGATGACGCTCGGCCTGAAGCTCGCGCTCTGGTACGCGGAGAATCAGCGGAACATCGAACGGGTGCGGCGTGCCCGCGCGGTGATCAGCGTCGGCAAGCTGTCGGGAGCGGTCGGCACCTTCGCGCACCTCGATCCGTCGATCGAAGCCTCCGTCTGCGAACGTCTCGGCCTGGACCCGGCGCCGGTGTCCTCGCAGATCATCCAGCGGGATCGCCACGCGGAGCTGCTGGCCGCGCTTGCCATTGCCGCCGCCTCGCTGGAGAAGTTCGCGCTCGAGATTCGGGGCTTGCAGAAGACCGAGATCGGCGAGATCGAGGAGCCATTCGAAACGGGCCAGAAGGGGTCGTCGGCCATGCCGCACAAGCGCAACCCGATCGGCTGCGAGCAGGTCGTCGGGCTCTCGCGCCTGCTGCGCGGCAACGCGATGGTGGCGATGGAGAACGTCGCGCTCTGGCACGAGCGCGACATCTCGCACTCGTCGGTCGAGCGGGTGATCCTGCCCGACAGCTTCATCGCCCTCGACCACGTGCTCCGACGGTTCACGAAGATCGTGCGGAACATGGTGGTCTATCCCGACCGCATGCGGGAAAACCTCGAGCGCTCCCGCGGTGTTGTCTTTTCCGGGACGATCCTGCTCGAGCTGGCGCGTCGGGGCGCCTCCCGCGAACAGGCCTACGAGTGGGTGCAGCGCAACGCGATGCGCTCGTTCAACGAGGCGCGGCCGTTCAAGCCGCTGCTGCTCGACGATGCGGATGTGCGCCGCGTGCTGTCGGCCGAGGAGATCGAGCGCGCCTTCGACCTGGCCGTGCACCTGCGCCACGTCGATCGGATCTTCGGGCGCGTGTTCGGGGAAGTGAGCGCGGGACGATCATGATTCGACGCATCAGCCAGTCCTGCATGTTCGACAAGCTCCACGAAGAGTGCGGCGTCTTCGGCATCTTCGGTCACCCCGAAGCCTCGAAGATGGCCTATCTGGGCCTCTACGCGCTGCAGCACCGCGGCCAGGAGAGCGCCGGCATCGCCGCGTCGGACGGTGAGCGGCTGATCGCATACCGTGCCATGGGGCACGTTGCCGACGTGTTCACCGAGGCCGAACTCGCGCGCCTCCAGGGCCGCCTCGCCGTCGGCCACGTCCGCTACTCGACGGCCGGCGCCAGCAAGTTGATCAACGCGCAGCCGATGCTCATCGACTGCCAGCACGGCCAGATCGCGCTCTGCCACAACGGGAACCTGGTCAACGCGTCCGAGTTGCGCGAGGCGCTGAGCCGCGGCGGCGCGATCTTCCAGACCAGCAGCGACTCCGAGGTCATCCTTCACCTGTACGCCCGGTCGCAGGCGGCCCATGTCGAAGAGGCCATCATCGAATCGCTGTCGCAGATCCGCGGCGCGTTCTCGCTGGTGCTGGCCACCGCGGACCGCCTGATTGCCGTCCGAGACCCGCACGGGTTCCGCCCGCTGGCGATCGGCCGCCTGGGAGAGGCGACGGTCGTGGCGTCGGAAACGTGCGCGATGGATCTGATCGACGCCACGTGGGTGCGCGACGTCGAGCCTGGAGAGATTGTCGTGATCGATGCCTCGGGCCTGCGATCGATCAAGCCGTTCGCCCCGGCGGCGATCTCGCAGTGCGTGTTCGAGCACGTCTACTTCGCGCGTCCCGACAGCTACGTCTTTGGCGAGAGCGTGAATGCGGTCCGCATGACCTTCGGCCGCCTCCTTGCGCGCGAGTCGCCCGCAGAGGCCGACGTCGTCGTCCCCGTGCCCGACTCGGGTGTCTGCGCGGCAACCGGCTACGCCGAGGAAGCGGGCCTCCCGCTTCGCATGGGTCTCATCCGCAATCACTACGTGGGGCGGACCTTCATCGAGCCGCAGCAGTCGATCCGCCACTTCGGCGTGAAGGTGAAGCTCAACCCCGTCCGCAGCGTCCTCGACGGCCAGCGCGTCGTCCTCGTCGATGACTCGATCGTGCGCGGCACGACATCGAAGAAGATCGTCAGGATGATCAAGGCGGCCGGGGCGCGCGAGGTGCACGTGCGCATCAGCTGCCCGCCGACGATCTCGCCGTGCTACTACGGTGTGGACACGCCGCGGCGGTCAGAGCTGATTGCGGCCACGCACACGCTCGAGGAGATCCGGAAGTACCTGGAGGCGGACTCGCTCTGCTACCTGAGCCTCGAGGGGCTGCTCGTCGGCGTGAACTCGCACCGATCGCAGTACTGCACGTCGTGCTACACGGGCCACTACCCGGTGCCGTTCCCGAAGGACCAGGCGTCACAGTTGCCGTTGCCGCTGAAACTCGTGCCGCCCTCGAGCCACGAGCCGTGATCGCCACCCTTCGCTCCCTGATCCCTGGCCCCTATGGACTACAAATCCTCCGGCGTTGACATCGATGCGGGCCACGAGGTGGTCCGTCGCATCAAGAGGCTCGCCCGCTCGACGTTCACCCCCGGAGTCCTGTCCGACATCGGATCGTTCGGCGGGTTGTTCCGCCTGGAGCCCGGCCGCTTCGCCGACCCGGTGATGGTCGCGAGCGCCGACGGCGTGGGGACCAAGCTCGAGGTGGCGTTCATGGCCAATCGCCATGACACGGTCGGCGAGGACCTCGTCAATCACTGCGTGAACGACATCCTGGTGCAGGGCGCGCGGCCGCTCTTCTTCCTCGATTATCTCGCCACCGGTCGATTGGCGCCCGACGTTGCGGAGCAGATCGTCGCGGGCATCGCGCGGGGCTGCCGCGCAAACGGGTGCGCTCTGCTCGGGGGCGAGACCGCGGAGATGCCCGGCTTCTACGCCGCCGGCGAGTACGACCTGGCCGGCTTCATCGTCGGCGCCGTGGACCGGGAGCGGATCATCAACGGCTCCACGCTCGAACCTGGGGACATCCTGATTGGCGTCCCGTCCACGGGGCTTCACACCAACGGCTACTCGCTGGCGCGCCGTATCGTCTTCAACGAACTGGGTTTGCGCGTGGACTCGATGGTGCCGGAACTGGGGACGACGGTGGGGGAGGCGCTGCTGGCCGTGCACCGGTCCTACCTCCCGGTTGTCGAGCCGCTGCTGAACGAACCTGGCCTCGTGAGAGGCCTGGCCCACATCACCGGCGGCGGGATCACGGACAACCTGCCGCGCATCTTCCCGGCTGGCGTGGGCGCGCGGATCGATCGGCGCGCATGGGACGTCCCGGCGCTCTTCCAGTTCCTATGGAAGGCGGGTGACGTGCCGATCGACGACATGTACCGCTCGTTCAACATGGGAATCGGACTGATTGTCGCCTGCCGCCCAGCAGATGCCGACCGCGTGGTCATGATGCTGAAGCACCAGGGCGAATCGCCGCGGATCATCGGCGAGCTGATCCCTGGAGACCGCACGGTGTCGTACCTGGGGTGAGTGGGTGTGGCGCGGCGGTCAAAGGTGTAGCGCGGGGCCTTAAGGCCCGCGGGATGGCGGGGCGGAAGCCCTTGCCTTGAGCCCTGAGCCTTGAGCCTTTTATGAATCGTACGCTCGGCGTTCTCATCTCGGGCCGCGGCAGCAACCTGCAGGCAATCATCGATGCCATCGCGGCCGGCAC
>JADGOB010000251.1 GCA_017883185.1 Acidobacteriota bacterium
TCGGTGCCGCGCCCGCCCATCGCGATGCCGATGTGCGCGGCCTTCAGCGCCGGCGCATCGTTCACGCCGTCGCCCGTCATCGCCACGATCTCGCCGTTCGCCTTGAGCGCCTCGACCAACCGCAGCTTCTGTTCCGGCACGACGCGCGCGAAGATGCTGGCGGTCTTCACGCACTCGCACAGCTCGGCGTCGCTCATCGCGTCGAGCTCGGCGCCGGTCACCTCATGGTCGGCGCGCAGCCCCACCTGGCGGCCGATGTTCCGCGCGGTCCCGGAATAGTCGCCGGTGATCATTACCACGCGGATCCCGGCGGTGTAGCACTCGCTCACCGCCTCGACCGCCGTCGGCCGCACCGGGTCCTCGAGACCGACGAGGCCGAGCAGCTCGAACGAGAAGTCGTGCTGTTCGCCCGGCAGGGCCTCGGGCCGGAAGGTCGCCCGCGCCACGCCCAGCACCCGCAGGCCGTCCGCGGCCATCGCCGCGACGTCCGCCAACAACGCCTGCGCCCGCCGATCGTCGAGGTGACAGAGATCGGCAATCGCTTCCGGCGCGCCCTTGGCGGCGATGACGTAGTCCGCGGTCTCGCGCGATTTCCATACGTGCGACATCGCCAGCAGGTGTTCCGAGAGCGGATACTCGCGGACCAGCGTCCAGTCGTCGTGGAGGTGCTCGGATTGCGCCAGGTAGCGCTCGCCAAGCTGCCTGAACGCCTTCTCCATCGGGTCGAACGGATCGCGATGGCTCGCGAGAATGGCGAACTCCACGGTCTCGTGAAGCGGCTCCGGGAGTTCCTCGCGATCGGCGCGGACCTCGTGGACCTGGTTCGAGGCGCAGATCCGCCGCACGGTCATCTGGTTGAGCGTGAGCGTGCCGGTCTTGTCCACGCACAGCACGGTGGCCGCGCCGAGCGTCTCGATCGCGGCGACACGGCGCGTGAGCACGTGGCGTCGCGACAGCCGCCACGCGCCCAGCGCGAGGAAGATGGTGAGGACCACCGGGAATTCCTCGGGCAGCATCGCCATCGCCAACGTGATCCCGGCGAGCAGCCCGCGCAGCCAGTCGCCGCGCGTGAGCGCGTAGACCACCACGACGACGATGCAGAGCGCGGCGCCGAAGAGGGCCAGGCGACGGACGAGCAAGCGCGTCTCGCGCTCGATGGCCGTCGCCTCCGGCACGAGCGTCTGGAGGGCGCGGCCAATCTTGCCCAGCTCCGTGTTCAGGCCGGTCGCCCGGACCTGCGCGACACCCTGGCCCTGGACGACGAGGGTCCCGGAGTAGACGCAGGGCTGATCGTCGCCGCCCGGGCGCAGATGATCCGCTGCCGGCGACCCCGACGCACGTTTGCGCACGGGCGCCGATTCGCCCGTCAGGAGCGATTCGTCCACCGACAATCCCGTCGAATCCAGCAGCACGGCGTCGGCGGGGACGCGGTCGCCTTCGGCGAGCATCACGAGATCGTCGCGCACCACCTCGCGACCGGGGATCCGGTCCCGCCCTCCGTTCCGGATGACGAGGGCGCGCGGGCTGGACAGGTCGCGCAGCGCCTCGAGCGCCCGCTCCGCCTTGCGCTGCTGGTAGAACGTGATGCCCATCACGACGAAGACGAACGCGAGCAGCAGCACGCCCTCGGTCACATCGCCGACCGCCAGGTAGATGGAGCCGCTCGCCACGAGCAGCAGGAACATCGGCTCGCGCACCACCTCGAGCGCAATCGCCAGAAGATTGCGCGGCTTCGACGTCGGAAGCTCGTTGTAGCCGTCCGAGCGGAACCGTTCGGCCACCTCCGCGTCCGACAGGCCGACGGCGGTCGAGAGGTCGAAGATCGGCACTGGCGTTGGCATGGTGCGGCTCTCGGCTCTTGGCGGTGTCCGGCTTGCGGCTCGCGGCTTTCGGCTCGCGGCCCTGTCTGCTTCGCCGTCGGCTGTGGGCTGCAAGCTGCCTGCCGTCCGCCTTCCCGCGGGCGACCGGCCGGTCGCCCCTACGGCGTGTCTGCAGCCTGCTGCCAGCTCTCCGCTATTCCTCGTCTTCTACCTTCTGGCTTCCGACTTCTAACTTCTATCTTCTATCTTCTGCCTTCTTCTTCAGATACTTGTCGTACCAGCCCAGGATGCGCTGCTCGAAGTCGATGCTCTCGGCCGCGCTGTTGGGCGGGCGATGGGCGCCGTTCGCGTAGCGCACCCACTCCACCTCCTTGCCGAGCCGCCGGAGCGCGTAGTACATCTCGCGCGACTGGCTCGACGGCACGTTCGGATCCTGGTCGCCGGTGATGCAGAGCAGCGGCGTCTTGACGCGGTCGGCGTGCAGAATCCATCTCGATCAGCCGGTTGGCGGCCGACGTGACCCCCTTGATCCACGCCTCTCCCGGGCGGGTCTGGATCAGGTTCACCGACGGATGGAAGACGGCGTACCCGTGGTTGGCGAGGAACGCGGCGCGCCCGTTGAAGCCGTTGTCGAAGAACGTCTCGTAGATCTCGAACATCGTCGGGTACTTCTGCCCCTTGACGTAGTTCACCGGGTACCGCAGGACGCCGTGGAGCAGCTTCCCGTCCGAGTCGCGATACGACACCAGTTCCGATCGCGGCAGGGTGCGGCTTGCCGCAATCCACTCGTTGACGCCCGTCAGCCGGCGAATCTGCGCGAAACCGCTGTCGGCGGCGTACAACTCCGCTGGCTGATCGCCATCGCTGAGCGTGAACACGACCGTCCGCCCGTCGCGCGAGAACCGGAACCCGCCGAACAGCCGCGCATCCTTCACCAGCGATGTCATCTCGCCGTTCGCCACGTTGATCCGCACGAGCCCGCGCTCCCACGTGTCCCGCGCCGACCAGGTGGCAAAGAGGCCTTCGCCGTCGGGACTCCACCCGATGGGATCGATCTTCGGCGAGGTCTCTTCCTTGTCGGGATCCAGCGTCATCAGCGACCGCCGTGACCCGTCCCCGACCCGGATGGCGTACCACGCCTTCTTCGTCGTCGCCAGCAACACCGCCCCGTCGCGGCTGAAGGAGATCACCGAAAACTGCTCCTTCTTGTCCGGGTCGTCGGGCGCCGCAATCGTGCCGGCAGCTGGCGCGGGCGTCGATCCCGCCGTGCCGGGAGCCGCGGCGGGCGAAGGTGAGGCCGGCTTCTCGTTCACGTCCGATGTCAGGCTGCGCGGCCTGGCCTCGTCGATCCGCTGCACGAACACCTCGCCCTTCTTCGCGTAGGCGAACGCGCGGCCATCGTCTTTCAGGGAGACCTCGGCCAACACGGCGCGGTCGGCGTCCCAGATCGACAGGCGGACGACCGGCAGGGACGGCTGCCCCATCTTCGGCGCTCCCCCGTTGACCGCGGTGATCACCGCCAGATGCTTGCCGTCGTGCGACCACGACGCCTGCTGCACGTTGACCAGCTCCTTGAAGGGGGTCTACGTCGCGCCGCTGGCCGTGTCGATCACTATGAGACGCACCCACGCCGGGGCCATGTAGGTGGGGTCGCCATAGCGCGTGTTGTCCACCTCGGCGTTGTCTTGCAGCCGGCGGGCCGCGACGGCCACCTGCCGACCATCGTCAGACAGGTCGAGCACCGACAGCGTGGCCACCTTCAACATGTCTTCGGCGGTGAACGCGGCTTTCGACGTCGCCGCGGCCGGGGCTGGCGGTGCCTGGGCGATGAACACGGACGGCGAGGCGAGGAGGGCGAGCAACAGGAAGGCAAAAGTGCGCATGGATATTCCTCTCGGGCTGACGCTTGTAGGGGGCGATCGGCCGGTCGCCCCCTACAGGATGTGGTCTGGACAAGCGAAGGCTCCACGCCTACATTGTAATATGGAGTAGTGTCATCACCCCCATTGAGGAGCTTCCTTATGGCTCCCGCGCCGGCGGTAGACGAGACAGTCTTGAGACGCGCGCGTGCGGAATATCTCGAGATGCCTGGGCTGCGGCTGACCAGCGCGCAGGCCCAGCGACTGTGGGGTCTGGACAGGCGGACGTGCGACGAGTTGTTGACGACGCTGACCAGCGTGCACTTCCTGGCCCGCACTCGGGATGGTTCGTTCGTGCTGTCGGCGTCCCGGATCTAGCCCGCACCTGGGGCTCGCAGGACGCTGGGGAACCCGTCCTGGCTGGACGATGCAGAGCGGAGAATGCAGGATGCAGGTGTATTCTGTATTCTCCATTCGGCATTGTTGACTTAGGCCGTCAGCGACCGCCCTGAACATCCCCAGCAGTTCGATCTGTGGGCTTGCCCAGTGAGAACGGGACGTCCGGCCTGTTTTTGCGTACAATCCCTGATGGCCTGCAGGCGATCGCGCTCGATGCGACGGCGAGGCAGGCATTCCTCACCCAGGCGCCCGTAGCTCAGGTGGATAGAGCACCGGCCTTCTAAGCCGGGGGTCGCAGGTTCGAGTCCTGCCGGGCGCGCCACTTAACTCGAACACCGGCAATAATAGTTGACGCCGCGCAGGCGGTCGCCAGCTTCGGCTTGTTGCTCTCAAGAGGGGTCACCAGCGCGGTGGCCCTTTCCCTTTCGTGCCTATCCAATCTGGCTGCCCGTGGCGCCGACAGGGCATCACCCCCGGCTCGAAGACGCGAAAGCACCACCCCATGGACCACCTGTCCAGACTTCCGCGTTTCTTCATGACTGGCGACGCTTATGTGACGGCTATGTGATTGGTGAGCCGGAATGGACGCCTGAGCTTACGCAAACGGCTTAATTTCAAAGAGTTGCGCGGCCAGGCCAATGTGACTCGTAGCCCTCGTCGCCAATCTCTCAGCTCGATCCGGAACCGCATCCCCGATCGATCCGCTGGACGATGCGGTGGACCGTCCCGGTGGCCCCAGGGCAAACCC
>JADGOB010000252.1 GCA_017883185.1 Acidobacteriota bacterium
GCCTCCTACCGTCCCGGCATCACCGGTCGCCGGCGGAACATCGTCAGCACCGCGCCGTCGCGCAGGCCGCCTTCCTCGATGCGTTCCACCCGGTACTGGCCCTGCTCCAGGTATTTCACGTGGGCCATCAGGAACGAGAAGCCGGCCTTCGTGACCAGGCTCAACCAGTCGCCCTGGGCGGTTTCGTCTGGCGCCTCGGTCATGCCGCTTATGAAGGTCACCTGCGGCCAGGCGCTGATCGGCGCGCGCCGGCCCGCTGGGCCGGAGGGGGGCGGCGTGGCCCGGCGGCTGCCGCGCGGCTCGCCGGTTTCCGGGTCGGAGTAGTAGATCATCGTGTCCTTGTAGACCTCCACCCCGAACAGGTGCGGGCCAAAGCCGGCTGCCCAGCGCCGGTAGCGGTCCTGGTGCCTGGTGCTCATCGCGTGGACGTCCGGGTTGGAGTTGATCTCCCTGACGATCGCCTCGCGAATCGCCGCGGTGGCTTCGGCGTGTTCTGGGTAGCGCGGATCGCGCAGCCCGCTCAGCATCGTGTACCACCCTCGCGAGCTCCAATACGCCCGGAACCCCGGCGCCACGTAACCCGAGAACGGCTGCACCCACTCGTGCGAGGGGTAGCCGTGCGGGTTGAGATAGATGTCCGGCAGCCACTGGCGCCACAGCTTGCCCTCGACCTCCGCCTCGGGCAGCAGGCCCGCCGCGCGCGACGTGATGTCCATGCCGAGCGCAGAGTAGCGCCCGGCGTGCAGCATCCACGTGGGCGTCAGCTTCTGGAGTTCGTACGCCATCTCCGCGCCGTCCGGGTTCATCACCGGGCAGAGCACGACGTTCACCTTCTGCAGGATCTTGCGGTAGGCCGGGTCGGTCGCGAGCAGTTCCCCGAGCCGCAGGATGTGGCTGGTGGACGAGACCTCGTTGGCGTGCTGACGCCCCATCATCAGGATGGTCGGTTTGAACGCGGTAAGCTTGGCGACCGAGACGAGTTCGCTCGACGTCGGAAGCGTCACCTCCATGGCCGAGATATCCCGGCCGCGATACGACCGCCCGACCTTGAAGCTGTGGACCTCCGGGAATGCCGAGAGCGCCGCGACGATCTTCTCCGACTCGTCGGGCCCGATGACGTGGTCCCACGTGACGCGCGGAGGCGCCGTCCCCTTCGCCGCCGTCCTGACGTTCGACGGCATCGACGCGCCGGTGTTCTTCACGACGCGCTTCGTCCGCGCGTCTTTCAGGACGACGGTCAGCGCGACGCGATCGACGTGGTCGTACGACAGCGCCGTCTTGTAGAGCCCCGCCGCCTGCAGGCCCACCAGGCCGTCGATCGCATCCACGGCGCGCGTGGCTTCCTTGTCGTCCTTCGCCTCCACCTGCAGTTCGATCTCGCTCACGCGATCATCGCGAACCACCGCCCGCACGACGGTCGGCGCGGTCGTGTCGATGCGTGACAGGTCGCGCGACACGGTGGTGGGCTTGTCCGACCCCTTCTCCTTGTAGCTGACCTCCAGCTTCGCCTTCGTGGACGCGTTGCCCGCGTACAGGATCCGCGCCTCGCCCGCCTTGCCGGCCCGTGTCGGGTGGACGATGGGGAAGATCTTGCCGGGCGCGTTCAGGCGATTCTTCGTGAGGGTCCGGCCCATCGCCGCGAAGAAATCAAGCGTGACGAAATACAGGTCCTCGTGCAGCGCCTCGAGCGACGACACCAGTTCCTCGTCGACCCCGATCCGCTCGTCCGGCTCGCTCATCCACACCTCGATGTCGAGGTCGCGGTGGAACGGCTGCTTGTCAGCCGTCGGCTTCCCGCCGGTCACCTTCATCACGTTGTCGTAGATCTTCGGCAGGATCTTCGCCTGGTAGTGATCCCAGAACCGCTCGGGGTCGGTCTCGATGCGGGCATCGATCGCCACCTGTCCGTCCACGCGCGCTGTCACCCAGCCGGTCGTCACCTCGACGCGCGACCAGCCGGGGAACTTGTTCAGGTACTCGCGCTCGACAAACTTCGGGCTGAATGTCGCCCGGTGCACGACACGGCCGCCGGCATCGAGCGCCTCGAGCGTGTAGATCTCCTTCGCATCGTCCGCCAGCTCCATCTTGAAGGCGCTGGTCGGGATGCCCAGTTCGCGCTGGAAGATTTCGTCGACGGGGTAGAGCTCGTGCAGCCAACGGGTCGGGACCGAGTAGAACTTGAACTTCTTCGTCAGGTCCGGCTTGTGGGTGGCGATGCGGATGCGGATCGACTTCGCGTTCCTGCCCTTGAGCGCCGGAATGATCTCTTCGGTCAGCCACGAGTAGCCCTGCTTGTACGCGGACAGCACGCGCACTTGGGCCTCCGCCGCCCCGACCTTCTTCAGCTCGGCTCGGACCTCCGCGGCGACCGTGTCCCGGACCTCGCGCGGCTCGCTCAATCGCGCCTCGAGATCGACCCTGGCGCCGGCCTTGACCTTCGGCAGGACATCGGACCGCACCTTCGCGCGGAACTCGTCCACCTCCCAGGGAATCTCGATCTTGTCCTCGAACACGGTGGACGCGTCGGTCACGCCCTGGCTGGTCACGGTGACCGCGGCGGCCTGTCCGACGGCGGCCTTCACCTGCGACGCCAGGCGCGCATCCAGCCCCTTGTCGCCCTTTTCGAGGAAGACCTTGGCGTCGAACGATTCAATAGTCTTGCCCTTCAGTTCGTCGAGGACAGCCTTCAGCTCCACGGTGGCCTGGCCAGCCTGGCTGGCGCCGCTCTTCGCGGAGAGAAAACGTGTCATCTCGGTGGCGAGATCTTCGAACGAGAACGAGCCCCGCGCCACATCCCACAGGAACGGCGCCCGCCGCGCCAGGTAGCCGCTGGCCGCGAGGGTTCCTGCCGCATCCGCGCCCGCCACGACGGTGGCCGTGGCGTTGCCAAAGGCGCGCGGCACGATCTGCACCTCGCCTTCGCCCGGCTGCAAATCGTCGAGGCGCGTCTTGCCGATCTTGATGAGTTGCTGCACGAGGGCGTTGCCGCGGCCCACCAGGATCGGGCTCGCCTCGTTGCCCGGCTCCTTCACCTTGTCGTCGCGCTTGGTGATCGGCAGGTTCATCCCCGTAGTCTCGAGGCCAAGCCGTGCAGCGATGTGCGCGGCGCCCAGCGCGTCGGAGGCGTCACCGACGATGATGCTGGTATCGGTCCGGTCCGGGATCAGGTCCTGGTAGGCGTCGCCGTACCAACCCTCGATGGAATAGGTGTTGGTCAGATCGAAGGGCTTCGCCGGCGCGAGCCGGGGCTCGACGACGCCGCTGGCGTTCGGTTCTGGCGCGAACTCGTCCGGATCAACCGGCGGCGTCAGGGTGCGCGCGTTCATTCCCGACCGACGGACAGTCGCCTCGCCCTGCTTCCTGCCGTCGGTAGCAATCTCGATCACCGTGGCCGCGGCCTCGGCGAAATTCAGCGTGCGCTCGTCCCGGCCTCGCCGATGCGCGGCATCGAGATCGGCCAGGGCCGAGGCCGCTCGAACCGCCAAGCTGGGAGGGACGGAGGCGCGCACGCCGACGGAGGCGATGCCGCGACGCTCGGCATCGACGACGAGCGAGACGACGCGAGCCGTCGCGCCGGCCACGCCCTTCGCCGCCAGGAATGTTGCCACCTGCTGCTCGATCCCGCCGAGCGTGATCCCGGTCATGTTCCACAACCGTGGGAGCCGCGCCGCCAGCTCCACCCCCGCCGCCAGCGTGCCTGCATCGTCGCCGCCGACGACCACGATGCCCACGGGGCCGCCGAGCGGCGAGGTCACGATTGAGACGAGCCCCTGGCCCGGCTGGAGTGCCTTCGGGTTGATCGCGCCGTGCTCGACCAGTGACTTGATGAAGGTGTTCTCGCGTCCGACGAGGATCGGAAGACGGATGTCGGCTGGCGACGTGACCTCGTTGTCGCGCACGACCAGCGGCAGCGTCAACGCCGTCGTTTCGTAGCCGAGACGGCCGGCGATGTTGGCCGCGGCTTCGACGTCGTCCGCGGTGGGCACGGTGGGCACGACGACTCGCGCGGCCACGCTGTCGGCCAGCCCGTCGCCGTTGGTGTCGGTCAGCGCCCCGTGCGGGCCGCTGAACACCGTGGCCAGCGAGTCGATCGAGGGCGATGTCGGCGGTGTGCGAGGGGCCTCGGTCTGGCCAGTGACGACGATCGTCGCGACAGCGAGCGCGAGAATGCCAACGAGCGCGGACTTGAACACGAGGAATCCTCCGGGGAGAGACCCCGATCCCCTTGCCGTCAGAACTGGAACCGGATCGCAAACTCCGCTTGGCGCGACGGTGCGTTGATGTTCGCGAGGATGGCGTTCACCGAGCCGAAGGTGGGCGGTTTCCCCGTAACATCGGCGGCGCCAGGATTGGACGCGGGCGTCGCGAAGTTGGCGCGGTTGAAGACGTTGAAGAGCTGTGCGATCAGCTCGACTCGAGATGTTTTTCCGAAGGTGAAGATCTTCGAGACGCGCGTGTCCACGTTCATGAAGCTCGGGCAGGCGATGTCTCCGTCGGAGACCGGCGCCAGGCTCCGCGAGGCCCGGAACGTGTTGATCGCGTTGATGTCGAGCGAACCGCAACCGCTGCGGAACGCGACGCCCGACGGGTTGTCGCCAGAATAACCGTCCTTGTTGATGTCGAGCGACGAGGCCGGGTTGAACGGCAGCTTCGAGCGGAAGTCGCCAATCGCCGATACCTGGACGCCGTACGGCAGCTGCAGAATCCCGCTGACCACGAGCCGGTGGCGACGATCGGCCGCCGAGAAGCTGGTGATCTGCTGGAACCCGTAGTAGTCGCCCTGCGTGTTGCGT
>JADGOB010000028.1 GCA_017883185.1 Acidobacteriota bacterium
TGGCGGTCCTCCAGGTTAGTCCCTTGTGCGCGAAGTCTTCGACGTCGGGGAGAAGAAGCCGAGCCTCTGTGATGCCGGCTCGACCGGGTTATGTTCCCGCGGGTGCGCGGCAGGTTGGTCGGGGCGCTATTCGACGACGACGGTTTCGCCGAGGACGTCCACGATGGTCACGGCGACATTCTCGGCGACCGGGTGGCCATCGCGGGAACGGGCGATCTTGTCCACGAGTTCTTCTCCTATCTGACAGCGCACCTGGCCGACACCGTTCGGCGGGATCGGCACGATGACGCGGGCCGTCTTGCCGAGGATATCCCTCGTCCGCAGGTCGCTCGATGCCTGCTGGCTGTAGAGGAACGACGCGAAGGCGTAGATGAGGCCGGCGAAGCAGACGCCGCTGGCGAAGCCGACGCCCGAGGAGCCGAGTGTGCCCAGGCCGTAGTGAGTGGCGCCCGCGCCGAAACCGCCGAACGCGGTGACGAACACGCTCAGGATGCGGACACTGAAAAAGCCGGGGCCGCCGTGCCCCAGATCGTGGTCGAAGTCGGCCCCGAAGTGTTCGAAGGCCTCGCCGAAGACCAGGGCCACCAGCAGGAAGAGGAATCCAACCGACGAAATGGCAAGGAACACTGCGAACTGCGTCAGGTGCGGAAACCACTCCATCACGCGGCCTCCCGGTTGGCGCCACTCTACACCCTGAGCTCACCTGGGTAGCGCGTCGCAGAGGTCCAATCGTGCCGGTCAACAGCGACGACGGGCGGCCTGGATGTGCGCAACCCAACTGAGTCGAAGGGTAGATCGGAACGCGCGGGAGGGCCAGCAGAATCGACCGGTGGAAGGCCCCGAAAGGAGGCCCGCGCGGGACCCTCGTGCCGGCTACGCGCCCGGTGGGGGCTGGCGCCTCATCGCACGCGCGATCTTGCGTCCGCGCTGCAGCCCCTCGCGCGAGAGTTCCTTGAGGCGATCGGCGGTCACCTTCTGACCCTCGGTCGCCCAGAGAGCGACGGCCCGGCCGATCGCCCACGTGCCGCCGTAGGCGACGGCGACTTTCGGGACGAGGCCGATCACGGGGACGAGGCCAATCAGTTGGCGCGCCAGTTGTCTGAAGATCAGCCCGCCGCCCAGCACGCCCACGATTTCGCCGACGAGCTCACGCGGCTTGCCCACCTTGCCCGCGGCCAGCGCGATCCGGTAGCTCATCATCAGCTGGTTCTTGGTGAGCACGATCATGTCGCCGATGTTGAGCGGGATGTCGAGGAGCGGGATGATCTCGGCGAGGCCGGTGCTGAACGAGTAGCCCGCGTTCGCGCGCGCCGTCTCGTCGATCAGCTCGTTGAAGACTCCCGGGCGGAGAACCGGGAACTGCCGCGCAAGACCCAGTCGTCGGTCGGGTTCGACGACCGCGAACATCGCCTCCACCACGCACCGGAATCCCTCGTCGTCGAATCGGTCGATGGCCACGCGGGATGCGCCGCCGTGCGTCTTCACCTTGCCCGCGCGTTCCCCGCTGTCGAGGGCGATGGTGACCAGGCACGCCTGGCCCGCCACCCACCGTTGCCTCGCCGACTTCATCTCGGCCGTCAGGTCCTTCCCGCGGGTGACGGCGATGACGATGTCCGGCCCGTCGAGGACGGCGTTGCGGCCGCCGGCCGTCGTGGTGAGACCGGGGCCGCGCGCGGCGAAGGGCGCGTCAACGGCGGTGAGCCAGGGCGTGGGATCGGGCTGGCCCTCCGCGAGCCGCATCGCCAGCTCGTCGGCGTCGGCGGTGCTCTCGCCGATGATGAGGACGTGGACGCGGCGCGCGGCCTCGCGCCGGACCGCTTCCAGGTCAACGTCCTTCAGGATCCGCCATACCCGCGTCAGGGTGAAAGGACTAGCCATAGGCTTCAGATTCTACACGCTGCGTGGTAGCCTGTAACGCCCCTTAGGAGTTATTGACGCCATGCACCTCGCACGATTCCCGCGCCGCCGCTACACGCAGGGCTGGACGCCCATCGAGAAACTCGAACGGTTCTCGACGCTGCTCGGCGGCCCCGACATCTACATCAAGCGCGACGACCTGCTCGGCCTCGCGGGCGGCGGCAACAAGACGCGCAAGCTCGAGTTCCTCGTGGCCGATGCGCTCGCCAAGGGGGCTGACACCCTGGTCACCTGTGGCGCCGTGCAGTCGAACCACTGCCGGCTCACGCTGGCGGCCGCCGTCAAAGAGGGCCTGAAGTGCCGGCTCGTCCTCGAAGAGCGGGTGGCGAACAGCTACAGCCCGGACGCGAGCGGCAACAACTTCCTGTTCCGGTTGCTCGGCGTCGAGGCCGTGACCGTGGTGAAGGCAGGCGTGGACCTCGCGGCCGAGATGCAGAAGGTCGCCGACCAGGTGGCCGCGCTCGGACGGAAGGCCTACATCATCCCGGGCGGCGGGTCGAATCCGCTTGGCGCGCTCGGCTACGTGTCGTGCGCGGAGGAAATCCTCGCGCAGTCCTACGACCTCGGCATCCGTCTCGACCATGTCGTGTGCGCCAGCGGCAGCACCGGCACGCACGCGGGGTTGATCTGCGGGCTGATCGGGAACAACAGTCACATCCCCCTGACCGGCATCAACGTCCGCCGCACCCGCGAGGAGCAGGAGCCGAACGTCTACAAGCTGGCGCAGGAAGTGGCGTGCCTGCTGAACATCCAGGGCGGCATCCCGCGCGATGCCATCACCGCGCTCGGGGACTGGGTCGGGCCTGGCTACTCGCTGCCGACACCGGAAATGGTCGAGGCGGTGCGGATGCTCGCCCAGGTCGAAGGCATCCTGCTCGACCCGGTCTACACCGGGAAGACGATGGCTGGCCTGATGGCGCTGGTGCGTCGCGGCACGTTCAAGAAGGGCGAGCACGTCCTGTTCGTGCACACCGGCGGGGCGCCGGCGCTGTACGCGTACCAATCGGTGCTGGTGTAACTCTGCATTAGTACAATTGGACTAGAAACGCTATGGAGGAAACCATGAGGAGCAGCCTCGGGTCGCTCGTCGCGATCGTGTTCGCTCTCGCCCTGGTCGCCGCGGCACCGGTGTGGGCGCAGTCGTCGGCGGACAAGCAGGGACAGCCGCCGGCCAGCCCGGAGAAGGGCAAGGCGGCGGCCGCCGCCGATCCCGTCAGCGGCGAGTGGGAAGGCATGGTGGATCTGCCGGACGGCGCCACGCCGTTTTCGATGAAGCTGCAGCTCGAGAAGGACAAGGTCACCGGGGAAGTGACCGGGCCGCAGGGAACGGCGCCGATCACCGAGGGTTCGTGGGCTGACGGCAAGCTGACGGTGACCTTCACCTACGTTGACGGGGCCGCGATCGTGATGTCCGGGGAGCTGACCGAAGGCCAGTTTGCCGGAAGCCTCAGCTACGGGGGCGGTCAGATGGTCGTCAACTGGGCCGCCAAGAAGAAGGTTGTCAAGTAGGGGCGACCGGCTGGTCGCCCTTGCGCCCTCTGTTGAACCCCGGCTCGCGCTGCAGTAACATGGGTAGTTTGCGGCACCGACCGAGATTGCCGCAGTGAGCCCTCTGTCATGCCAGAGCCGACCGCGGGAGCGACCGCCGAACTCGTCATTCGGGGCGCCCGTACGCACAACCTCAAGAATATCGACCTCACCCTCCCGGCGAACGCCCTCATCATCGTGACGGGCGTGAGCGGGTCGGGAAAGTCCTCGCTCGCCTTCGACACGGTTTACGCCGAGGGACAGCGGAGATATGTGGAATCGCTGTCGGCCTATGCTCGGCAGTTCCTCGAGCGGATGGAAAAGCCGGACGTGGACTCGATCGACGGCGTGTCGCCGGCCATCGCCATCCGCCAGAGGAACAGCATCCGCAACCCCCGCTCGACTGTCGGCACCACCACCGAGATCCACGACTACCTCCGGCTCCTGTATGCCCGGGTCGGCCGGACGTTCTGCCGCGGCTGCGGCCTGGAGGTCGTGCGCGAGAGCCCGGAGGTCGTGGCCCGTCGCCTGGCGGAGTTGCCCGGGGGAACCCGGCTGATCGTCGGCTTCGAGATGCCGGTGATTGCCGCTCCAAAACCTGCTCCAGCGAACGGCGCCGATCCGGAGGACGAGGCGACCGAGTCGAACGGCGAGGAGCAGGAACTGCCGCTGTCCGCCGGGCATGACGAGGAGCGCGCGAACGGCGGCGACGGCGTCGATCCCGTGGCGGCCACGCTCGACATCCTTCGCCGGAAGGGCTTCGGCCGATTGCTCGTGGGCGGGCGCGCGGCCGTGTCGTTCGACGAGGTGGAAGTGTCACTGCTGAAGGACCAGGCCATCCTCCACGTGGTCGTGGATCGACTGCGCGTCCAGGCCGACATGCTGACCCGGCTGACCGATTCCATCGAGACCGCGTACGGCGAGGGCGGCGGCGCAGCGTTCGCGCTCGAGTTGCCGGCGAGGGAGGCGGGCGGCGGCGCAGGTGCCGATCCCCGTCTTCACGTCTTCTCGGAACGGTTCGAGTGCCGCGCGTGCGGCATTGCCTACGAGGACCCACAGCCGCGGCTCTTCTCGTTCAACAATCCGTTCGGCGCCTGCCCGACCTGCCACGGTTTCGGCAACGTCATCGAGCTGGATACGGACCTCGTCGTCCCCGACCCGACGCGATCGATCCAGGACAACGCGATCGAGCCGTGGAGCAAGCCGCACTATCGGTCGAGCCTGGCCGAACTGAAACGCGCGGCGCGCGCCAGGAGTGTGCGCCTTGACGTGCCGTGGGCCGACCTGGCTGCCGACGAAAAGCGGTTCGTGATGGACGGAGACGGTGGCGACTACGTGGGAGTCCGCGGCTTCTTCGCGTGGCTCGAGCGGAAGAAATACAAGGTCCACATCCGCGTGTTCCTCAGCCGTTACCGCGGGTATCAGACGTGCCCGGATTGCGGCGGCGCCCGGCTGCGGCGCGAAGCGCGGGACGTGCGTGTCGGCGGGCGCACGATCGACCAGGTGTGCGCGTTGACCGTGCGCGAGGTCCAGCGGTTCTTCAGCGAACTGGCGCTCGGCGAACGCGAGGCGGCGATCGCCGAGAAGGTGCTGGCCGAGTTCCGGCGTCGGCTGTCGTTTCTCAGCGAGGTTGGCCTCGACTATCTGACGCTCGACCGGCTGTCGTCAACGCTGTCGGGCGGCGAGTCCCAGCGGATCAATTTGGCGACGTCGCTCGGCTCGGCGCTCGTCGGGACGCTCTATGTGCTCGACGAGCCGTCGATCGGCCTGCACCCGCGCGACAATCTCCGGCTGATCGCGATCCTCCGCCAGCTTCGCGACCAGGGCAACACGGTGCTCGTCGTCGAGCACGATGCCGACATGATCCGCGTGGCCGATCACATCGTCGATCTCGGGCCGGGCGCCGGTGAACAGGGCGGCCGGGTGGTGTACTCGGGCACCCTGGAGGGACTGTTGCGGGAGCAGCGGTCGCTCACGGCCCGTTATCTGCGAGGGGAGCTGGCGATTCCCGTGCCGCGCGAGCGGCGGCGCGGCACCGGGCAGCGCCTCAGCGTGCTAGGCGCGAGCGAGCACAACCTGAAGACGATCGACGTCACGATTCCGCTGAACACCCTCACGTGCGTGACGGGCGTCAGCGGGTCGGGGAAGTCCACGCTCGTCCACGACATCATCTACCCGGCGATCAAGCGGCTGAAGGGCGAGGGCGAGAAGAAGGTGGGCGCGCATCGCGGCCTGACGGGCACCGAGTACGTGAGCGACGTGGTGCTCGTGGACCAGGCGCCCATCGGGAGGACACCGCGCTCGAACCCGGTCACCTACCTGAAGGCGTTCGACCCGATCCGCGAGCTGTTCGCCTCGACCAAGGACGCGCGGACGCGGGGGTTGACGGCCAGCCATTTCTCGTTCAATGTGGCGGGCGGGCGTTGCGAGACGTGCGAGGGCGCAGGACAGATCCGCGTGGAGATGCAGTTCCTCGCCGACGTGTTCGTGCCCTGTGAGCAGTGCGACGGGAAGCGGTTCAAGCCGCAGGTGCTCGACGTCCGCTATCGCGGGCGGAACGTGCACCAGGTGCTCGAGATGACGGTGCGCGAGGCGCTGATGTTTTTCGCCGGCTCGCCGAAGGTGCTGCGGCGGCTGCACCTGCTCGACGAGATTGGCCTCGGCTATCTGCGCCTCGGCCAGCCGGCGACGACGCTCTCGGGCGGCGAGGCGCAGCGCATCAAGATCGCCGCGCACCTGGCGTCGCGCACGGGCGACCGGATCCTCTACATCCTCGACGAGCCGACGACGGGGCTGCACTTCGACGACATCGCGAAGCTGCTGGCGGCCTTCCGGAAATTGCTGCAGGCCGGCCACTCGCTCCTGGTGATCGAGCACAATCTCGATGTCATCAAGACGGCGGACCACCTGATCGACCTCGGGCCGGAGGGCGGTGAGGACGGCGGGTGGATCGTCGCGACCGGGACACCCGAGGAAGTTGCCGCAGTCGAGGCTTCTCACACCGGCCATTACCTGCGCACGGTGCTGTGAGGAGGTGCCAGACGTGAAAAAAGTGATGTGTCAAGACCTGACCCCAGCGGTGGTGGCGCTGCTGGTGGGCGCGGCGCTGGCGGGGGCGCAGCAGGTGCCGTTCGACGAGGCAGTGGGGCGCCTGAAGCTGCCGGACGTCTCAGCCCGTACGTCGGCCTTGCGACTGCTCGAGGAGTCGGGATACCCGGAAGCCGGTGTCCCGATCGCCGCGCTGCTGAGCGATCCTGAAGACCGGTTGCAACGGGCCGCCGTGTACGTCGAACTCGGCCTGTTCCTCGGGGCGCGCATCGAGATGCGTCGCCATGTCGCGCTGGTTATCGAGGTTCGCGACTCGCACCCGGCTGCCGGCGCGTTCGACCGTCCCTGGTCGTCCCTGCCGATCGCGCCCGTGCCCGTGGGCGTGGTCACCGCCATGCTCGGACCGATCTGGCACGAGAACCTCGACTTTCGCATCGAGGCCACCTACGCGCTCGGGATTCTCGGACAACTCGAGGAGACGCCGCCCCCTCCGGGATACCGCGCCGTCGCCGAAGGGCTCGCCGAGCGGCTGGTTGACCCGGCGCCCGCCGCCCGCATCGCCGTGGCGCGCGTCGCCGGGCGGATCTTCAGGCGATGCTCCGCGCCGTGCGAGGTCGCAGGTCTCGATCGCCTCGGCGACGCCCTCGTGCACACGCTGAACGATCCCGACCGTGGGGTTCGACTGGCCGCGCTCGACGCGCTGGCGGACCTTCGCTGGGGCCGCTCGATGCAGGCGATCACCGCCGCCTACGACTACTACCAGAAGGGGCCGGATGCGCTGGCGTACCTGTTCGCGCTGGCGCGGATCGGGCACCCGGCGTCCGCACCGGTGTTCAAGGCGGCGTTGTCACGCAAGGAAGAAGCGTTCCGCCTGGCAGCGGTTGAAGGCCTGGCGCGTATCGGCGGTGCCGACGCGGTCACTGCCGCGCAGTCGGTTGGCGCGGCCAGGTCGCGCGGTCTGCAGCTGGCGACGGCCTTCGCGGAGACGCGTTCCGGCGAGGCGCGTGCGATCGACCGGCTCGTCCAGGCCGTGGATGAAGGCCCCACGCGCCTGCAGGCGCGCGACTACCTGATTGAGGTCGGCAAGGGATCGGCTGCGCCGGCGGCCACCGCGCTGGGTTCCACCGGCCCCGAGACCCGCCTCGCGCTGATCGAGGTCCTGAGCGTCGTCGGCGGCGCCGGCGAACTGCCGGCGATCGAGGCCCTGCAGAATGACAAGGACGAGAAGGTCGCGGCCGCGGCCGAGCGCGCCGCGATGAGGATCAAGGCGCGGGCGAGGCAATGACGCTGCCCCGGGCGTTCTACGACCGGCCCACACTCCAGGTGGCGACCGAGCTCATCGGGAAGGTACTGGTCCACCGAAGCGCGGACGGAACGACCGCGGGCGCGATTGTCGAAGTCGAAGCGTACATCGGCGAGGAGGATCCTGCCTGCCACGCCGCCCCGGGCCCGACGGCCCGCAATCAGCCGCTCTATGGTCCGCCCGGGTTCGCCTACGTCTACCTCAACTACGGGATCCACAACCTCTTCAACGTGATCACGGAGCGGGCAGGGCAGCCGGCTGCGGTGCTGATACGCGCGCTCGAACCGCTCGACGGCCTGGCGCTCATGCAGCGTCGGCGTGCAGCCGACCGGGGCGGCGGGACGATTCCCGATCACGAGCTGTGTCGCGGACCGGGCAGCCTCGCTCGCGCCATGGGGATCACGCTTGACAGGAACCGCTCGGATCTGTGCAGACGACGGCTCTGCCTGGAAGAGCGGGGGATTGTGTACCACGACGTCGCGTGGAGTGCGCGCATCGGGATCAGCGCGGGCGCCGAGCATCTGTGGCGGTGCTACGTGGCGGGGAACCGCGCCGTGTCGGGGAAGAAGAGCCCGCGGCTCGACCCGCCCCGACGCGCGTCCACCTTCGCTTGACCCACTCCGCCAGCGGGGTTTCATAACGCAGGCTGGTGTCGTGGCTGCCGCGTCGCCCGCTCACCGCTGTCTCGTACTCCGACCGGTCACGGGCACCTTGACCGTCATCCTGCTGCCTTTCCGCACGACCTCGATCGTGGCGGTGCTGCCGATCTTCACGTCGGCCAGCAGCTTGATCAGCTCGCCGTCGGTATCCACCGTCGCGCCGTTGAAGCTCACGATCACGTCAAAGTTCTGGATGCCCGCCTGGTAGGCGGAGGACGTTTTCGAAATGCCGACCACGATCACGCCGCGAGCCTGGGACCATCCGAGCTGCTCGGCGATGTTCGGTGTCAGCGTCCGGACGCTGATCGCGCCGATTGATCCGCGGCGCACTTCGCCGTAGCGGATCAGTTCGTCGGCGATGCGCCGGGCGAGGTTGCTCGAGACCGCGAAGCCGAGGCCCTGCGATTGGTTGACGATCGCGGTATTGATGCCGATCACCTCGCCGCGCGCGTCAATCAGGCCGCCTCCCGAGTTCCCCGGGTTGATCGCGGCGTCGGTCTGGATGAAGTCCTCGTAGTCGGCGAGGCCCATGCCAGTCCGCCCGATGGCGCTCACGATGCCGAGCGTGACCGTCTGGTTCAGCGCGAACGGGCTCCCAATGGCGAGGACCCACTGGCCGACCTTGAGCTTCGACGAGTCGCCCCACGGAAGCACCGGGAGATTCTTCGCGTTGATGCGGATGACGGCGATGTCGGTCATCTCGTCGCGGCCGACGATCTGCCCCTTCACCTCCCGCTTGTCGGGCAGCACGGCGGTGATCTCCCGGACGTTGCCGGCGACGACGTGGTTGTTGGTCACCACGTAGCCGTCCGACGAGACGATGACGCCGGAACCGAGGCTGGGCGCCTGCTCGAAGCGCGATCCGAACCACTCGTCGGGGTCGCCGAAGAACTGGCGGAAGACCGGATCGTTGGCGAACGGTGAATTCGAGGTCCGCACGACGGCCAGCGCGGAGATATTGACGATGCCGCCAACGGCGCGACCGGCAATGGCGCTGAAATCGGGCAGGCCCGAGGTGCCGAGGGCACCGGGTTGCACACCAGGAACGGCGGCCGCCGCGCTGGGCAGTCGTGGCGGCTGCGCGGCCAGTCCGTCACTGGCAGAGCGCAACCGGCCGGTCAGGACGAGCCCGGCCGCGAAGCCGGCCAGAACGAGGATGAATCCGAACACTATTCTTCTGAGCATCATGCCCTCGGCTCAAATATCGTAACACTTTGTCACGGGATAACCACAGAGGTCACAACGGACACAAAAGCGTACCCACCGCACCCAGGCGTACGCGGAAAAGGGCAGTTCCGTTCTTTGTGTTCTTTGTGGTTGTCCGACCGTCAACGGGCGAAGGCGGTTACTCGACCTCGATACGGCGGCGGTCGAACAGCTTCGGTACCGAGATGGTGAGGACGCCGTTCTGGAGGTCGGCGGTGACGCCTGCCGCATCCACTTCATGCGGCAGGACGAAGGACCGGGCGAAGCGGCCGTGACCCCGTTCGACGCGCTCGAAGCGGATCGACTGCGCGTCGCGAGGCGGGCGCTCTCCCTTGAGCGTCAGCTTGCCGTCCTGGATCTGAATCTGGATGTCGTCGCGCGAGAGGCCTGACACCTCGGCCGTCACGACGTAGCGGTCCGGGGCTTCGTAGAGATCCACCGGCGGCATCCAGCCGGCCTCGTCGGCACCGGCAAGCCGGTTGATGCGCTCGTGGAGCGCGAGCATGTCCTGCAGCGGATCCCATCGGATGAAGGCCACAAGGCATCGTAGCATGAGTCGCCGGCGGGCCGCTTCCATCCGGGTTGGGGGAGCCGGCAACAACCCCTGTGCTACAATTCACGATCGGCTCTTGCGACTCATTCAGAGGCGTGCGTGCGAGCCGCGGATCGGCCTGCCTTCCAGCACATTGCCGGATCCTGAGACTCTCGTGTGACACGCCAGGTGAGGCCATGCAAGCGACACGACTTCGTAAGGGAATGCTGATCAAGATCGGAGAGGACCTGTTTCGGACCCTGGACCTGCAGCACGTCACGCCGGGCAACCTGCGCGGGTTCGTGCGCGTGAAACTGCGCAACATCCGGACGGGGGCGCTCGCCGACCAGAAGCTGCGTTCAGAAGACGAACTCGAGCGCGCCACGCTGGACGAGAAGTCCATGCAGTACCTCTACCATGACGGCGACGCCTACCACTTCATGGATACCGATTCGTACGAGCAGATCGCGCTCACCGAGGAAACGCTCGGCGATGCGATGAACTACCTGGTGGCTGAATCGGTGATCCAGATGGAGTTCTACGGCAGCGAGCCGGTCGGCATCGAACTCCCGCAGACGGTGGACTTGAAGGTGGTGGAGACGACGCCGGCGATCAAGGGGGCGACGGCCAGCGCGCAGCTGAAACCCGCCACGCTCGAGACCGGTCTCGTCGTGCAGGTGCCGCCGTTTGTCGCCGAGGGCGACCGGATCCGCGTGGTCACCGAGACGGGGGAGTATCAGTCGCGCGCCTAACGGGTGAGATCACAGGAGCTGGAGCCATGGACGTTCCGCGGACGCAGAAGGCCGGGTGGATTGAGGTGATCACCGGCAGCATGTTCAGCGGCAAGAGCGAAGAGCTGATCCGGCGTTTGCGCCGGGCCCAGATCGCGCGGCAGAAGGTGCAGATCTTCAAGCCGACCTTCGACAACCGCTTCAGCGACCACCACATCGTCTCGCACAGCGACATGCGGATGGCCTCGGAGAACGTGGCGAACTCCAGGGCGCTGCTCGCGCAGGTGAAGGACGACGCCGAGGTGGTGGGGATCGACGAGGGACAGTTCTTCGACGCCGATCTGCCCGAGGTCTGCAACGAGCTGGCGAACAAGGGCAAACGGGTGATCGTCGCCGGCCTCGACCAGGACTATCTCGGGAAACCGTTCGAGCCGATGCCGCACCTGCTCGCGATCGCCGAGTACATCACCAAGACGCTGGCCATCTGCGTCGTCTGTGGCAATCCGGCAAACCACACGCAGCGCCTTGTCGCGAGCCAGGACCGCGTCCTGGTTGGCGCACAGGGGACCTACGAGGCCCGCTGCCGCGGCTGCTTCGACCCGGCACTGGCCTCGGTGCCCGATTCCGCGTGAGGTCGGGCGGGCCCATGCCTCGGCTGCTGCTGCTCTTCGGCGTGGGGTTCCTGGTCGCCGACGTGCTCGGCATCGCCGAGCAGTTGCGCTACTGGCAGCGCCGTCGCACGGCGCTGCTGACCTGGCCGGGAACACGGCCGCCGTTCTACCAGATGCAGGTGGGCATCGGCATCGCCCTCACCCTGCTCTTCCTCTACGATCTGATCCTGCGGCCCTCGGCCACCGAACAGGTGTTCGGCATCGGGATGATGTGCGTCTACTACGCCGGCATCGTCCCGATGTCCGCACGCATCGAGCGCGGGTTCTACCGCGATGGCGTCTGGAGTGACCGGCGGTTCGTGCGCTACGCGAGAATCGGCGCGATCACCTGGAAGGAAGAGGGGGAGCCCGCACTGCTGTTTGCCTCGCGTCACGGCCAGACAGCCACGCGCCTTGTCGTCCCGGGCCCCCTCTTTGGAGCGGTCCGGCGCCTCCTGCGCGACCTCATCGGTCGCCACGCCATCCACCTCACCGACACCGGCTTCCACTTGGGCCTGCGCGACGAACGCGACGACGTATAGAGAATCTGGGAATCCAGGGAATCCAGGGAACTGGGTCGCAAGATGGAGTGCCTACCGTCCGAGGATCCAGCCGATCATGCCGCGGCCGCCGGCAATCGGGTCGCCGATCCAGTCGGGCGGCGTGAGCCACACGAAGGCGAGGATCGCGATCACCCAAAGGTCGTACTGCCAGGTGGCGCGGTCGTCCGTCCAGAAGAACGCCCGCCAGAGGACGTGGAGCACCAGTGGCTTCCTGCTCTCCTTCACCCCGTTCAGTTCCCGCCAGGTGAAGTAGATCCGATCGGCCACCGTGACGATGGAGAGGATGAGGATGACCCAGATCACAGCCGCCATGCGGTTGGTGAAGGCGCCGATCATGAGGAGCACGATCCGCTCCGGCCGCTCCATGAACCCGACCTTGCACTTCTCGATGATCGACTCGGCGCGCGCCCTCGTGTAGCTCGTCATGACCGAGAACATCATCGCCAGGGCGGTGATGATCACGTAATCGACGCGCCCGGCTTTCGCGTAGAGGTAGACGAGGCCGATGAGCAGGGTGATGTCCGAGAACCGGTCCATCACCGAGTCCCAGAACGCGCCGAACGGGGTCTCGCGGTTGCGCTCGCGCGCGACCTTGCCATCGATGAAATCGAAGATGCTGGCGGCCAGCATCACGAACCCGGCGGACCAGAAATAGCCGATGCCGAGCAGCCAGGCTGCGGTGATGTTGACGATCGCCCCGATGAAGGTGAGGACGTTGGGCGAGATTCGCAAAGCCACGCAGAGCGCGATAATCCCGCGCAGCGGCCCGTAGCAGACGGTTCCAATCACGCCGGTGAACGTCATGGGCGGTTCAGTCTCCGGTTCGGCGCCGGCCGGCCGCGCGCGGCTTCGCTATAATTGAAGATCGGCAAGCCGAGCGAAAAACGACTCATCTTAGTCCATGCCCATCCGTGATCTCAAGAGCCGGATCGATCGCCTCCCGGAACAGCCGGGCGTCTACCTGTACATCAACGCCGCGGGGGAGACGATTTACGTGGGCAAGGCCCGGTCGCTCCGCGACCGCGTCAGGAGCTATCTCGGCGCGTACGGCACCAACCCGAAGACCGACGCCCTCCTGAACGAGGCCGAGGGTTTCGACGTGATCCTCACCGACTCGGTGGTCGAGGCGCTCGCGCTCGAGAACAACCTGATCAAGCAGCGGATGCCGAAATACAACATCCTGCTGCGCGACGACAAGAACTACCCCTACCTGCAACTGACCACCACCGAGGCGTTCCCCAGGGTCCTGGTGGCCCGGCGCGTCGAACGCGACGGGAACGTGTACGCCGGGCCGTTCATGCCCGCCAGCCTGGCCCGCCGCGTCATGTCGTTGAGCCACCGACTCTTCGGCATCCGGTCGTGCAACGAGGAAATCAACGGGCGTCGCGGCCGGCCGTGCCTGGAATACGACATCAAGCGCTGCCTGGCGCCCTGCGTTGAGTCGCTCTGTTCTCAGGACCAGTACGCCCGCGCCGTGGCGGACACTGGCCTGTTCCTCGAGGGACGGACGGACGAACTGCTGGAGGGGCTCACGCGCCGGATGGCCGAGGCGGCGGCGGACGAGCGGTTCGAACAGGCCGCGCAGCTGCGCGACTCGGTCCGGACCGTCCAGACGCTGCGCGACCGCCAGCAGAAAATGGCGTCGGTGGAACTGGGCGACCGCGATGTCTTCGGCATCAAGACGGGGCCCGCCGGGGCGGCGATCCAGGTGTTCCAGGTCCGCCACGGACGGGTCATCGAGCGCGTGGACCTGTTCGCGGCGGCCGAGATGGGGCCAACGGAAAAGGGGCCTGACCCCCTTGCGGCGGACGTGCTGCAGGCGACACTGCAGCAGTTCTACTTCGACCGCGAAGTGCCGCCCGAAGTCCACCTCCCGGTGGAGCTGCCGGAAGCCGAGGCAACCGAGGCCTGGCTGACCGAGCGCGCCAGCCGTCGCGTGCGGCTCGTCGTGCCCAAGCGCGGCGAGAAACGCGGGCTGCTGGAACTGGCCGCACGCAACGCCGGGCAGGCCTACCAGTCGCGATTCAACCGCGGGGACGCCGCCCACTACGAAGCCCTGGACACGCTGCGCGCAGTACTCGGCCTTCCCGCGCTGCCGCGCCGCATCGAGTGCTTCGACATCTCCACGATCCAGGGCAGCGAGACCGTGGCATCGATGGTCGTCTGCGAGGACGGCCGCATGAAGCGATCGGACTACCGGAAGTACCGCATTCGTAGCCGGGGCAACGCCTCGTCGGTGTCAGGCCGGCCGGGCCGCGCCACCGCCGCGTCAGCCGAGCCCCGGTATGCCGACGACTTCGCGGCGATGAACCAGGTTGTGATGCGCCGCTACCAGAGGGTTCTCGAACAGGGCGGTCCGTTCCCGGACCTCATCGTGATCGATGGCGGAAAGGGACAGTTGTCGGCCGCCTACGCCGCGTTGGAGGAGCTGGGATTGGCGAATCTCGTGGCGGTCGGCCTGGCCAAGAAAGAGGAACTGGTACTGACCCGCGACCGCGAAGAGCCGCTGGCGCTGTCGAGGTCGAGCAGCGCCCTCCTCCTGCTGCAGCAGGTTCGCGACGAAGCGCACCGGTTTGCGGTCACGTTTCACCGCCAGGCGAGGCGGATGCGCGACCTCCGCTCGGAACTCGATGGCGCGCCCGGGGTCGGTCCTCGCCGCCGCCGGTCGCTGCTGACGGCGTTCGGCAGTCTCGCCGGCGTTCGACGCGCCACCCGCGAGGAACTGACCACCGTCGTCGGCCCCAAAGTCGCCGACGCCGTCCTGGCGTACTTCGCGGCTGCCAGGTGACAGGCAGGGCTGAGGCCGAGGGCCGAGGGCGCGGTTTTTGACAGCCCGTGCAGCCCGGTGTTAGCCTGATTAGCTCTCGTGGACATCAACTTCGGTCAGATCTTCATCTCGTTCCTCGTGCTGGTCTTCTCCCTGACGGTGCACGAATCCGCTCACGCGTGGGCGGCGGACCGCCTTGGGGATCCGACTGCCCGAATGCTCGGCCGGGTCTCGCTCAATCCCGCGGTCCACGTCGATCCGGTTGGGACGTTGTTGTTTCCGCTGGTCGGCCTGTTCACGGGCGCGCCGATCATCGGCTGGGCGAAGCCCGTCCCCGTCGCGACCTGGCGATTCGAACATCCGCGCCGTGACTACCTGATGGTGGCGGCGGCCGGCCCGGTCAGCAACCTTTCGCTCGCGTTTGTCGCCGCCATGGCGCTGCGCCTGCTCCCGGCCGGCGTGTCCATGCTCGGTGTCGCACCCGTAGACGCGGCGTCAGCCGCCGAGAGCCGCGTGCTCGTGCCCATCGCGCGCTTCGTGTGGAGCGCGCTCGAGATCAACCTGCTCCTGGCGATCTTCAACCTGCTGCCGATCCCGCCGCTCGACGGCAGTTCGGTGCTGGCCGGCCTGTTGCCCGAACGCTTCGCCGCCGTCCTGGATCGCCTTCGCCCTTACGGGTTCGTGCTCCTCTACGCGCTGATGTTCTCGGGCGGCTTCAGCCTCGTGGTCGGCACCCCGTATCACTACTTACTGACGTGGTTGATGTGAAACCTCGCGTTGTCTCTGGCATGCGCCCGACGGGCAAATTGCATCTCGGTCACCTGGTGGGCGCGCTCGAGAACTGGGCGACGCTGCAGGATCAGTACGAGTGCTTCTACTTCGTGGCCGACTGGCACGCGTTGACGAGCGAGTATGCCGACACGACGGCGCTCGTCGAGAACTCGTACGACAACGTGGCCGACTGGATTGCCGCGGGGCTCGATCCCGAGAGGTCCACGCTCTTCATCCAGTCGCTCGTGCCGGAGCACGCCGAGCTCTTCCTGCTGCTGTCGATGGTGGTGCCGATTCCGTGGCTCGAGCGCGTGCCGACCTACAAGGAGCAGCGCGAGCAGTTGTCCGAGAAGGACCTCTCGACGCTCGGCTTCCTCGCCTATCCCCTGCTGCAGACGGCGGACGTCGCGATGTACGACGCGACGTTCGTCCCGGTTGGTGAGGACCAGGTGCCGCACCTCGAGCTATCGCGCGAGGTCGTTCGTCGGTTCAACAACTTCTATCAGCAGGCTGTGCCCCTCTTGACCGAGCCGCAGCCGCTACTCACGACATTCGCGCGCCTGCCGGGGCTCGACAACCGGAAGATGAGCAAGAGCTACCGCAACGCCATCGACCTGTCGGACGATGCCGAGGCGGTGCGCAAGAAGGTGATGAGCATGTACACGGATCCGAAGCGGATCCGGGCGGACATCCCAGGCACGGTCGAAGGGAATCCCGTCTTCCTCTACCACGATGCGTTCAACAGCAACGTCGAGGAGGTCGAGGACCTCAAGGCGCGCTATCGACAAGGCAAGGTGGGCGACGTCGAGGTGAAGAAGAAGCTGGTGGTGGCGCTGAACGGCGTGCTCGAGCCGATGCGTCAGCGCCGCGCCGAAGTGCTCGCCAAGCCGGGCCGCGTGCGCGAGATCCTGTTCGAAGGCTCCGCCCGCGCCCGCCTCGTCGCCAGGGAGACGATGGAGAGGGTGCGGGAGGCGGTGAGGGTGCGATACCGGTAGGGACCAGGGATCAGGGACCAGGGATTAGGGAACAGGGCGAAGAACAGGGATATGGAACGTCCGGTAGAGGAATTCGAGTCGTCCCTCGATAGCTATTCGGTCAAGCTCGACCAGTTCGAGGGGCCCCTCGATCTCCTCATTCACCTCATCAAGCGCAACGAGGTGAATATCTACGACATTCCGATCGCCCTCATCACGGCGCAGTACCTCGAGTACCTCATGCTGATCCGGGAACTCGACCTGGACGTGGCGGGCGAGTTCCTGGTGATGGCCGCGACGCTGATTCACATCAAGTCGCGGATGCTGCTGCCGCGCTCCGACCCGACCCAGGAAGATCCCGAGGAAGACCCGCGCGAAGCGCTGGTCCGCCGGCTGCTCGAGCACCAGCGGTATCGCCAGGCCGCCGAGCTGCTCCACGAGCGCGAGACGCTGCGCGAGGCGCAGTGGCTGCGGCCGGATGGTCGCGTGGCGCCGCTTGCCGGCGAGGAATACGAGCCCGAGCTGGAGGTCGACCTCTTCAGCCTCATGGCCGCATTCAAGTCGGTGATGGAGCGCGCGAAGCAGCGCCCTCAGGTCGCGCTTCCGGCCGAGCAGATCCCGATCGAAACGCGCATCGAGCAGTTGCTGACGCGGCTGTCGGAAACACAGGCGTGCGGGTTCGAGGACCTGTTCGAGGATGTCACCTCGAAAGGCGACATGATCGTGACGTTCATTGCGCTCCTCGAGATGATTCGCCTGAGACTGATTCGCGTGTTCCAGGCCGGCTCGTTCGGGCCCATCCGGATCTACAAGGCGAAGACCGCCGCGGCCGGGAGGTAGGGAAATGGAAGACGAACGAGCAGATCCCGACAGGTCCGAACACGGCGACACGCCCGGGACCGATTCCGACACCAACGAGCGGACCCAGGTGATGGGCGAAGTGGCCGAATCGGCACCCGAAGCGGAAGCCGGCGATGTGGCGGACTCCGTCTCCGACGAGGTAGCTGACAGCGCGCAGGAGCTTGCGGCCGACCCGGCGGAAGACGCTGCGACTGACGCGGTGCCCGCGGCGGTGGACCCGGCGACCGTGATCGAGCAGCCGGCCGAGGAGATACCGGAGGTTCGGCCAGGCCAGGTCTCCGAGGAACTGAAAGCGGTCATCGAGGCGCTGGTATACGCTTCCCCCGACCCGCTCACGCCGAAGACGCTGTTCAAGGTTCTCGAGTCCGAGCCGCGCGAGGACGTGCAGGTCTCTCTCGACTCACTGCGACGCGACTACGCCGAGGGGCGTGGCGGACTCCACCTCGTCGAGGTGGCGGGCGGCTACCAGATCGTGACGCGCCCCGAGCTCTCGGAATGGGTGCGCCGGCTGTTCCACGAACGCAAGACGCAGAAGCTCTCGGTGGCGGCGCTCGAGACGCTGGCGGTGATTGCCTACAAACAGCCGATCACGGCGCCGGAGATCACCGAGATCCGCGGCGTCAACACGGCAGGCGTCGTGACGACGCTCCTCGAACGACGCCTCATCAAGATCGCGGGCCGCAAGGCGGTCGTCGGACGCCCGTTCCTGTACGCGACGACCCGGGAGTTCCTGATTCGTTTCGGCCTCAAGGATCTGAACGATCTCCCGAAGCTGGAGGACATGGCCGACGTGCTCGGCTTCGAGCCGCCGTCGGGGCTGGCCGAGGCCGGTCCGTCCGAGACGATGCTGCCGCTCGACAGCGGCCCGGACCCGGACAAGACGCTGGACATCGAAGACACCGGGAATCGATAGATGCCAGCCCCGCAGATCCGTCTTCAGAAGATTCTCTCGTCGGCGGGCGTTGCGTCGCGGCGGGCCTCCGAGCGGTTGATGGCCGAAGGCCGCGTGTCGGTCAACGGCCAGACGGTGCGCGAGTTGGGGTCGCGCGCCGATCCCAACAAGGACGATGTTCGCGTGGACGGCCGCCCCGTCAAGCGCGAGACACACCGCATCTACCTGCTTCTCAACAAGCCGCGCGGCTACGTCACCACCCGCTCCGATCCCGAAGGGCGGCCGACCGTTCTCGATCTCGTTCCCGGCCTGCACGAATACGTCTACCCGGTCGGACGCCTCGACTACGACTCCGAAGGACTGCTGATTCTCACCAACGACGGCGACCTGGCCGCGGCGCTCATGCACCCGAGCCACGAGGTCGCGCGCGAATACCACGCCCGCGTCCGCGGCGTCCCGGACGGGCACGCGATGGAGAGGCTCTCGCGCGGCGTCGTGCTCGATGGTCGCAAGACGGGCATCGCGGAAGTGGCGCTGGTTGCGGCTGGGGTGGGGCAGCACGGCGATCAGGGGCTGCTCTCGATTACGCTACACGAAGGGCGCACGAGGCAGGTCCGGCGGATGTGCGAGGCGGTGGGGCACCCGGTGATTCGCTTGCGGCGAGTGCGCATCGGGCCGTTGATAGACGCCACCCTCAAGCCGGGCATGTGCCGCCCGCTGACCACACGCGAAGTGGCCGCGCTGCGGAAATCGGTCGGGTAGCCACCCTCGACCCCTCATCGTCCCGCCTTCGTCGCTCCGCGCCCTTCGACTTTGCTCAGGGCGTGGTGAGCCTGTCGAACCACGACTTCGGCGTGGCAGGCAGCCCGACTCCTCATCGTCAGTTCATCATCCCTGCCCAGAACCTGATCAGGTTTACGACTTCCGAGGTCGTCGCCGGTCGGTCTACGTCGGCGTGGCTGATCAGCGTCGTCAGCAGCAGGTGCACCGTGGTGTACGGCTCGAGGTGCTTCGCCAGTCGCAACGTTTCGATGGCCGGCACCACGTTGTCCTCGACACCGTGCAGCAGGAAGACCGGGGCGTCGGGCGCCGGCGACTGGTCGGGCGACAGCGCCGCGTTGTCACCGAGATTGGCAAGGTGCGGAAGGAGTTTCGGCCCCAGGTTCTGCACGTCCCGCACGTTCACCAGGTGCAGGAAGGTTCGTCCGGGCTCCGCCATCGCCTCTTCCTGCGCGCGCGCATGGGCGAACTCCTGGTCGGCTGTCTTCTGATCGAACAGGGCGAGGTGCGAGGCGTGCAGGAAGGTGAGGATGCCGGTCTTGAGCGGCTCCACCTGCTCGGGCGGGACCAGTTGTTCGGCGAGGTCGAGCGTGACGATTGCCACGCCGTAGTCGTGCGGCGCTGGCACGGGTGGCGCGTGGTCGATCCCTGGCGCCGGCGGTTCGGTGCCCGAGCACAGGTAGCGGACGACCCGCTGGAAGTTGGCGTGGCCGCCGAACGAGAACACGAAGCCCAGGCGCCCTCGGAGGCTCGGCCGGCCGGCCGCGACCATCGAGAGCCCGCCGGCAAAGCTGATGCCGGCGAGGCCGATTCGGTGGCCTCGCGTCAGGTCGGAGCGGTTCGAGAACCACAACGCGGCATCCTCGATCATGTCCGTCGAGCGCGCCGTGATCAGGTAGCGACTGAGGTCTGGCAACTCCGGTGTGAGCACGATGAAGCCGCTGGACGCCAGGTGACGGGCAAAGGCGACAAGGCGAGGCTCGTCGATCCCCAGCGCATTGATACCGGGCGTCAGGAGCAGCGCGCCCTCCGTGTGCGTTTTCGGCGTATAGAGTCTTGCGCGAAGGGGGCCGAACCGCGAGGGCACCGTGTCCTTGCGCTCGGCGACGGCGTCGGTCTGCAGTCCGGCCAGCGTGGGGTGCTGTCGCTCCAGGCCGGCGGTGCGCACGATGAGCGAGGTCGCGCGCACGTAGGGACGCGCTGCGGCACGCACCGCCAGCAGCGCCAACGCCACGACCACCAGGCCGACCGTCCAGCAAATCGGAGAACGCATGGGAAGAGATGTTACACTGTCTGGCCGCAGCGAGACAGACGCGGCCAGGCGGGAATCCACGAATTCACGAACCTACGAATCCTGCGATCTTGGGCACTGGTGAACTGGGAATCTGGGAATCCTACGACCGTGAACAATCGGCTGATTATCGCTATTGACGGGCCGTCTGGGGTGGGGAAGGGCACGGTGGCGCGGGCCGTGGCGGCCGCACTTGGCTACCGGCACGTGGATACGGGAGCCATGTATCGCGGCGTGGCGTGGCGTGCGCTCCAGGATGGCATCGGATTCGAGGACGAGGGCGCCCTCTCGGCGCTCGCCACCCGCATCGCCATCGACGCGTCCGGACGTGTCGTTCGGGTGGACGGCGTGGACATCAGCGGAGCGATCCGCAATCCCGACATCGATCGCGGCGCAGCGCGCGTGGCGCGAATTGCCGGCGTGCGGGCGGCGCTCGTGGCGCAACAGCGCCACCTTGGCGAAGGCGGCGGCGTGGTGATGGAAGGGAGGGACATCGGCACGGTGGTGTTCCCCGATGCCGACGTGAAGGTCTACCTCGACGCGTCAGCCGAGGAGCGGGCGCGGCGCCGCGTGCACGATCAGACCCACAATGGATCCAGCGACATGGCGAAGGTGACCTCGGAGATGGCCGCCCGCGACGACTCGGACCGGACCCGCGCTGTGGCACCGCTGGTCGTCGCCGCCGACGCCCGCGTGATCGACACGACAGGCCTCAGCATCGACGAGGTCGTGGAGCGGGTCCTCGCGATGGCGAACCGGCCACCTGAATCGTAGGGGCGGCCGGCCGGTCGCCCCTACCGGCGTTTGCGGCGTCCTGTGGTCCGTTCCGTGTAAGTCCTCTGCACTGGCTTTCCTTTTCGCCCCCGTGCGACCAGTCGCCTGCTTGCGGGCACCGGCGGCTTTCTTCGCCGTCCGCGCCGGGTGGCCTGTCGCCTTCCCGGCTGCCGGGCGGGACGCGCTTTTCAGCGTTCGTCCGGCCCGGCCCGGCTGTGTGGCCGTCTTACGCTTCGCCATCGGATGGTCCTCTCGTTACCTTGACAGTTCGCCTATAACTATCGTAGAATGTGCTGCTTATCGACACAGATCGATTCGCAAATTCAGCCCGCCGGTGCTGCGAACTGGCAAATCTCGATAGAGGAGGACGCGTAACACATGGCGGACGCCAACAGCGCCAACGGTTCGGACTTGGCAGCCCAGGGGACGACCAACCCAGAGCTCCAGGACAAAGGAGGTGAGCCGACACCGGCCGCCGGGATGTCAGCGGATCCCGGTGACCAGCTCGACACCGACTCGGCAGAATATGCCAAGCTTCTTGACTTCTACGATAGCAGCTTCCGCAACATCTCGGAAGGTGAGGTCGTCAAGGGCACGGTTCTCAAGGTCACCGAGTCCGAGGTGATCGTCGACGTCGGGTACAAGTCGGAAGGCATCATCGGGGTCCAGGAGTTCCTGGACGAGAACGGGCAGGTCACCGTTCAGCCCGGCGACATCGTGGACGTACTGCTGGAACGCACCGAGGACCGCGACGGCTACGTCGTTCTTTCCCGCGAAAAAGCGGAAAAGATGAAGATCTGGGACGACGTGGAGAAGGCCTTTGCCGAGAAGAAGGTCGTCATCGGCCGCGTGATCGAGCGGATCAAGGGCGGTCTGGCCGTCGATATCGGCGTGCGGGCGTTCCTGCCCGGTTCGCAGGTCGACGTACGCCCGGTGCGCAACCTCGATGCGCTGCGCAACCAGGAACTGCGGATGCGCGTCATCAAGGTGAACAAGAAGCGGGGGAACATCGTCCTCTCGCGGAAGGTCCTCCTCGAAGAAGAGAACGCGGAAAAGAAAAAGCACACGCTCGAGACGCTGGCCGAGGCCAAGGTGCTGCGCGGTGTGGTCAAGAACATCACCGACTACGGCGCCTTCATCGACCTGGGCGGCATCGACGGCCTGCTGCACATCACCGACATGTCGTGGGGCCGCGTGGGGCACCCGTCGGAGCTGTTCAAGGTCAACGACGAGATCGACGTCATCGTGCTCAAGTACGACCCGGCCACCGAGCGCGTGTCGCTCGGGTACAAGCAGCTGAGCGCCGACCCGTGGTCGGCGGTCGCCGAGCGGTACCCGGTGGGCGCGCGCGTGTCGGGCAAGGTCGTCAGCCTCACCGACTACGGCGCCTTCGTCGAGCTGGAGGCGGGCGTCGAGGGGCTGATTCACGTGTCCGAGATGTCGTGGAGCAAGCGGGTCAAGCACCCGTCGAAGGTCCTCAACGTCGGCGACACGGTCGAGGCGATGGTCCTCGGGCTCGACCCGCAGGCGCGTCGCATCTCGCTCGGCCTGAAGCAGATCGGCTCGAACCCGTGGCAGGAACTGGCCGAACGGTACCCGGTGGGCTCGCGTATCGTCGGAAAGGTGCGCAACCTGACCGAGTTCGGGGCGTTCGTCGAGGTCGAGGAGGACATCGACGGCCTCATTCACATCTCGGACATGTCGTGGAGCAAGCGCGTGAAGCACCCGTCCGAGGTGCTGAAGAAGGGCGACAAGGTCGAAGCGGTCGTTCTCAACATCGACGCCGAGAACCAGCGGCTGTCGCTCGGTCTCAAGCAACTCGCCACGGACATCTGGGACGAGTTCTTCTCGCGTCACCAGGTGGGCGACACGGTGGAAGGCAAGGTGGTCCGCCTGACCAACTTCGGCGCGTTCGTCGAACTGGCCGAGGGGATCGAAGGGCTAATCCACATATCCGAGTTCGATGAGCAGCAGGCGGGCGTGGAGAAGATCGACCTCCAGGTCGAGCAAACCTACCCGATGAAGGTCATCAAGCTCAGCCCGGGCGAGCGGAAGATCGGTCTCAGCATTCGCGCGCTGCGCCTCGACCAGGACCGGTCGGACTGGCAGCACTACACGGATGGCGGCAGCGTCGGCGCGACGATTGCCGAGCATCTGAAGAACCTGGAGTAGGCACAGGTCGCTCCACCGGGAGCGGCCCTGCACGAGCGTGAGTCAGTGGGCAGTTGGCGGTGGCTGTGGTCAGTGTGACACGCGTGACACACTGGCCATTGGCCGCCGGCAGCGGCCAGCTCGATAGCTCGATAGCCGGTAGTTGGCAGTTGGCAGCTGACAACTGACCCCTTCGGTCTTTCGTTCTCCGTTTGTTTTCGGACGTTTTCTGTGTCCGGCGTCTGGTCCCGTCCCGACCCGTGGCTGAGCCAGGAGGAGTGAGGCTGTGATACCAGGGGGCAGCATGACGAAGGCGGAACTCGTGGAGGAAGTGTCACGGGTTTCGGACCTCACGAAAAAGCACTCGGAGGTTATCGTCGACACGGTCTTCAAGAGCATCATCGACGCGCTCCAGCGCGGCGAGAAGATCGAGCTTCGAGGCTTCGGCAGCTTCCGGTTGCGCCGACGGGAACCGCGCAAGGGGCGGAACCCCAAGACGGGCGACAAGGTGGACGTGCCGCCGAAGAAAGTGCCCTATTTCAAGCCGGGCAAGGAACTGAAGGAACTGATCAACCGCGGCGAGGTGGCAGAGGGCGTCAACGTGGCGTCCGAGGCAGACCAGGCGGCGGCGAGCAGCCTCTAGGACATCCCGTCCTCCCCTTTTTCACGAAAGGCGCCCGTGGATCGCCTCTGGTCCCCCTGGAGACTCGCCTATGTCAGCGGAAACGGCGAGCCGGAAGGGTGTGTCTTCTGTGACGCCCAGGTGCACGAGCAGGCCGAACCGCTCCTGCTGTTCCGCGGCACGACCTGCTTTGTCATCCTGAACCTGTATCCCTACAACAACGGACACCTGATGGTGGTGCCGAACCGGCACGTGGCCACGCTCGCCCTCGCCATGCCCGAGGAACTCGCCGAGATGATGCGCCTCACGCGCGCCGCGGAGATCGTCCTCACGGAGGCGTACCGGCCGCAGGGGCTGAACGTCGGCATGAACCTGGGAAGGCCGGCGGGCGCGGGCATCGCGGACCACATGCACATCCACGTGGTGCCGCGGTGGACGGGCGACACGAACTTCATGTCGGTCGTCGGCAACGTGCGCGTGCTGCCCGAGGAACTGGAACAGACGGGCAAGCGCCTGCGGCCAATCTTCGAACGACTGGCTTCGGAGAATGGGTAGTCAGTTGCCAGTTGTCAGTCTGTCACGCCCGGCCGGTGGCCGACTGGCGACTGACCACTGGCCACTGGCCACTGACAACTATTCCCGAACCTGATATCCCAGGCTCGTGATCTTCGCCTTGATCGCGTCCAGGCCTGCCTGGGCCTCGTCGAACGATACGGTGACGCGCTCCTCCTGGTGCGACGCGGTCACCTCGCTGACGCCCGGCAGCTTGCCCACCGCGCGCTTCACCGCGTTTTCGCACCCGCCGCACGTCATCCCGGTCACGTGAAGTGTTTCAGTCATAAGTGCAGGATTCAGGACTCCTCATCGTCAGAACCGACTCTTCTGCGTCAGTCCCCGACCCTTCTGCGTCAGCCCCCGACCCTTCTGCGTCAGCCCCCCGACTCTTCTGCGTCAGCCCCCCGACTCTTCTGCGCCAGTCCCCGACCCTTCTGCGTCAGCACCGACTCTTCTGCGTCAGCCCCCGACCCTTCTGCGCCAGTCCCCGACTCTTCTGCGTCAGCCCCGACTACGAGAGCATGTGTTTCGCAATCGTCTGCAGCTGCATGTTCGACGTCCCCTCGTAAATCTGTCCGATCTTCGCGTCGCGGAAGAGCTTTTCGACGGGGTAGTCCTTCACGTAGCCGTAGCCGCCGTAGAGCTGGACGGCGAGCGAGGTGACGCGTTCCGCCACCTGGGACGAGAATAGCTTGCACATGGCCGCCTCATTGAGGAACGGGCGGCGGGCGTCGCGCAGGCGGGCGGCGTTGTAGACGAGGAGGCGGGCCGCCTCGAGCTCGGTGGCCGCCTGGGCCAGCTGGAACTGCACCGCCTGGAAGTCGGCGATGGCTTTGCCGAACTGCTTCCGTTCCCTGGTGTAGCGGACGGCATGGTCGAGCGCGCCCTGCGTCAGGCCAATCATCTGCGCGCCAATCCCGATGCGTCCCTCGTTGAGGGTCTCGATGGCGACCTTGTAGCCCTTGCCGACTTCGCCCAGGACGCAGTCCCGAGGCACGACACAGTCCTCGAATAGCAGTTCGCAGGTGCTGCTGGCGCGGATGCCCAGCTTGTCTTCCTTCTTGCCGACGGTGAAGCCGGCCGCCCCCCGCTCAACGAGGAACGCCGTGATGCCGCGATAGCCGGCGTCGGGGTTGACATTGGCGAACACGATGAACAGGTCGGCCTCGTTGCCGTTGGTGATCCAGAGCTTTTGGCCGTTCAGCGCGAAGCCGCCGTCGCGCTCGACCGCGCGCGTCGTCAGGGCAAACGCGTCGCTGCCCGACCCCGCCTCCGACAGTGCGTAGGCCCCGACGGTTCTCGCCGACAGCGCCGGCAGGAACCGCCGCTTCACGTCGTCGCTGCCCCAGCGGATCAGCGCGTTGATGACCAGCGTGTTGTGGACGTCCACGAGCACGCCGATCGCCGGGTCCACTTGCGAGAGCGCCTCGACGGCCAGGACCGAGTGGAAGAAACTGGCGCCGGCGCCTCCGAATGCCTCGGGGATCTCGATGCCCATGACGCCCAGATCGAACAGCTCGTCGAGCAGCGAGCGAGGGACCTTGGCGTGTTCGTCCATGTCCCGGACCAGAGGCCGGATACGCTGATCGGCGAACTCGAGCACGCTGTCGCGGAACAGCTGTTCGTCCTCGGCCAGCACGGTGAGCGGCAATCCGGTCACGGTCGATTCCTGCGGCATAGGGTGTCTCCTGGTGAGAAGACAAGATGTTATCATCAACTTGTCCGGTCGGAGTTGGTGTGAGCGTTGCGCCTGTCGAATAGAGCGGGCGGGAATTCCCTATGGTTCGCACACCGCGCCTCGTCGGCCTCGTCGCACTCACAGTCCTGATGATGCTTCGGGCGCCGTCGATGCCGCTCTTCGCCCGGCAGCAGGCTCCGCCACCCCAGCAGCGGCCTGGACAACAGGGCGGCCAGCCGCAGGGCCAGCAACCTCGGCCTCCGACCTTCCGCGCGGGCGTCAACTTCGTGCGCGTGGACGTCATCGTGTCCGACAGGGACGGCAAGCCGGTCCCGGACCTAGCCGAGGCCGATTTCGAGGTGACGGAAGACGGCCAGCCGCAGAAGATCGAGACGTTCAAGCTCGTGAGAGTGGACGGCATCCCGAAGCCCGGCGACCCCGATCCGAAACAGATTCGCAGCGAGTACGACGAAGAGGCGGAAGCCTCGCGCGAGGACGTGCGGCTGTTCGCGATCTTTCTCGACGATTACCACGTCCGGCGCATGTCGGCGATGGCCGTGAGGCCGGCGTTGACCGCCTTCATTCAGAAGCAGCTGGCCCCGGCGGACATGGTGGCCATCATGTACCCGCTGATGCCTATCAGCTCGGTGCTGATGTCGCGCAACCAGGACGCCATGCTGTCCGCGATCCAGCACTTCGAAGGGCGCAAGTACGACTACCAGCCGCGGCACCCCCTCGAGGAGCAGTACGCGATGTACCCGGCTTCGGTGGTCGAGCGGATTCGCAACCAGGTGACGCTGTCGGCGCTCGAGTCGCTGGTGACGCACATGGGTTCGCTTCGTGAAGGGCGCAAGGCGGTGATCCTGGTCAGCGAGGGGTTCAGCAACGTCCTGCCGGCGCAGCTGAACGACCCGATCTCGTCGATGCCCGGCATCGGCAACCCGGCGCGCGGTGCGCAGGGGCTCGAGTCGCTGGACGAACGGGCGAGTTTCTACGCCAACCTGGACATCCAGGAGGAGATGCGCCGGGTGTACGACGCGGCAAACCGCAACAACACGGCGATCTACGCGCTCGACCCGCGGGGCCTCGCCACCGGCGAGTTCGACATCTCGGAAGGGGTCGGCCAGAACACCGATCGGCAGTTCCTGCAGGCCACGCTCGACACGCTGCGCACGCTGGCGAGCCAGACCGACGGGCGCGCGATCATCAATCGCAACGATCTCGAAGCCGGCCTCAAGCAGGTTGTTCGCGATTCGAGCGCCTACTACCTGATCGGGTACAACTCCCCGCACACCGTTGCAGACGGGAAGTTCCACGAGATCAAGGTCAAGACCCGGCGGTCGGGCGTGCAAGTGCGTGCGCGCCGTGGATACTGGGCGCTGACGAAGGAAGAGATGGCGCGGTCGCTGGCGCCGCCACGCCCGGCCGTCCCGACGGCGGTCACCAAGGCGCTGGGGTCGATTTCCGAGCCGCGCCGCGGCCGCTACATACGCAGCTGGCTCGGCACCGGACGGGGACAGAACGGCAAGACGCGCGTGACGTTTGTGTGGGAGCCGCTGCCGCCAGTGCCGGGGCTCGAGCGGAGCCGGGCGGCGAGCGTCGTTATCCGGGCTTCCGGAGGGGACCGGATCTACTATCGGGGTCCGGTGAACGACGGAGAGGCGCCGCCGAACGCGACCGCCAGCACCCCGGCCGCGCCTCCCGCAGGTGGCGTGCCGGCCAGTCAGAACGGCGCCGCCGCATCACTGCCGCCGCCACCGCGCGGGGCGTCGAGCGTGACGTTCGATGCGGATCCCGGCCAGATGCAACTGCGAATGGCGGTCCAGGGTGCGGGTGGCGAGACGCTCGACACCGACGTCCGCGATTTCAAGGTCCCCGATCTCACCGCAGTCCAGGTCGCGCTGAGTACGCCGGCCGTCTTCCGCAGCGCGAACGCGCGCGAGTTCCAGGCGCTGGCCGCGAACCCATCTCCCGTGCCCACCGCCAGCCGGGAATTCCGGCGGACCGAACGGCTGCTCGTCCGTTTCGAAGCCTACGCGCCCGGAACCGAGGTTCCCATCGTCACCGCCCGGGTGCTGAACCGTGCGGGGAACGGCATGGCGGATGTGCAGGTGCGCGCGCCAGAGGCGCCGTCCACGTACTACCAGCTGGACCTTCCGCTGGCGGGCTTCGCCGCCGGCGAGTACCTGATCGAAGTCAAGGCCAAGGGCGCAGAAAGCGAAGCGACCGAGCTGATCCCCGTGAAGATCACCAGCTAGAAGGGACTACCAGTCGTAGCCGATCCAGAAGCTGAAGCGCGGCTTCCGCCAGTCGGCGGAGTTGCCGTAGTAGGCGTCCTCCCACGACGTGTTGAACGTCGTGCGCCAGGCCCAGTCGAAGTGCATCGGGAAGCCGAGGAGGAACGTCTCGAGGCCGACGCCGTACGAGGCCCGTGCATCCCTCAAGCGGAACCCGGTGACCGTGATCGGCGGAGCGTAGATTCCGACGAGGCTGCCGTCCGGGGCGAGTTCGACACCCGTCTGCTGCTGGAACGTCTCCGTCTTCGACGTGGCGAACTGGAATCCCTGGTTCTTGTACCAGCCGGCGCCGATGTCGAAGAAGAACACGCCGCGCACGCCGCCCAGGATCCCGATCGGCGTCAGCATCGCCTCGACAATCGGGAAGCGCAGTTCGACGTTGCTGAAGACGACGTTCTGACCGATGAACTGCAGGTAGTCGTATCCGCGCATTTCCGACATCCCGCCGAAGAACAGGTAGTCCGGGTAGTCGCCGACGCTCTTGAAGCCGCGGAAGCGCGCTGCCAGCACGCCGGTGCTGAACAGACGCTGGTAGTAGCGCACGTCGACGTCGATCGTCCGCCGGGACATCAGCGAGCCGAGCTTCGGGGCGTAATCGAAGACGACCCGCATCGTGTTGCCGGACAGCGGACCGAACTCGCGGAACACCGTGGTTTCCTGGATGAAGCTGACGCTGAACGGCATGAGCGAGCCGCTGAAGTTGAGCGAGCCAGCTCCAGGGAATTGCGCAGCCACGTCTGTCAACTGCTGATCGTTGTACGCGTCGGACTGGTTGAAGAAGCCGGCCGACACTTCCAGGCGGCGGTACGGGTCCAGCGGGTAGATCCCGAAGACGCTGCCGCCCTTGACCGACCGCGTGGATTGTGCCTGATCGCGGCTGACGATCGGGTTCAGCAGCGGGTCGTAGTTGTTGGTGTTGGTGCCGTAGTAGAACAGCTTCTGGTAGATCCCCTGCACCGCCCACTGGAAGCGCTTCGACATGTCGATGTACGACCCGGCGAAGGTCGTGTACTGCATGATCGCGCCCGCCGTGAAGTTGAAGCGGTGGTCGCCCATCACGTCGGTGAAGCTGATTTCGGTTCCACCGAAGAAGTCGCCGTTGTTGGTGACGCCAGCGCTGATGCTCGGTCGCCCTTCGAGGAACATCTTCTCGAATGTCTTCTTCTTCCTGACGTTCTGCGCCACCAGCGTGTGGCTGAGCGGCGCCTGGAAGTCGATGACCGGCCCCGGCGCGCCGAAATCGGCGGTGGCCGCCGACCTGAGCGGCTTGTTCAGCTCTATCGTGTGCAGGCCGTACTGCCCCTTGTAGTAAGTGATGAACGCGACCTTGGTGCCCTTGGCGTCCTTCAGGATCACCGGCGAGAGGTTGCCGCCCAGCGAGTCGGTGTACTGCTTCAGTTCACCGTTCTTCAGGTTGAGCGTCCACAGGTTGTAGATGTTCCCGTTGCGCGCGACCTCCGGGTCGACCGACTGCGACGGGTCGATGGCCGTGGACGCGAAGACGATAGTGTCGGCATCCAGGAACCGCGCGGCCGTATCGTCGTGCGTGCCAAAAGTGACCTGCGTCGCCTTCTTCGAGGCGAGATCGAGCCGGAAGAGCTTCTCGTTGCCGCTCACCCGTGCCAGGTAGACGATCGACTTGCCATCGGGCGAATAGGTCGGCCCGTAGTTGTAGAACGGGTCCTCTGTCAGGTTGGTCACTTCACCGCTCTCCAGCTTCACCGAGAACAGGTCGCTCTTGGCGTTCTGCAGGCCGGCGAACGCGATGAGGCGACCGTCGGGCGAGAAGCTCGGCGACTCGGGTTCGTCAACGGTCGGCAGTTCGAGGCGCTGGAGGATCTTTCGTGACACGACGTCCTGGATGACCAGCCCCTTGCTCTTGCCGAACCGGACGAAGAAGGCCATGCGGTCGCCTCCCGGGCTCCACGCGAGCCACGGTACCGTGTTCCATCGCGTGCCGGGGATCGTGAGGTACTGGAAGCCCATGTCCTTGTCGAACCCGGGCGTCAGGTTGCGCACCACCTGGCCGTCCTTCGACGAGACGAGGACGATGTCGTACTCCTGGTCGCGGCGGTTGCCGGTGACGATCGCCACGAGATCGCCGGAGGGCGACGGCTCGACCGAAAAGGCGTTCGAGTACCGCGATTTCTCTGGGTTCGGCGCCAGGTCACGGCCGTAATCGAGCGGCCGCTCCTTGTCGCGGAACGGCTTGAACCGGTCCTTGAGGTACTTCTCGAACTGCTGGTCGAACTCCTCGGCCTTCAGCTTGAACGCCTCGTCGTAGGCGCTCTCGCCGCCGCCGATGACGCTCTTCCTCAGCGAGAACAGAAACTGGCGAATGCCCTCCTTGCCCCAGCGCGACTCCATGAACTCGAAGGCGACGTGGCCCAGGTTGTAGATCAGGCGCGGGTTCGAGAAATTGCCGTAGCCTTTGAGTTCGCTCATCTTCGGGACGATGTCCGCCACGGCCGCGTCGCGGACCGTCGCCAGGTCGAGCGGGGTCCAGTAGCCGGTCTCGTAATCCGAGAGCCCTTCGTTGATCCAGAGCGGTTCCTCGCGGCGGATCAGCGACTGCGGGATGATATCGAACTCGAAGATGTGCGTCAGTTCGTGGGTGATCGTGCGATAGAGCAGGTCGGGCGGTTCGTCGAGCGGCAGGAGCATCCGGTTCCGGGTGGGTTCCGCGAACGCCGCCACCCCTTCCTGCACGGCACCGGGGATGACGTTCTGCTGCTCGAAGTCGACGTGCGTCTTGAAGATGATGAGCGGCACCTTGAACGCCAGATCGTGCTTGAGATCGGCGCTCACCGTCTGGTACGCGCTCTCCGCGTAGCCGGCTATGCGTTCCAGGTGCGTCTGCACCTCGGTGTAATAGTAGATCTCGAAGTGATCGGTCGTGTAGATGTGCCAGTCGAACTTCCCGTAGTGGACCTGGTTCTTTCCGAAGTAGGGCACGAACGGCGTCTGCGCGTTCGTTGAACGGACGGCACCCAGAACGGCCATCATCAGGACGAAGGCGACCACGGTCGCCCGAAACGCGCCAGTCGTGCGCGTGCGCATAGCGATCACCTCTTCAGCGTAGGCGAATGCCGGGGAGCTCGAGGAACCCATCTTGGAATCTTACTGTTACAGTCAACAGGCCTGCAACCGATGGTTCGATTCGGGGTAGCTGAGCAAGAGTGATACCAGCGGAAACCGGCGTTCTGATCGGGCCAGTCCGGCCTCCGGCCGGCCCGTGTCCTCCAAGCAGTTCGCCCGGCGATGCCGGCAGGTGACAGTGACGGCTTTCCTCGGCGCCCCGGCTGTGAAAGAATCAGGCCCGGGGGGAATAATCCGGGCTGCGCAGGGGTTCTACCAGACAGGCCCGGCAGAACCATGCCGTTCATGCGAGGGCGACGTACGGATGCGGATGGGGGAGCGGAGGCGTCCGCTTTCGAGCGGGGCACGCTGGCCTGCATCGACAGCCTGTACGGCACCGCCCTCCGGTTGACGGCCAATCCTGCCGATGCCGAGGATCTCGTGCAGGATACCTACTTGAAGGCCTTTCGCGCATCGGACCAGTTTCAGCCAGGCACCAACCTCAAGGCCTGGCTGTTCACCATCCTGCACAACACCTTTCTCAATCGCCGGCGCCGGGCCGTGAAGGAACCCGTGGCCGTCGAACCCGAAGAGATCGAGCGGGCGGCGGTGGGGTTGCCGGGCAACCCCGAAACACCGGAGCAGCTGCTCCTGCGCCAGACGCTCGATGCCGATCTCCAGGCCGCCCTCGACGCCCTGCCCGACGCCTTCAGGCAGGCGGTGTGGCTCCGGGACGTCGAGGAATTTACGTATGCCGAAATTGCTGCGATGCTCGACGTGCCGATCGGCACGGTGATGTCGCGCATTTCCCGGGGCCGCCGGATGCTCTACGAACGGTTGAGCGCGGTCAAGGTGCACTGAGGGCTGCCATTGTGAGTTGCCAGGACGTGGACGGTCTCATGACGCCCTACCTCGACGCCGAGGTAGGCATTCGGGATAGGGAGGCCATCGAGGGGCACCTGGGCGGGTGCCCGCAGTGCGCCAGGCGCGCGGCGGCCGAAGGCGGCGCGCGGCGGGTCGTGATGGTCAAGGCGTCAATCCTGTCGCCGCGTGCCCCGGACGCTCTCCGTCTGCGATGCGCGGCGCTCACCGCGAGGCGTGTCCCCGTTCGCGCCAGGTGGGCCGTTTTCGGCTGGCGTGTCGTCGGTCTCGCCACCGCAAGCCTCGTCGTCGTCGGGCTGGCTGCGACCCTCCTCTACGGTGTCGTGACCCACTCGCCGACGCTGCTCGTCGCCGAGCTGACGATCGATCACCTGAAGTGCTTCGCGTTCTTCGAGTCTCGAGGTGGGCAGGCCGATCCGGGCGCGGTCGCGAACCGGCTCCAGGCGGACTACGGCTGGCGGCTGGCGATTCCCGCCAGCCTGCCACGGGAGCACCTCACGCTGCTCGGGGCGCGCCGTTGCTTCTCGACGGACGGCCGCGTCGCGCACGTGCTCTATCGGCACGGCGGCCGGCCGGTGTCGCTGTTCATGATGCCGAAAACCACGCGGGAGGCGGCTCGCATCGCCTTCGGCGTTCACGTCGCACGCATCTGGTCCCGCGATCAGACGACCTACGTGCTGCTCGGCAGCGAGAGCGAGCCCGATTTGCAGCCCATTGCCAGCTATTTTCAAGCCTCCCTCTTCTAGGGGGTCAGGAACCTCGAGGTGTTATGAGCAATCGGTGGCTGGTGGTGGCGGTAGGGATCGGCCTCGTGGTGGCGGCGTTCACGCCGCTGCCCGAGCGCATTGCCGGTTGGATCTCGGGCGGTTCTGACACCGTGGCGGCCCAGGGGTGCTCACCCGACGCGCCCAAGGCCAACCTCGATTTCACCTTGAAGGACATGAACGGCAAGGACGTCAAGCTCGCGGATCTGAAGGGCAAGGTGGTCCTGCTGAACTTCTGGGCGACGTGGTGCGCACCCTGCCGGATGGAGATCCCGTGGTTCGTCGAACTGCAGGAGAAGTATAGGGACAAGGGGTTCCACGTCGTGGGCGTATCGGTGGACGACCCGCCGGAGGCCCTCACGCCGTTTGCCAGGCAGTTCAAGATCAACTACCCGCTGGTGGTCGGCCAGGATCGCGAGGATGTGCAGAACGCATTTGGGCCGATCTACGCCGTGCCGACCACGGTGATCATCGGACGCGGCGGCAAGGTCTGTGTCAAACACATCGGCCCGGTGACGAAGGAGCAGTTCGAGAGCGAGATCAAGGCGCTGCTGTAGTATGATCTCTTCGTCGAGTGCGCGCGGTCGCGCTGGCCGCGCGCGGGTCGGAGAGGACGCCAGTCATGTTGAAGGGGTTCACGCACGCCCGTCTCGCCTGCGGTTGCCGTATCGGCTTCCGTGAAGGCGTCGAGGGCAGTCCGGTGACGGTGGTGGTGGACGACAAGGCACCGGGGTGCGTATCGCAGCTTCACGTCCGCGATTTGCCGCTGTTCGATTACCGTGAGGCGCTGCGCGCGCCCACCCGCCTGCTGCCGGCCGAAGAGGGCGAGTTCGAGGAGGAAGGCTAGGCCTCGGCAGTTACTCCCGCTCGTCACCTTTGCCCTTGCCGCGCGGCGCGCGTCCCGACACACCGCCGCCCTTGACTCGACCCGCCTCGCGCAAGACCTTCGTCAGCAGGAACTCGACCTGTCCGTTGAGGCTGCGGAACTCGTCGTTGGCCCAACGCTGCAGGGCCTCTAACAACGCCGGGTCGAGCCGGAGCAGGAATGGTTTGCGTTCAGCCACGTTCAGCCCTGATCATGGACCGGCCGGCAGCTGTCCACTGACAGCTATTGGTACAGCGACCCTGTGTTGATCACGGGCTGCGCGCCGCGTTCGCCGCAGAGCACGATCAGCAGGTTACTCACCATCGTGGCGCGGCGGTCCTCGTCGAGCCGCAGGATTTCCTTCTGCGACATCCGCTCGAGCGCCATCTCCACCATCCCGACGGCGCCCTCGACGATCCGCTGCCGGGCGGCGATGATCGCGCCGGCCTGCTGCCGCTGCAGCATGGCGGCGGCAATCTCGGGCGCGTAGGCCAGGTGGCTGATGCGCGCCTCGATCACCAGAACGCCGGCCTTCTCCAGGCGCGCCTGGATCTCCGATTTCAAGTGCTCGGCGACCGCAGCGGTCTGCCCGCGCAGCGAGGTGACCTTGTCGTCGTGCGCGTCGTACGGATAGCTGGTGGCCAGGTTCCGCAGGGCGGCCTCGGTCTGGACGTGGACGAAGTTCTCGTAGTTGTCCACCTCGAAGCTGGCTTCTGCCGTCTCGACCACCTTCCACACGACGACGGCCGCGATCTCGATCGGGTTCCCCTCGATGTCGTTCACCTTCAAGTGCTGGCTTTCGAAGTTGCGCACGCGCTGCGAGATGCGCTTCTTCGTGTTGAACGGGTTCGCCCAGCGCAGGCCCGGTTCCTTCACGGTTCCGACGTAGCTGCCGAACAGCTGGAGGATCTGGCCCTCGTTCGGGTTGACGACGAACAGCCCGCCCAGGCAGATGCCATCGACGGCGGCCAGCAGGGCCAGCGCGATGATGTGCCACGGCGCGGCGTCGCCGCTCCTGGCCTCCAGGACGATCAGGACGACGATGACAACCAACAGGGGCAGCAGGGTAGCGAGGGCCAGCCAGCCGGACACCGCGGACATCTGTTTCTCGCGAATCATCGATGCACCCTCCTCACTGGTGATTTCATAGTGACAT
>JADGOB010000253.1 GCA_017883185.1 Acidobacteriota bacterium
CGCATTTCGCCGCGCACGGTCTTGCCAACCTTGTCGCTACCGATCCAGGAATAAGTAAATTCCTTGAAGTCCTTCTTGGCGGCAATGGCGGAAGTGGTTGCGGTATCCATTACATTTCTCCAATAACTCCAATATAACCAATAGGTTATATTACAAACCCATACCAATGATGCCTTTGTGCGGGGGCTTTGTAAAGCCGGAGCCGGCTCGACGGCGATTAACGGCCACCGACCGGCGCGGCGGAGAAGGCGGTTGGCGCAGCCAGGCGTACCGCCTTAACCACGCGATCCTGGGTCTGCACGATTTCCATCGTATGACCGGCAATTTTGACGCTGGTGCCGGGCTCTGGAATCTCCCGCAGGTGTTCAATAATCAGGCCGTTGAGCGTTTTTGGCCCGTCGAGCGGGAAACGGTAGCCAAGCTTGCGGTTCAACTCGCGCAGCAGGCTGCCGCCCTCGACCAGGTAAGTGCCGTCACCCTGCCGGTGGAAGCGCGCGGATTGCAGCGGCGAGTGCGTGGCGAATTCGCCAATCAGCTCTTCAACGATGTCCTCCAACGTGAGCAAACCCATCAGTTCACCGTATTCATCGACCACAAGACCGTAGCTCATCTCCGAGTAGGAGAGGTCGCGACACGACTGTAGGTCTCGCCTTGGCTGTGTCCGCCGTTTCCGGCTTCGTGCCCGAATAGGGTCGCCATGGTCGCGCGCGCCTCTCCCCTCACAGACCCGAGCGTGCGGGATTGCCGCACTCGGTTCCTCACCCAGGACTCCCCGTCGTGGCCCAAGCGTGCGTGATCCGAGGGCGCAACAGCGGGTGGAGCGTCAGCAGGTGCCCGTAGTCGGTCCAGTTCAGTGTCTTCCCGCGCGTTCGCCGGGTGAGCCACGTCTTCCAGACCCGTCGCACCACCCGATAGAACCGCCACAGACCGTGGTAGTTCGTGGGGCGGCCGTAGTACTGGTAGTGGCCCCGCAGCTTCCGGTTGAGCGCCGCCGCTTGCTCCACGACCGGGTCGTGCCGATGGTGCTGGCACCACTGCGCCACCGCCTGCACACTGCGTTTGAGGCGTTTGCGCATGGTCCGAACGTGGACGGTGAAGCCGCCGCGCCGGCTCGACGCACACACGTGCGTGAAACCGAGGAAGTCAAAGGTGGCTGGCCGCGGCCCCCCGTGCGCCGCCCACCGAGTCCAGGCCGACCGCCCAAACTCGAGGAGCCGCGTTTTCTCGGGGTGCAACGTCAGCCCGTACTTGGCGAGTCGCTTGGAGAGCACCCGGTGGACGCGCTCCGCGTCCTCCCGATACTGAAAGCAGAGAATGAAGTCGTCCGCGTACCGGATTTCGGACGCGGCTCCTCGGAGACACGGTTTCACGACGTGCTCGAACCAGTCGTCGAGCACGTAGTGGAGGTAGACGTTCGCGAGCAAGGGACTGATGACTTGCCCCTGTCCCGTGCCCGTCTCCGTGACGAGGAGACGCCCGTCTTCCAGCACCCCGACGTGCAGCCATTTCCGAATCAGTCGCAGGAGGCTGCCGTCTCCAATCCGTCTCTCGACAAACTCCATGAGTTGGTTGCGCACGATTGCGTCAAAGTAGCCGCAGATATCCGCTTCCAGCACGTAGGCGGCCGACCCGCGACAGAGGGTTCGGCCCACCGCATCGAGCGCGTCGTGTGGACTTCGGCCCGGGCGGAATCCGTAGGAGCACGCGAGGAAGTCCTGCTCGTAGATCGCGTTGAGCACCTCCACCGTCGCCCGTTGCACGATCTTGTCTTCCAGAGCCGGGATGGAAATGGGACGCTGTGTTCCCTGCTCCTTCGGAATGTAGACCCTGCGCAGCGGCTGTGCCCGGTAGCGGTGGCTCGTGAGGCGATCGTGAAGCTGCTGGCTGTTCCCCGTCGCGTTCCCGTCGTCGTCCGCGTAGGTGACGTGGTCCACACCGGCGCTCGCGTCTTTCCGCAGATGCCTGAAGGCCTGCATCAACGCCTCGGGCGTCAGCAGGTGAGCCAGCGAGAGAAACCGTTGCGTCGAATCGGCCTTGGCCAGTTCGGCTAATCGGCTGAGTTCTGTGGACATGGTCCTCGACCTCGGTGTGCCGCCATGTGTCCGTCAACCGAGACATCCGAGTGTTCGCCCCTTCCCTCCCGTGGGTGCCGAGATCCTCGGTTCCCCGCGTTCATCGGTACTATGGGGTCGTAAGACTCCCCCCCGCCCATTCCACGCGCCTCCGGTCTCCCTTGGTGCGCGGTACCTCGGCGATGACGTGCCGAAGAGACGACGGGGTCTCCCAGGTTCCTGGGGAATCCCTGTGCACGCGTGCCCCGGGCTCGGGACTCCGGCGGCCCGCGGAGGACCTCGCTCGTCACGGTCCCCGCGGTGCGGCCTTCCGCCAGGCTAACGGCGTCGGCGTCCGCCACGTCAAACGATTTCGGAGCTGACCCTCGCGGCCCACGTGCTCGCTGTCTACGCTTCACCGCGCCAGTTACCCGGCGCCGGTGCAAGACTCGCTACCGGCCTGCCCGCTACGGCGTTAGCCGGGCTGGACTCTCACCAGCTGGATTCCAGTGAAAGGTTTCACCCACTCATGAGAGATTCCCCTTTCCCAAGCTTTCCTGGCGCGATAGCCTGGATTTCCACGGACGAGAGTTTGCCTAAGACGACGCCGGGTCGGTCGGGCCATTGTACGTCGTGAGCCGGAGTCGGCGCTCGCCCCACCAGGGGACGGCGACCGGGTGGTCCATCAGCCCCGAGGCCAGAATGATCGGGAGGTGTGAGCGTCGATGGAAGCTGACTTCTACCTCGTGCTCGGTGACCGTGACCGTCGCCGGCATGGCCACGAGGTCGCGGAAGATCTGGCGCGCTTGGGCATCACCGTAGCCGCGCATGCGTCCGGCGAGCAGGCGGTAGAGCCCGCTGGCGACGACGAGGAGGGTCATGTCGAAGTCGACCTTCAAGCCGACCGCGGAGGACAAGGCGTCCATGTGGAAGAAGCGGACGGCATCGGACAGCGCGTTTTCGATGAGCATGCGCTGCGCGTAGCGCGTGATGAGGGCCTTGGGTGAGGTCCGGGCCTCGTTGGTCAGCAAGATCGTGGGTTCGTCGTGGCCGAGATCCTGCACATACAGCTGACGAAAGCGCCGCCCGGCGAGCGTGACGCGCTGCTCGACGTAGCGCGGCGTGCGGTACTTGCGGGTCGGCACGTCCAGTTCGACGGTGCGCCAAGCCGACCGAGGCAGCAGCACGATCTCCTTGAGCAGCGTGGACGAGCGGCGTCGGAGCGTGATGAAGGGGATCGGCAGATCGTCGATCCGCGCCAGCCCGCGATGGGTCGTGAGCTTCGAATCAAACACCAGGTGCGGCGGCAGGGTGCCGTGCGTGCGTTTCCAGAAGTCGATGAAGCGAAAGACCTCATCGGGCTCCTCGCCCTTCCGGAGATCGGCATTCGCGTAGCAGAACGCGTGGGTGTCGGCGTCCTGGGCGAGGAAGACGAGCACGCTCGGCTGGCGCCGGCTGCGCATGGACACGTAGTGCTTCTGGACGGTCGGATGCTCCCCGTAGTAGGGCACCGAGTGGAAATCCAGATTGAAGGACCGCCCAGGAAAGATCGACTCGCCGCTGACGTGGGCATGCCAGGCGGCCAGCAGCCGCATCGTCTTCGTATGGTCGATGCGACTCGAGTACTCGGAGAGAAAGCTCTTCTTCGGAAAGACGTTGAGGCCGGCAAAGAGGCCAAACCCGTCGTCGGCGAGGAGGGCCATGACGTGGCTCTTGCGTTCGATCGACCAGAGCTTCAAGGCCAGCGATGCCCGCGCGGCATGCCCGGCGGGGATCATCTTCGAGCCCGGCAGCCGGGCGTCCTGGATCGCGCCGTCGAGGTTGAGCCGGACCAAATCCGGCACGAAGAGAAAGAGGCCACCACAGGCGGTCGTGAAGCGGCGCGGCGCGAGCGAGAAGGCCCGGACGTCGGCCACGGGCTCGACGGTGGGCCGCGGTCGCACCGGGCGCTCGTCGTCCAAGCGTCGGGGCAGCGCGGCAAACCCCTCGGCCTTCAAGACCTCGCGAACGGCGGTCGGGCTCAACGGACGCTGGTGCGCCTTGAGGTGCTCGCTGATCTCGTAGACGGAGTAGTTCCGCTTGCGCAGATCGACGATCAGGTCGCGCGCGGCCGACTTCTTCGGTTGCGATTGCGGGCCCCGTCGGGGCGTGACAAAGAAGACGGGGTCGGCCTCGCGACGGAAGTGGTGACACAGCACGGGAAACGCGGATACCGAGTACCCGAAGTCCCGCGCCACGTCGTGGGAAGGACGCCCGTCCACGAAATAGGCGCGCAGCGCCTCGTACTGGCGCTGCTTCGGGGTCTGCGGTTCGAGAAAGAAACGCCGGATGGTGCTTAGGTCTTTCGGTGCTCTGTTGTGCACATATACACAGTATCACCTACCGCCTATGGCGTCAAGCCAGGCCGCCGTACACCACGGCGTGTGGCGGTGAACACCTTGCTATCAGCGGCTGAAGCGGGATCGCCGGCTCAGGGGCACGACGACGCGTCGCCCATGTCTCGATGTGCGAATGCATCTATCAGACGACTAGTACGGTAATCTCCGCGCGGGTATCGATGGCAGCCGTGACGGCTCCGGCGGCGGAATCAGCAGCTCACGCAGGCACACCGGCCTGATGTGGCCGGTTCCGATTAGGCAAATGGTGGTCCGTGGAAATCCAGGCTAGTAAGAAAGGGGCCAGGCCCCTTTCTTACTGCTCGAGGACATATTCCCGGCGGGACACGGCCCGCG
>JADGOB010000254.1 GCA_017883185.1 Acidobacteriota bacterium
CACAAGCCGGTGGGCGTCGAGAAGCCGCCGCTCGTCATCTGGGCCGGGGGCGTCGACCAGTACAAGGCGAACCACTGGCGCCCCATCCAGGACATGAACGCCAAAGGATTTGCCGTCGCCACCCTCGACCTGCCCGGCTACGGCGAGAGCAGACAATGGGAGCGAGAGACCACCACGTCGGACGCCCATCTCGCCGTCCTGGACTACTACGCGAAGCGGACGGATCTCGATACCACGCGCATCAGCCTCTTCGGGCAAAGCATGGGCGCGGGAGCCACGTTGCGTTTTACCCTGAAAAACGATCCGCGCGTCAAAGCGGTCGTGGCCATGTGTGGGGCCCTGCACTTGGGCGGGAAGAACTCGTTGGCGCCTGAGTCAAAACCCGGAGAGAAGCTGATCAACGGGCCTCTGCTCGTCGTCAACGGCACGCGCGATGCCGGCAACACCCCCGCGGACATGACGTCGACCTACCAGGCGGCGAAGGAGGGCGATCTGTGGCTGCTCGGCCTCGGCGAGCATTGCGCGGTGGAGTACTGGCCAGTCGTGATCCCACAAATGGCCAACTGGCTGATTGAGAAGAACTCCAAGTAACGGTTCGAGCCTCCAAGACGTTCGGGGTGAACTGGGCTTGATCCGATCTGGTGGGCGGGTTGACTGCGCGGCCTGACGCGCAGTCGCCCGTCGCTAGAAAGTGGCCGGAGCCCGACGAATTGGGCCGACTGAACATCCCTCCAGACTCCGCCGTGTGGGTTCGATTCCCTCTTCATGTAACCCGCAGCCCCGGTCGAGCGCGTCGTCGCTTGCTCCTTTTCGAGAGCCCGAGTATGGTGCTGCCAACGTAGGTTTCGAGGGGTAAGCATGAACCGTCGAACAGCTTTTGGCACCGCCGTGTGCGCTCTCATGTGCGCCGCCTCCGGCCAACAGGTCGCCGCCGCGCACCTGCTGCCACACACGCTGCAGGCCTGGGAACGGTACCTGCCGTGGGCCGACCAGAAAAACGATCGCGAGTTTCGTGATCCCCAACGGTTTCTGATCGAAGACGACCTGCCACAGGGCCAGCGAGTGGCAATCCAAAAGCAGATTCGCATGGGCCGGGTGGTGGTCGAACGGCGCACCGGCGTGGTGCCGACGGGCGAGTCCTTCTCGATTCCCGACGGCACGATCCACCATTGGTGGGGTGCCGTTTTCGTTCCAGACATCACGCTCGAGCGACTGCTCCGGCTGATGCAGGACTACGACGGCCACGCCGGGCGATTCGTCGAGGTCGAGCGATCCCGGCTGATCGCCCGGGATGGAAACACGTTTCGGTTTTCCATGCGCCTGCGTCGAACGAAGGCGCCGATCACCGTCTATTACAACAGCGAGGGCGAAGCGAGGTACGTCAGCCGCGGTCCAGGACGAGCGTCGATGCGGAGCGAAGCGACGAAGATCGCCGAGCTGGAATATCCTGGCACGTCGAGGGAGCGGGAGCTGTCGCACGACGAAGACTGGGGGTTTCTCTGGCGCGCCGTCGCCTGGTGGCGGCTGCTCGAGGTCGAGAACGGCGTCATCGTCGAATGCGAGTCCGCCTCACTGGGACGCAGCATCCCCGGGTGGCTGAAATACATTCCCGGGATGACAGGTTACATCGAGTCGGTCCCCAGGGAGTCGATTGTCAACACCTTGACCGGCCTTCGGACGTCCGCCGCGTCATTTCGCTGAGGCTGTTGAACCTGCTCGGGTAGGAGCGGCCGCGCGAGGACCGCGTTGACACGCGCGACCGCAACGAATACCGTTCGGCTTCACTCGCCTCACTGCGCCGTCGGGTTGTTCTTCCAGAACTCGATGAACGCGATCAGATCGGCGTTGAACTGTTCCGGATGTTCCCGGTACATGAAGTGGCCACCCTCGTTGACCACGGTCATTTTCACGCGCGTGGTCTTGGCCCCGACGATGTCGAAGAAGCCGAGCTCACCTTTCATCATCGAGTGCGGGTCGCGCGCCTCCCAATCCAGGGTGTCCTGCCTGCCGCTGTAGATCAGAACCGGCATTTTCATCCCCTGGGACCGGGCCTGTTCCCACATCTTGTCCCGGTAGGCGTCGGTTCGGGCGCCCTGCGCGGGGCCGGCCTGCCTCCTGGCGGCCTGCGCGGCCTGCTGTCGCGCGTACAGTTCCTTCCACTTGGGCTGGCTCAACATGAAGCTCTCGGCTTCCCAGAACTCGGGCGGGAAGGTGGCGGCCGTGTGGCCGAGCGCCGCAAGCCGGCAGGTCGGGTGCTCGAAGCTTTCGACGGGTGGGCACTTGTCGAGCGCCGCCTGGACTTTGCTCGGACCATCGCCAAGCGACGGCATGCCCGGCCCATGGGCCAGCACGCTCAAGGTCTTCACGAGCTCGGGATGCTCCACCGCGAAGTAGAACGCCACGGCGCCACCGCCCGAGTGGCCGACCAGGTGGACGGGGCCGAGTTTCAGCGTCTCGATGAACGCGCGTACGAACCTGACCTGGCCCTCGTTGCCGTCGTCGGCACTGGTCTTCGGATTGTCCGTGAGTCCGTACCCGATCCGGTCCATGGCGAGCACCCGGAACCGCTTGGCAAGGCCGGGAATGTTCCTCGAAAAGACGTTCGCTCCAGACCTGGTGCCGCCATGGAGCATCACGATGGGCTCGCCCTGGCCGTAGTCGTAGTACCGGGTCCGAATCCCGCCGACATCCACGAACTTGGCCGTGAGCCCGTCAATCGAGCCGTCGGGCTTGGCCGCCGGTCGCGCCGCCTGCAGGCCCCCATAAACGAAGGACAGCGTCAGGGCTGCGGCCGTGGCAGCCGCCCATCCGAGCAAGCGCGGGCGACGACTGGAAGTCTTGCTGAGGGCACCGTACATGTCTCACCTCCACGTGAACGAGGACGCTGGCAAAAGGTCACACCAGCCTCTGCAACCGTTCGGACAGGGGGGAGTATACGTCACCGCGCGCGACCGAGGCGCGAGTGTCCGCAACAGCACAGACGCCGTGTCAGCGATTGCCGCATGCTAGCGAAGATGTCTGGAGACGACAATGAACTTGAACGATCGACACACGAACTCGGGCAACCACCGTAGCGCCAAGTCATGAGCTGGCTCGCATGGCTCGGCCTCGCGGTCATCATCACCGCCGTCGCGGCCTTCACCGGCATCCAGCCGAAGGGAACGCGACCTGTCGCTCACACCCGCCTGATGGGAATGGCACGGCTCGTTCTCATCGCATTCGTCATCATCTGCGCCTATCTTGCGTTTCGAGCGCGCTCCGGCGGCTGACATCCAGTTATCCGACAGCGCGTGCGAGCTCGCGCTGCGCGTGGAACAGATCCCACTGTGCTTGGAGGGTCATCCAGAACTCCGGCGTCGTCTTCAGGAGCATGGCGAGGCGCAGAGCCGTATCCGCCGTCACGCCGCGCTTCCCATTGATCAACTCATTGAGCCGATTCACTGAGATGCCCATCTTCCCTGCGGCCTCAACCTGGGTGAGCTCCATCGGCTTCAGAAACTCCTCGAGTAACATTTCACCGGGATGTGTCGGCGGGCGGTGCTTCGGGATCATCGGCGTCTTCCTCCGGGCACCTGCCGCGTGAGCGGCGGGTGGCCCATGCTTCTCCTCAGTGATAGTCCTCGCAGCGGACCTCGTGCGCGTGCCCTTCGGTAAATCGGAACGTCACGCGGTACTTCTCATTGATCCTGATGCTGTGACGCCCTTTCTGGTCGCCCTTCAGCCGTTCCAAACGATTCCCAGGCGGTCCGCGCAAATCCTCGAGTCGCGCCGCCGCATTGACCATGTCGAGTTTCCGGCGGACGACCGACCAGATCGCCTTATCGATCGCTCGAGCGGCTCTTGACTCCTTCCCGTGGAAGATATCCTCGGTCGGGGCATCGCCGAACGACAGAATCACGAATGCAATTTACATGAATACCGTGTAACTGTCAAATCCACGGATCACCTCGCCGCGGACGCCTAGCGGCGCTACACTTGCCGCATGACTCGACGGCTGGCTATCGCGGTGGTTTCGCTGCCCGCGCTGCTGCTGTCGGGGCCTTCTCACGCCTCCCAGCAACCGTCGTTTTCCTCCCGCACGCTCGGCGTCCGCGTGGATGTCCTGGTGACCGACGGGCGCAACGCCGTGGCCGGGCTCGCCGCGCCGGATTTCGAGTTGCGCGACAACGGCGTCGTGCAGACGGTCGACCTGGTCGATGCCTCGGATGTTCCGGTGAACGCCGTGCTCGCGCTCGACACGAGCGCCAGCACGGCCGGCAAACGCCAGACGGATCTCATCGCCGCCAGCCAGGCGCTGCTCGACGGCTTGAAGTCTGCCGACCGCGCGGCGCTGACGACCTTCAGCCACGCCGTCGCCCCGCGGATCGCGCTGACCTCGGACCTCCCCGCCGTTCGCGCGGAGCTGCTGCGCATCGCGCCGTCCGGCAAGACCGCCATCATGGACGGCGTCTACGTCGCGCTGACGACCACGCTGGCGCAGCCGGGCCGCTCGCTCGTCGTCGTCTGCACGGATGGCGCTGACACCTCGAGCTGGCTGCAGCCCGACGAAGTCCTCGAGGCCGCGAAGCGATCGAACGCCGTGATCTACGCGGTGACCGCGGCGGACGCGCGGCGGCTCTCGTCGCTCGAAGATCTGACGGACGCGACCGGCGGCCACATGATGCGCGTCGCCTCGAGCGCGGAGCTGCGCGGCGCCTTTCAGAAAATCCTGCAGGACTTTCGCAGCCGCTATATCCTCGCCTACGCGCCGGCCGGCGC
>JADGOB010000255.1 GCA_017883185.1 Acidobacteriota bacterium
CCGCTGCTGTCGGCCGTCGCCGCGAAATAGCGAACCACGAGTCGCATGAACGCTTCAGCAACATCCATCCCCGCATCGTCAAAGGGGTCGGGTGGAATTTCTAGTTTCGGCACGTTGTCCTTACAAGGGCGTGCCTATTCTATTCCTTGTGTTCGGGTGTGGCTTGCTACGAGCTGTCGGCTGCCCGCAGGCGCCTCTCAGTCGCCGGCCGTCAGCGCCTGGTTGATGAAGGCGAGAATCTCGCGGGCCGGACGGGCACCCACCATGCGCGCCTTCTCGTGGCCACGGAGGAAGACGGCCATCATTGGGATCGACTGGATGTGGTAGCGCGCGGACAATTCCGGGAGGTGCTCGGTATCGACCTTGACCACCAGGAATCGCCCCGGGTTCTGCAGGGCGATCTTCTGTAGCTCGGGCGCCACCATCCGGCACGGGCCGCACCAGGCCGCCCAGTAGTCCACCACGACCGGGATCGCGGAATGCTGAAGGATCGCGTCGAAGACGTCGATCGCAGGCACGTCGACCGGGGCAGACGGGGGGTGGATCTCCACCTTACACGCCGGGCAACGCACCGCCCCTCCCAACCGCTCGAACGCGATCCTGTTCCGCTGGCCGCAGTGCGAACAGGCGACGATGACACCACGCAGGTCGAGGTTGAAATCGCCCATGAATCAATCCTACCAGAGCACGTGTGTATCACATCGCTCGAGCAGCTCGGGCCTGGTGCCGTCCACCTCGTGCCCGAGGACTTTCGATCCCGCCCTGACGTTTGCCGGGCCCACCTGGTTCGAGCGCATCGTCCCCCGGGAATTCATCCGCCGCCTGGTGATAGCATTTGCCAGCGTGTCTTCCGTCGTCTGACATTCCCGGAGGTTTCATGCGAACGAAAGTGTCCATCCTGGCGCGGACGACATGAATGCCAGGCTGTCACAGGCGAGGGCCGCGTCGGTCGTGAAGGCGCTTTCGCAGATGGGCATCGCACCGGCAAGGCTTGCCGCCCACGGCGCCGGGCCGTTCGCGCCGGTCGCCGAGAACAAGACGGAGGCAGGGCGCGCGAAGAACCGGCAGGTCGAACTGGTCGCGCGGCAGTAGCGGCGGGCGGCGCGAGCGCAGGCCGTGCCCAGTTCCGGCGGGACCGTCGGGTCATGCGCGCCCGTGATCAGGACCTGCCTGATAGGGGCGACCGGCCGGTCGCCCCTACAGCGCGAAGACTGGGCTCGGTCTACTTCAGGCCGCGGGCCTTGAGCAGCGGCTCGACGGTGGCGTCTCTGCCGCGGAACGTCTTGTAGGCGGTCATCGCGTCAACCGTGCCGCCCTGCTCGAGCAGCTTGCGGAACGCCTTGGCCGTCGGCTGGTCGAACAGGCCCTTCTCCTTGAACGCCTGGAACGCGTCCTTGTCGTAGACCTCGCTCCAGATGTAGGCGTAGTAGCCCGCCGAGTAGCCGCTCGCCCAGATGTGGTTGTAATACGGGCTCCGGTAGCGCGGCGGAATCTCGGGCAGGTTCTTGATCTTCTCCATCGACGCCTTCTCGAACGCCGTCGCATCCTGCTCCTGCGTGGTCGTCAGCGTGTGCCAATCCATGTCGAGCAGCGACGCTGCCAGGTATTCCACGGTGATGAAGCCCTGGTTGAATTGCGCCGACTTCTCGATCTTCTCAACGAGCGCCGCCGGGATCACTTCGCCCGTCTTGTAGTGCTTCGCGTACATCTTCAGCACATCGGGTTCGAGGCACCAGTTCTCCATGATTTGCGACGGCACTTCGACGAAGTCGCGCGGGAAGCGCGCCACGGTCGAATACGGCACCTTGCCGAGGAACGACGCCAGCGCGTGGCCGAACTCGTGGAACAGCGTGTTGACTTCTTCGAGCGTCAGCATCGCCGGTTCGTCGCCGGACGGCCTCGAGAAGTTGCACACGTTGGTGACGATCGGGCGCACGACCTTGCCGTTGCGGACGTAGCTGCCCCGCAGCCCGCCCGTCCATGCGCCAACGCGCTTGCCCGGACGCGGGTAGTAGTCGGTGAGGAACACGGCCAGGTGGTCGCCGTTGGCGTCCTTCACCTCGTAGGCCTTCACTTCTTGATGGTAGATCGGCAGGTTGGACAGCGGCGTGAAGGTGATGCCATACAGCTTGTTGGCCACCGCGAACGCGCCCTGCACGACGTTGTCGAGCTTGAAGTACGGGCGGAGCGCCTGCTCGTCGAGGTCGTATCGCGCCTTCCGCACCTTTTCGGTGTAGTAGCGCCAGTCACCCGCCTCGAGCTTGAATGTGCCGCCTTCCTTCTGGATCATGGCCTGCAGGTCTGCCGCTTCCTTGAGTGCCACGTTGCGCGCCGGCGTCCAGAGCTGGTTCAGCAGGCCATAGACGCCGGCCGGGTTCTTCGCCATGTTCTCTTCGAGGACGAAGTCTGCGTAGCTCTTGTAGCCCAGGAGCTGCGACCGTACGACCCGCAGCGCCGCGATGCGCGAGACGTTCTTCTTGTTGTCCCACTGGTCGTTGTGGTCGCAGCGGCTCGTGTAGGCGTCGATGATCTGTCGCCGCAACTCGCGGTTGTCCGCGTACTGCATGAACGGCCAGATGCTCGGCGCGGCCAGGGTGTAGACCCATTCGCCCGGCATCCCGACGGCCTTGGCGGAATCGGCGCCGCTGGCCACGACCGACGGCGGCAGCCCCTGCAGGTCTTCCTGCTTTTCAATCACGAGCTTGTAGGCGTTGGTGTCGTGCAGCAGGTTGTCGCCAAATTTCACGCTGAGCATCGACAGCTCGCCGTTGATCTTCTTGAGCTGCTCCTTCTTCGCGGCATCCAGGTTGGCGCCGCCCCGGACGTACCCCTTGTGCACCTCCTCGACGAGCTTCTTCTGGATCGGCGTCAGCTTCAGCGCGTCGCGCTTGTCGTACACCGCCTTGATCCGCTGGAACAGCTTCTCGTTCAACCGGATCTCGTCGCGCATGGTCGACAGCAGCGGCGTCACCTCGCGGTTGATGGCCTGGAGTTGCGCGTTCGTCTCGGCCGACTGCAGCCCGCCAAACACGCCCTGCACCTTCGACAACAGCTCGCCCGCGTTCTCGAGCGCCTCGATCGTGTTGGCGAACGTCGGCGGCTGCGGATTGTTGACGACGGCGTCGACGTCCTTGCGGTTCTGCGCGATCGCTTCCTTGAACGCCGGCAGGAAGTGTTCGGGCTTGATCTCCTGGAACGGCGGCACCTGGAACGGTGTCGTCCATTCCTTCAGCAGCGGGTTGTCGGTGGCCGGCGCCGCGGCGGGCTGCGCCCACGCGGGCGCGACGAGCGTGAGCACGGCAATCAGTAACAGGGCAATCCGTCTCGACATGTTGGTGCCTCTCGACTGGAACGGGATGAACGGACAATCAGGGGACAGGCCGCGCCTAAGACAGATTCCAGGGGGGCCTACAGAAACTTGCTTCAACCGTTACGATCTCAGCCCTGGAAGATGTAGGCAATCTACCGGCTGGGGGCAAAATCGTCAAGTAGGGGCGACCCATGCGTCGCCCCGGGCGCACGCGTCGCCTATGGGTCCTTCTATTGGTCGATATACGACCGCTTCGCCAGGACGCGGCCGTCGACCCCCATAAGGTCCACCTCGAGGTCGTGCACCTGCCGCCTGGTCGGCGTGGTCACTTCGACGAACAGCACGTAGTGTCCCGACAGCGCGCCAGCCAGCCTGGCCATCGCCAGTGCCGGGAACAGGTGCGTACGCGCAAAGAAGCCGCCGGTGTCCTCGGCCGTCATCTCGAGGCCGGCTTCGAGCGTGTGCGAGTCCGCGTTGGTGACGTCGAGGCAGAACACCGCGGCCCTCGCTGCCTGCAGCGCCCTTCGTGCCTCGGCGTAGGCGGCCTCGAAGTTGAGCGTGCTGCCGGAGAGCTGGCCGAACCCGTGGCCGACCAGCACCACCGACTTCGAGCCGGGCAGGGGCTCCAGCGCCTGGCCGAGCAGCGCAAGAACTTCCTCCATCGAGTAGGCGCGGTTGGCGCGCACGATATCGAGCGTGGACATGAGTGCCGGGGGCGGCACCGGCTCGACGCGCGGCGGGTACTTGAACAGGATCCCGTGCTGGAGGACCTCGCGAACCTTGTCCATGTTGGTGGTGAAATCGAGCCAGATCCTGAGGCTGGAGTCGAACGACAGCACCGCGACGCGGTCGTCGGGCCCGAGGGAGTCGAGGAACTCGCGCATGTCGATCAGCATCCGCATCAGCCCGACGATGCGCGAGGGCTCGAGGTCTTTTTGAAAGAGGAGGACGATGAGGCGTCCTTCACGCTGCCCCGCAGGCGCACCCTGCGCCACTGAAGAGGTCTCGGCGGGGCTGGTGCCAAGCCGTGCACCGGGTCCCGTCTCGCCGACCCACTCGACCGACTCGACCCGTGCCGGCCTTCCGTCCACCCGAACCCTGAAATGACTGGCCTGGAGGCCGCGGATTGGCTGACCGCGCGAATCGACCGCGCGCGCGTCGACCATGACGCGAGAGACGATGACGTGCTCGCTGTGGCGGGGAGGCTGCTGGTCCTGGGCGGTGAACGCGCGCCCACCGCCGCGCACCCCGGCGACGGTCACGGCCACCATCACGAATAGCGCCAGGCCAAATCCACGCCTCATTGGGGTGGAGCCAGGTACGGGATGGTCATCGGGCCTTCGGGCAGAACGGCCACAGGCGTCTCTGCACCCCGTCGGGCCAGTTCGTCGAGAAGGCGTTGTCGAAGGTCGGCGACCGGCTCGAGGTGGGCCGCCCGCAC